>CALXFE010000015.1 GCA_944387545.1 uncultured Clostridia bacterium | reverse complement strand
AACGTAATTATATTATTATCTTTATTTCTATCTAAAAGAATAGATTGTCCGCTTGGAGCAAATGATTTATCTTTAACGTATGAAATATCTGATAAATATACATAATCAGAATTTCCAGTTGCCTGTGATGTTGCTCCTTTACTAATTGTTGTCATTGCTAAAATCATTATTGTAACTATTCCTAATATCAATACGATTCTTTTTCTTACATTTTTCATACTTTTTATACTAAACCCCATTTCTTAATTGATAATCTGTAGTATTATATCATATTTTCGTAGATATGTCAATTATTGTTCTAATTCTATCTTTTGATATATCTAGTCATTTCTGGATTTGAATTATATCTAAAAAACATATATAATTTAATTACCCACAAAGAAAGAGAGGTAAAAACATGAAAAAAATATTATTATTACGGCTGGACCAACCAACGAAAAGATTGACTCTGTTATGAAAATAACGAATATGGCAACAGGCGCTTTAGGTTCTGTTTTAGCAGAAACATTTTTAGAGGATAAAAATGACCAAATTGAAAATATTTATTATATTTCAACAAAAATGTCCTATAAACCAAAACTTATTTCTGATAAAATCCAATTTGTAACAATTGAATCTACACAAGATTTGATTGAGGCCCTAAAAGAAATCTTTGCAACTAAAAAAATTGATATCATCATTCACTCTTCCGCAGTAGGTGATTATGCTGGAAAATATGTCATAAGGGCTGAAGAATTAGTTAATGAAATCTGGGAAACTATTCAAAATTCGCAAACACCTGAAGAAATTACCAAAGAAAGACTTTTAAAAATCTTTGAAAATCCAAAGCATGTTTGTAATAATAACACTAAAATTTCATCTTATGAACCACATTTGATGACAATGTTACAGCTCACGCCAAAAGTGATTGGTCAGATTAAACAGATGGCTCCAAATGTGACTTTAGTAGGATTTAAACTTCTAGATGGTGTCAGTAAAGATGAGCTGTATCAAGTTGCTTCAAAGTTAAGAGAAAAAAATGAAGCCGATTTTATTGTCGCAAATGATTTATCTAAAATCGGTCATGGTAAACACTGGGCTATGATTTTAAATAAGAATGGTATTTTGACAGAATGTAACACAAAAAAGGAAATAGCCATTTCTTTAGAATCTTTTCTTTTTTAAAACGTTATTTTAGAAAATTCAATTGAAATATCCTCATATAGTGGACACTAAAAAAGAGAACTAGAGACTACGTTACTTGTAGTCTCTGGGTTTTATTCTTTTTCTACATAAACTTTATTACCTTTATTAATCATAATACCTACTTGTGGAATTTGTGTCTTTATAATAGAAGCGTCCTTATCTATTTCCTCTTCTGCATTTTGAATAACAAGCTCTAATCCATTTTCTTTCATAATCTTTTCCGCTTCTGCTACAGTTTTACCAATAACATCTGGTGTTTCAATTTGTTCAATTGTTTCCACTTCGTCTTGATTCCCCTGACTTACTTCTAAGTATGGCAAAATTTCACTAAAAATTTGACCTCCCACTGGTGCTGCAACACCACCTCCTTGGTGTCCTCCTTCACCTGTCGGATTATACAATGTAACTAAAACAACAGCTTGAGGATTATCAATTGGTGCAACACCACAAAAAGAAGTTACATATTTATTCGTATTAACACCATCTTCAGATGTCCCTGTTTTTCCGCCTATTCTGTACCCTGCAACTCTTGCATTTTTCCCCGTTCCTTCTGATACAACACTTTCCATCATACTTAATACTTTTTCTGAAGTTTCCTTTGAAATAACATTATCTCCTGTTTTTACTGGAACATCAGTGATTTTTTTTGTTTCACTATTGATAATTTGTTTTACCACTTTTGGTTTTATACTCGTTCCACCATTTGCAATACTTGAAACAGCTGTTGCTAATTGTATTGGCGTTATTTCAAATCTTTGGCCAAAACTAATTGTTGCCAGTTCTACTGGTCCCGCCTTTTCTTTTGCCAGAAAGATACTTCCTGCTTCTCCTGGTAAATCAATTCCTGTTGTTTCTAATAATTTAAATTTTTCTAAATATTCATAATATTTTGTTACCCCCATTTTTTGGCCTAGTCCGATAAAAACAGGATTACAAGAATTCATTAAAGCTTGCCTTAAACTTTCTGCTCCATGCGGTCTATAATATCTCCAACATTTGATTCTAACACCTGCTACTTCAATTCCACCTGTACAACTAAATTCCCCTTCATTATCTGTATCTGTTATTCCTTCTTCTAAAGCTGCTGAAGCTGTTATTAATTTAAAAACTGACCCTGGTTCATACGTATCTGCTATTGCTTTATTTCTCCAAACCGCTTGTAAGTACGTTGTTTTTTCTTGTTGTACTAAAGTATCCCATGTTGCTTTCAATTCATCTGTATAAGGTTCATAAGGCTCATTTAAATTATAACTTGGATAATTAGCCATAGCCAAAATATCTCCATTTTGAGGGTTCATAACAATAACACTTCCCCCATCCGTACATTTATTGTCAATACATGCTTCTTCTAAATACTTTTCTGCAATCGATTGTATAGTTAGATCAATTGTTAATACTAAATCATTTCCATCTACAGCAGATATATAATTTTCTCCTTCTTCTCCTATTTCCCCGCCTTTTGCATCAGTATGTTTTTGTATTGCACCTTGTTTTCCTTTTAATTCATTATCATATTTGGCCTCTATTCCATCTAATCCTTGATTATCACTTCCACAAAAACCAATGACTTGTGAGGCTAAATTATTATATGGATAATACCTTTTCGTATCTTCATCAATGTTGATACCACTCGTTATCCCGTTTTCTTCTATCCACTTTCTAAGTTCGTCTGTCTTTTCCTTGTCTACTTTTTTTACAATTGTTTCAATTGAGCTTCTTTTTTTTACCTTTTTTAAAACGGTTTCATAGTCAAGTTCAAATATATTTGATAATGCTTTTGCAACTTTTTCTTTATTTTCACTCGCTATATTACTTGGATTTACTGTAACCGTTTCCACAGTGCTACTAACCGCTAATATATTTTTTCCTGTTGCATCATATATGGTTCCTCGTTGTGGATTAATTTTTCTATCTAACGTTTGCTGTTGGTAAGCTAATTCAGACAATTCTTTTCCTTGTATTAATTGGATATAAGCAATTCTAACAGTCAAACATATTATAATTAAAAAAGATATAAATAACATATTCCTCATTTTTTTCTTACTTGTTAGTTTTATTTCATTCATAAAAACACCTCTAATAATATGTATTAGAGGTGTTTGTTTTTATTCCTTAAAAAAAGAATAGATAACTGTTTCTATCACAATTATCTATTAAATATCTTATCTACAAATTTTTCAAACCAATTCTCATTTTTATTATCACTGATTTGTACTTTTTCTGTTGTTGATTCTATATAATCTTTTTTAGGTAAACTTACATATACGGTTTGTTTATTGGTTAGTTTTTGCATGCCTAATTTTTCTTTTGCTTGTTTTTCTATATTGCTGAAATTTAAACTATTTTCTATACTAACTTGTAATTGTTCATTCTCTTTTTGTAATGATGACAATTTTGTTTTTAATTCTTGCATTTGATTAAATTTTTCATTTATTTGGGTGTTTCGATAACTTATGGTTAGCAATACCGCAAATATAGCAATTACCAATAAGGTTGCTTTTCTATGCCTTATTTTTTGTGCTTTTGATATCTTAATTTCTTGTTTTGGCAAGTCTTTTACAACTCTGATTTGTTGTTTTTTCTTTTCTTTTTTATATTCTGGTTCTATTTTTCTTGGACTTGTTTCATATTGATATCTCGCTGCCATAAGTTATTTCACCTCCTCATATGTTTATATTCTTTCAAAAATTCTTAATTTTGCACTTTTGCTTCTTGAATTTTCTTCTTGTTCTTCTTTTGTTGCAATGATTGGTTTTTTCGTAATAATTTTTCCCAATGTTTCTGCTCCACATACACAATATGGTAAATCACTTGGACAAGTGCATTTCCCCTTTGCCTCTATGTAAGCATTTTTGACTGCTCTGTCTTCTAATGAATGAAATGTTATGATACACAATCTTCCTTGTGGTTTTAAACAATCAATACAATCTTTTACAGTATTATATAATGGCTTAATTTCATTATTGACTTCTATTCTGATTGCTTGGAATGTTCTTTTGGCAGGATGCCCATCATTTTGTTTTGATTTTGAAATAGATTTTTCAATAATGTCTACCAATTCTTTTGTTGTATTAATTGTTTTTTCTTTTCTATAATTACATATATTTCTTGCAATTTGTCTTGAAAAACGTTCTTCTCCATATTCATAAATTAAGTTGGCTAATTCTTTTTCTGAATAATCATTGACTACTCTTTTTGCTGTTAATTCTTGGGTTTTATCCATTCTCATATCTAGTTCGTTTTCTCCTAAGTAACTAAATCCTCTATTTCTTTCATCTAGCTGATATGAAGAAACGCCTAAATCTAACAAAATACCATCTACTTTTTCAATCTGTAATTTTTGCAATATGTCTTTTATGTTGTCATGGTTATCATAGATATATTCTACATTTTTATATGATGATAGTCTTTCTTTTGAAGCTTTTAACGCTTCTTCATCTCTATCAATTCCTATTAATTTTCCTTTAGCTGACAACCTTTTTAAAATTTCTATACTATGTCCTGCTCCTCCCATGGTGCCATCTACATATATACCATCTGGATTTATATGTAATCCTTCTATACATTCTTTAAGCAAGACTGGTTTATGCTCAAAATTCAATTTTACACCTCTTATTCGTTTACTATACTTAAACAACTGGTAATTAGAAAACTACCAGTTGTCTTTATCTTTTATATTGTATAATTTTCTTTTGGGGTTCAAATTGTTTTCACAAATTCTTTTGTTCGATTTTCTTTTGTAAGCTTAACTTTTGTACCTTTTTATTTTTTCTATGTAATTTTTAAATCTTTTGTACTTAAAAAATTTATCTTTTGTATATTTTAAATCTTTTGTACTTTTATCCTTTGTTTTCTTTTTTTATCTTTTGTAATTACTTAAATTTATCTTTTGTATGCTTGTCTTTTGTATCTATATAAACTTTTTCAAGTTATATACCAAGATTAGCCATGTTTTCTGCTATTTCGTCTGCTGATATATCTTCATCACATTTTTCCCACGTATTTTTATTCCATATTTCTAATCGAGTTCCTACACCAATTATAACAACTTCCTTTTCTAAACCTGCTGCATTTCTTAAGTTATTTGGTATTAAGAATCTACCTTGCTTGTCTAATTCACACTCTGTTGCACCTGATAAGAAAAATCTTACAAAGTTTCTGGCATTTTTATCTGAAAGTGGTAATGCTTTTAATTTTAGTTCGAAATTTAACCATTCTTCTTGTGAAAATGCAAATAGACATCCATCTAACCCTTTTGTTACAATGAATTTTTCTCCCATGTCTTGTCTCAATTTTGCTGGCATAATTAACCTACCTTTAACGTCTAGAGAATGCTCATATTCGCCAATTAGCAATGGTCTTCCACCTCATTTCCTTTTCGTACCACTTTGTACCACTTTTCTCCACTTCACTTAGATTTTAATATAACTTTTCTTATTTTGCAATACTTTTTTCGAATTTTTTTAATTTTTTTAATTTTTTATTGCAATTCAGACTATATATTTTTTTAAATGAACTTATCTTGAGAATTCCTATTGTTTTCTATAAACTTTTATTTTTTTAGAAACACGAACTATTTCTATTCTATTGTTCAATTTATCTAATTATTAGTTCATTTTATTTTAAATTTCTAATTGATATACTTTGTATAAATTAGTATGGAGGAAAGTTTATGGATAGTAATGAAAGATATCTAAGAAAAAATATTGGAAGAAAAATAAAATTAGCTAGATCAAGGACAAACTACACACAGGAAAAGTTAGCTGAAAAACTTTCTTTATCGACAAGGTATATCAGCCAATTAGAAAGAGGTATCGCTTTTGGAAGTGCTACAACCATTATTAACCTTTGTAAAGCACTTAATATCAGTTCTAATTTTCTTTTTGATGATTTAATAGAAAATGATTCCTCTTTTAACGATTTGGTAGATGACAAATTTTTAGAGGCTTATTTAAAATTAAACAATTATAATAAAGAGATTGTTTATTTACTTACAACACAGCTTGTAAAAATGCAAGAACGCAAGAGTAACAATAATTATGAAGAGGCTTAACAATAAAAAGAAGTATTCTACTTTGTGTATTGAATGCTTCTTTTTTATTTTTTTATTAATTTATAGTTGTACTTGTCGCTCCTGTTCCAACAACCTCTTCTTGAAGTGCACGCCAAGTATTACAACCAATAATTCCATCTACTGTTAGTCCTCTTGTTCTTTGGTATTCTCTTACAGCATTTTGTGTTGCTGAGCCAAATATGCCATCTAATCCATTTGTACGATATCCTAATGTATTTAAATCATCTTGAGCAATTAATACATAATTACTTAAGCTTCCTCTTTTTAATTGTGGAAATCCCCCTGTACTACAAGCTGGAGAACCAAATCTTTTGTCAAAATGTACCCATGTAGGTGTTAATGAAATTGGTTCTACATAACTCCATACTCCTGAATTATTAGCACTATTCCAAAGTACTCTTCTTCTTTCTGCAGATAATGTTTGCCCCACATCAAAGGCTACACCTGCATAATGTTGACTTTGATTTCCATGTCCTCCTTCATAAGGTCTTTTAAAAGCAAATCCGACTGGTATAGGTCCTCCATATATATATCTTTGACTATTCCAACTTTGCATGGTTCTTTTTGTTGTCCATAATATATTACTTTTGCTAGAGCCTCTAAATTCTCTGACTCTTAATGTTCCATTTGTATTATATGGCATAGGATCAGCTTCATTTCTGTAATAGGTTTCCATTCTATCTGTGTCATTATTAAACACTAAAATTTTTGCCATAAAAAATAATCCTCCCTTTATAGCTTTTTTACTATCATATGAAAGGATTACTTTTTTGTTACTTTAAATTTTTATAAAATGCATTTTTTCTTTTTCAAAAACATTTTTTATAGGATAACCTCAATATTAAATATTTTACCATCACCATCTAGTTTTATTTTATTTTCTATTTCTTGTCCATTTAATAATACTTTTTCCACTCCTGTATTTTTTTGATTTATATTCATAACTTTTATATTATATATACTTTCTTTCCATTTATATCGTATGATATATTCTTTCCAATCTTTTGGTATACATGGTTCTATTTTTAAATATTCTTTTTCTATTTTTAATCCTAATATATATTCTATTCCTGCATCATAATACCAGCTACTTGATCCAGTATACCAAGTCCATCCGCCTCTTCCGGCTAAATTCCCAGCACCATAAATATCTGCTGCAATGACATATGGTTCTACTTTATATTTATTACAAGCATCTTCAGTTCTAGAATGTTCAATCGGATTAATCATTCGATAAAATTCTAAAGCTTTAGCACCAAATCCTAGTAAAGCTTCTGCAATAATTGCCCAACAACTGCTATGTGTATATTGACCTCCATTTTCTCTAACACCTGGTAAATACGCTTTGATATATCCTGGCTCTAAATGCCCTTTTTCAAAAGGTGGATCTAATAATTTTATAATCCCATTTTCTTTATCCACTAAATGATTTTCTAAACTTTCCATTGAAATATATTTTTTATCATTATCTCCTGCTTTTGATATAACACTCCAGCTTTGTGCAATACTATCAATCCTACATTCATCATTTTCCATGCTACCTAATACATTACCATCATCCATAAAGGCTCTTTTATACCATCTACCATCCCATCCATTTGTATTTAACGCTTTTTTTAGTTGTAATTTTATTTCTTTATATTTTTCAATTCGACTTTTTGGTTCTTGATCATTATTCGCTTTTTCTTCTATTATTGTTTTTTCTTGTTCTTTTTCCTGTTCCATCATTTCACATATTGGAATAAATTCATCTAAGATGTTATACAAGAAAAATCCTAGCCATACACTTTCGCCTTTTCCTTTGTTTCCCACTGTACTAAATCCATCATTCCAATCTCCACTACCAATTTTCGGTAATCCATTTTCTCCAAAGTTGAAACTTTTTTCTATTGCTCTAATACAATGCCAATAAATACTTTCTTGTCTTTCGCTTTGTACATATTGGTCATATCTTTCATCAACACCTTCTTCTAATATTGCTCCTTTTAGATATGGCGTTTCTATATCTAAAATGCTATCATCTCCTGTAAAATGAATATATTGTAGCACAAGATATGGTAACCATAGTAAATCATCTGAAAATCTTGTTCGAATTCCTTTGTTGTTCTCTTCATGCCACCAGTGTTCTACATCTCCTTCTTCAAATTGATGTTTACTATGCACTATGATTTGCTTTTTTAGAAATTCTGGCGAAATATATTTTAATGCTAGAGTATCTTGTAATTGATCCCTAAACCCAAATGCTCCGCCTGATTGATAGTATCCACTTTTTCCCCAAAGTCTACTTTCTAAAATTTGATAGATACTCCAACCATTTAATATTATATTTGTTGATTCTAAAGGCGTGTATACTTGCAATCTTCCTAATAGCTCTTTCCAATAATTTTTTACACATTCTAATTCTTGTCTACAATTTTGTAACTTACTATATTTATAGGCTATATTTTTACAATCCATTATATTTTCTTCTGCACCTAAAATAAAAGATATCTCTTTATTAGAAAAGCTTTCTATTTCCACCTCTATTTCAAATGCAATACAAGAATCTCTCCCTAAGGCATTGCTATTATTTAGTGTGATTTTTTTAATTCCATCTGGATTTGATAATCCATTTTTTCCTAAGAAGAATTTTTTATCCCCTGTATAACTTTTGATTTTTTCACTAGATGACATGTATATTTTCGTATTTTCAATTTCACCAATGTATAAATTATCAGCAGTTATGATATTGCTATTTCTATCAAATTTCAGGTTGATATTTTTTCCTGTTTTTATTTCATCTTCTCCTATAACTGGCTTTATATAATAATATAATTTTACATGTTTTCTATTAGGTGTTTTATTTTTTAAGTTTAAAATTCCTATTTTACAACTGTCTTCTTTTGGAACAAATATTTCTAATTCTTGTTCGATTCCTAATGTGTTATGGATATATTTGCAATATCCAAAACCATAAATCACATTATAATTTCTATTATCTGGCATAGGATTTAATCCTAAAGACCATGTCTTTTTGGTTTCCATATCTTTTAGATAAATAACCTCTGATGGAATATCATAACTTGGGTGATTATTCCAACTTGTCACTCTATTTAGTCTACTGTTTTTATACCAACTATATCCTCCCATATTTTCTGTAACAATAGTTCCAAATTTTTCATTTGCCATTATATGTGACCACACTGTTGGTAATCGTTTATCTTGATTTATTTTTATCCAATATTCTTTTCCATCTGCTGAAAATCCACCATATTCATTGTAATATTTCAAGTTTTCTTTATCTTTTATAATATCCACATCTTCTGTAGTTTCCCCTATAAATACATTCGTCGTTTCTTCTTCACTAATTTCTTTATATTTTTCTAAATATTCTTCTTCCAAATCTTTTATATTATTTTCAAGATTTCCCTTTCCGCAATTAATCGTTATGACAGATATGAATTTTAAAAGTTCGAAATCTTTTTCATCCATTTCCTCTTCATTTAATAAAAATATTCCTCCATTTATATTTTTTAAATATCCCATATGCTGATTTAAAATTGTTGCATCTATCTCTTCTCTAACATAATTTTCATAACTATATTTTTCTTCATCAACAATGACAATTTCTGTTTCCACATTTTTTGTTCTGAAATATTCATATGCCTTTAATATTTCCTTTAAACATTCTGCATCATTTGCATTTTTCATTTCTACTAATATAATTGGTAAATCTCCTGATATTCCATATTTCCACAAGTCACTTTGTCTATATACCTGATGATTTATTTTTTCTTTCTCTATACTTTTCATGGCATTATCAAATAGGATATAGGATAAAATTTTTTGATAAATTTCTATATCTGTCCCCTTAATATTTAAATATCTGCTTTCTGCTTCTACTCTTGCTTTTGATACATCAAATTCATTTTTTACATTTTCAAACAATTCATACTTTTTCAAATTTTCTATAACTTTTTCTTTTTCCTCTTCTACAGATAATAAAAAGTCAATGACTACTTTTTCCTTTTTCTTTATTTTTATATTTCTTTTCATAGCAATTATTGGCTCTGTCACTAATCCTATCTTTTTAGAAAATGGCAATGAATCTTTTACCATTTTTGGTATTTTTAAATTTCCTCTTCCTATAAATTTTTCTTCTTCTATTTCATATTCTAATTCTCCAATAATGTCTTCTTTATTGGCATTTAAAGTTGTCGCTAAATAGATTTCTTTTTCCTTTACATCTCTTTTCTTTTTCTTTACAATTAGGCACTCATTTTTTTCATCATATTCATAAACTAAAAATAAATTATTAAATGCTGGATGTGCATAATACTGCTCTTTTCTTGTTAAAATCGGTTCAAAATAGCCTGTTAATTCTACAATTTCTTCTTCATTTCCTAGGTTTTCTAACGTAATCCTTCTAATTTCTACTGGTTCATTTGATGCAACTGTAATATCTATTTGGGCCTTTATATTTCCACTAATTATTTCTTGTTCATTTTTATCTGGCATAAAACTAATTTGATATTGATTTTCATTTTTTGGATTTTGAGAATAACTTGAACTAATAATATTTTTATTTTTAATACTTTTGATATTAAATATAATACCTTGAATATAATCCTCTGTATTTTTAAATTTATTGATATACATATCTTTATATTTACTAAATCCTTCTCCTTTTTGATTTAATGCTATCATATAATTTTCATTTGCTATGACATTTCCTCTGATTAATCTTTCATCAATTTTTGCGTATTTTCTTTTAATATAATTTTCATAATCTTTATATTTTAATTTTTCTACCTTTTCTTTATCTTCTTTCGTTGTAATTGATTTTTCTGGCATTGTTTCTTGCAACAATATGGTAACTGCTTGAATTTCTGGATTTTGTATAAATCTTTTTTGTAATATGTTTTGATTAAATACATTATTAATTGATAGTAATATTAGCCCTTGATGATGTGCCATATACGTTTTTACAATTTCTGCATTTTTTCCTTTTCTAACCCTTTCTGGTGTAAAATCTAGTGATTCATAAAATCCATATTGATTATACATTCCATATGCTTCTAATTTTTTTAAATTTTGTACCACTTCTTTCGGTTTATCATTTATTGCTAAAATACTACCATAAGAAGCGACTACCATTTCATCTCCCAATCCTCTTTTTAATCCTAGCCATGGTATTCCAAATGCTTTATATTGATAATTGGATTGTAAATCTTTTAAATTGAAAGCTGATTCTGATACACCAAATGGCAAGTTTAAATGTTCTGCATACTTTATTTGACTCATAATCATAAATTTACAAGATTCATCTAATAAGCTACCTTTATATTTAGGAATATTAATATTGGGCATTAAATATTCAAAAGCTGTCCCTGACCAAGAAATTAATCCTTTATATTTATCCAAAACCGTTAGTGTCCTGCTTAGATGATTCCAATGTTTAGAAGGTACATCTTTTTTGGCTATGGCAACAATACTTGCTTGTCTTGCTTCTGATGCTAAAAGATCATAATAGGAATCTGTTAATTTATTTTCTTCTATATTATACCCTATAGAAAATATTTGATGTTTCTCACTATATAAACAATGAAAATCTGTAGCGTTTATAATTCTATTGGTAATTTCTATCATTTCTTCTATTTTATTCTCTATTGTATTTTCTATTTTTGTTTCATCTATCGCATTTTCTTTATCCATTTTTTCTTTTACATCTTTTAAAAACGATTTTGTAACATATAGATATCCTATAAAATTACCACTATCTACAGTTGAAATATATCTAGGTCTTAATGGTTCTTTGGTTTTTGTATTATACCAATTATATAAATGTCCATTCCACTTTTGAAGACTATCTACAGATTGTAGAACATGATACAATAAATCTATCGTTTCTTCGAAACTGGCATATTTTAAATCATAGCTTGAGATAATGGCTAATATAGATAATCCTATATTAGTGGAAGATGTCCTATTGACAATTTTTTCTTTTCTATCTTCTTGGTAATTATCTGTTATAAAATAATTATTTTCTTTGTTTATATATGTTTTGAAAAACTCCCATGTCCTTTCACCAATTTCTAGCAAATATTCTCTTTCTGCTTTATCTAGCTTTTCGATTGCTTGTGTTTCTGTTTTCTCTTTACTAATATACCACATCAATACAGGAGCTACGATCCATATAAAGCCTAATATAGCTCCTAAAATACTTTTTCTACTAAAAGCGATTCCTATTGTTATAACTCCTATTACTATATTGAACCACATTTGTTTTATATATGACATAACATTATTTTTTGCTTGTTTTTCTGCCTCTTCTGACGTCATCCATTCTAATAATTTTTTGTGTGTTATACATTTTCTGTATATGGTCTTTACAATCGCCATACTGGATACATATGCTTTATATGGTAATACACTGATGGTTATCCATATTCTTAATAAAATCCCCTTATATCCAGATATTCTTGGAGAAAATTTTTTCTGTTTATGTTCTCCTTCTTTTTTCACTATTAGATTATTAAAAATTTCTAATATATTCGATATGACAATTGCTCCTAAACCAAGGATAACAAATGGGTAGATTTTAAGCATATATCTATTACTGAACACAACTAAAAATAGGAAAGCTATCATAACAGAAATTTCTATTAAACTTCTTCTTAGGTTGTCCCATATTTTGTATTTAGAAATACAATTCAATGGATTCGCAATGCTTCCTTCTTGACTTACTATATTTTTTCTTAACCATCTAGCTATTTGCCAATCTCCTCTTATCCATCTAGATAGTCGATTCATAAAGCTATTATATTTTGTTGGATATCCATCCATTAGCATGATATCTGTTGCTAACCCACATCTTAAGTAACATCCTTCTAGTAAGTCATGACTTAATACTGTATTTTCTGGTATGGCTTTTTTCAATACTGTTGAAAATACTTTTAAATCATAAATTCCCTTTCCTGTAAAAATTCCTTCCCCAAAATTGTCTTGATATAAATCAGAAATAGCATTTGTATAAGAGTCAATTCCGCCTGCTCCTGCAAAAATTTGCGTAAATAATGTTTTATAGGAAATATCTAAATTGATTCCAATTCTTGGTTGAATAATTCCATATCCTTCTATTACAATATTTTTTTCTTCATCTATCACTGGTTTATTTAATATATGTGCCATTGCCCCTACTAATTCAAAAGCCGAATTTAGTACCAAATCTGTATCTGCATCTAAAGTTATCACATATTTTATTTTAGGAAGAATATCTTTATATGGTTCCATTGTATTTACACGAAATGTATTCTCTTCATTTCCTAAGATATATTCATTAAATTGGTTAATCATTCCTCTTTTTCTTTCCCATCCTAAGTAGCAGTTTTCTTTTTCATTCCATTCTCTTTTTCTATATAAGAAATGAAAAATTGGGAATGTATTTTCTTCAGAATATTTTTTGTTTAATTTTTCTATCAAATTAATACCGGTTTCTATTACTTCATTATCACTCTTTTCTTCTTTTATACTACTTTCTGAACAATCTCCTAATAATGTAAAATAAATATTTTTAGATTCATTCGCAATATAATACACTTCTAATTTTTTCATTAATTCTTTTACTTTTTCTTTATCTTTTACTATGGTTGGTATTATCACCATACAGGCATTTTCTTCATCAATTCCTTTTGAAAAATCGATTTTCGGTATTGGTTTTGGCTTTATCATTTTACTTAATATATATTGCATAATTTGTGTAACAATTTCTGATGAAGGTATTAAAAATAGGAATATATTTAAAATATTTATGCCTATATTTTGAATATACACATTTAATATATAGCTCATCGTGACAGATAATAATAATGAAAATATCAAATTTGTAGCAATATATATTTTTGATTTTGTTTTACTACTTATATTTTTAGGGACTTTATAGTGTAATTCTTGATATGTTTTTTCAATCCCTTTGTCTATCATATAATATCCTATATGTGCTTTTTTCCCATCATTACCGTTTTCTTTTGCTAATTCTAATATTTTTTTAGCAATATAAATCTCTGAAATTTTTGTTTTTTTCGATATTTCTTTAATTCTATTTCTATAATAATCCTTTGTATTATTGTCCATTTTGCTATATACACCTGCTGGGTCTTGTTTTAAAATTTCTTCTACCCCATTTATCTTTTCAAATATTTCTAAAAAGTTAATTCTTTGTATCGTCTTTATACTTGTAATACTATTTCCAATCGATACTTTTTTTACAGCTATATCAAAATGTTCTTTCTTAATAACCTCTTGAACCGTTGTCCCTGTCATCTCCACAATCTCATCTAATACTTTTAAATAACTATATCCTTTTTTTCCGTATCTTTTTAAAATGTATGACATATATTCTATAAATGGATATTTAACATCATTAAAAATATCTTTTTTTATATTTTTAATATGATATATATTATCTTCTTTTAGATTTTTTATTTCTTCTATTTGTTTTCGTACAATATTTTCTGCTTTTACTTTTTGTATTTGACTACTATATATTTTTTCACAAATTTCTTTAATATTTTCAATAATTGCTATTTGAAGAAATAAACCAATATTCCAAATTTCCTCCATACTTAATGTCTTCTTTTCTTGATAACTAGCTAAATAATCTTCTAAATCTTCTTTTTCAATCTTATTATCTGTATATGCTACAATTTCGGCTGCTAACACATATATTCTTGCAAATCCTTTATATCTCCCATTGGCAATTCCTAAAAAGTTCATATATTTTTTTAAAGTTAATTCTTTTTGTATTTGTTTTACCGTTTCTTCTATGATATAGAAATTATCTAATAGCCATTCTCCTGCTGGATGTGTGCTAATGCCTAATTTTACATGTTGATTTAATAAATTATATACAATTTTTATTGTTTCATAATTATTCAGTAATTGTGGAATAGGATACGTTTCTTTAGATGACCTATTCATTAAATTATGATTTGCCGCAACTTTTTGCAAATGGTTTTCTAATTGCTTTT
The DNA here is from genome assembly GCA_944387545.1 of uncultured Clostridia bacterium. Lineage (GTDB taxonomy): Bacteria > Bacillota > Clostridia > TANB77 > CAG-508 > CAG-269. Next base: position 24,353 of record CALXFE010000015.1, on the reverse strand, counting down.
TATCTAATAAGGTTCCATCAATTTTTAATATTTTATTTGTTTTCAAAAAAATTCCACTCCTTGCAAATATGTTTTACACATATTGTTTGCAAAGAGTGGATATTTTATGCAATCTATATAATTTTTGCCTTATTATATTTATATTTTACATTAATGTTCCATTCCTTCATTTTTTTCTGTTGCTTGTTGTTTTTCAACTCTTTCTTGATAATAATTCGAAAAGTTTTTATAGGCTTCGGCATTATCAACGCCTTCTGGCAAACCAACATAAGTCTCATCATTTTTTTCATATATACCCTCATTTTGTCCAGTTCTTACTTGTTCCACATCTATTTCACAATAATTTCCCTCTACCAATCCAATTCCTGCCACTGTGTTATTATGCTCTGTATCTACTAAAATATATACATTACCAACCGCATTTTCTTCTACCCATTCTTGCCCTGGCTCTAAATCATATGTGATTTTTGAGGCATTTTGTATATATGAGATTTCTCCAGTTTCCGAAATGTCTTTTATAATATGTCCATTCCCTACATATGTTTGTAAAATAATACCTAAATCTTCCTTATCAATTTCAGCTTGTTCTAATAAATTTCCATTATAATTTTCTAAGATTTGATCTATGATTTTTGTATCATTTTCTTGCTCTTTTGATACATCTATATTATCATATTGACTCATATCTTGTAATTCTTGTAGATATGCTTCTCTTTTATTTATCTCCGTATTTTCCTGATTATCCATTTCTATATTGGTTTTATTATCTGGCTCTTTTACTTGATTTCCGTCAGTTAATAAGGCATGTCCGTCCTCCAATAGTGATTCCTAACGTAGTTAATACTGCTATTATTGCATTCCTTCTATTTTTTCTTTTCCTATCTTTTTTCTCTATTTTCTCTGCTTTTTTATATGCTCTTTCAATATCCTTTTGTGATATTTCTTCTCCTGTTCTTTTTTCTTTTTTTCGCATCATTTTATTTGCTATTTCTTCTATTTTCGCATCACTTTTTTCTTGACGTGTCTTTCTTATATTATCGATTAAGCCCATTCTTATTTCCTCCTTAGTTTTATCCATTTTTATTATACCATAAAAATACAAGTTGTAAACTTTTTTTATTATTTTTTAATTTTTATCTTTATTTTTTCACTTTCGACAAAATTCTTCATATGATATATAAAACAACTTAAGTTGTTTTAGAAAGGGTGATTCTAAATGGAAAATAATAAAAAGCCATGTCAAATACTAGATATTGATGGTGTTATATCTGGTGGTAAACAATTTGATCTTGATATCACTTTACCAGAAGATAACAGAGATGTTATTTATGGTGTTGTTAAAAATTGTTTTAAAGAACCAGTTACAGATGCGGTCGTTAAATTAGTTGAGGTCGTTTATGACTGTGGTAAAGAAGAACGTAGACCAATTGGTCATACCTTTACAGATTGTGAAGGTGAATTTGTTTTTGGTCCTTTATGTCCAGGAAAACAATATGCTATTCAAATCTGGGTAAATGATACAAAAAAAATTAAAATTTGTGCAAAATGTCACCATGAAGGAAAATGTTTAAAAGGTGAAAAACATGAAAAATGTGATTGCTTCATGGGTTGTGAGAAATGCAAAGATAAAGAACATGATAAATGTGATGACAAATGTGATGACAAATGCCATGATAAATGTCACGACAAATGTGATGACAAATGTGATGACAAAAAACAAAACTACTTTATGTAGTATAATAAATTTATTTTTCTATTCAGGAAATGCACTTTCCTAGAATGGAAAGAAATTATCTTAAAATAGAAACTTAAGAAACAAAAATCCAACTCTTATCGAGTTGGATTTTCCTTTTACTTTATACTATCCCCATATTTTTAATCATTTGTCTTCCTTTTTTCATCATTTTCTTTTTAGTTGTTTTTCCCATTTCTGTATATAACATAGCTGCTCCTGTAACTAATAATCCTCCAATAACAACACCTTTTACAAATTTCATTTTCATCATCCTCTCTATTATATTTTTAACTTTGCTTTTTCTTAGTATCTCGTATTTTTTCTTTTTTATACCATTTTACGATGGTATATATTTCATGAATAGCAATTATTAGTAAAAATATACCAAAACATTTTTTTAAAATATTCACATCTATTTTTATGGATATATTAGCACCAATAATTGCGCCTAATATACCAAATACCGAAACAAATATTGCAGTTTGTAAAGCTATATTTTTATTTTTCAAATTTATGATAATGGCTATTATGGATGTTGGTATGAAAAATACCAAGTTGGTAGCTTGTGCTATATGTTGGTCTATTCCCAACATATATACAAGAAGAAAGATTAATATGGTTCCTCCACCCATTCCTGTTCCACTAATAGTGCCTGATAATATTCCTATTAAAATTTCTATCATGTTTTAACTCCAAATCATTTTATAGGATGCATATATTAAAAAAATTGTAAATATAATTTTTAAATATTGAACTGGAATTTTTCTTAAAATTTTTGCTCCCATATATCCGCCTATCATTCCACCAATAGCACATAGTATAGATATATTCCAATCTATGTAATTGCTTTTATAATAGAAAACTCCACTCGTTACTACCATTGGTAATATACAAAATATGGATGTTCCCCTTGCTTTTTTATCTTCCATATTCAATAAGTAAATAAAAGCTGGAACAATAATCATTCCTCCCCCAGTTGAAAAAAGTCCACTAACTATACCAGCTAATAATCCTATTATTACTTTTTTTGCTATATTTTTCATATGATTTATTTTTTGCAATTTTTATCATTTTATACATGATTTTTTATGATTTCTAAGAAAATTTTTTTTGCTAATTGTGTGATTTTTATCCTATAAAAAATGTAAAGATGACAACCATTTTATCAGTTATCATCTTTATTAACTTCTCTTTTATGATTTATAAATCTATAGTTTCATCTTTTATAAAGTATTTTGTTCCTACCATCTTATCTGGTAAATATTGTTGTTCAACATAATGTCCTGGAAAATCATGTGGATATAAATAGCCTTCATGATATCCTAATTCTTTCATATCTTCTATTGGCGCATTTCTTATATGCATAGGTACTTCTCCTGTTTCTTTTGTTTTTACATCTTCTAATGCTTTATCAATTGCTAAATAACTTGCATTTGATTTTTTAGATAATGCTACATAGATTGCTGCTTCTGATAAAATAATTCTTGCTTCAGGCATACCAACCATATGAACTGCCTGCATAGCAGAGTTTGCAATCACTAAAGCTTGTGGATTTGCTAAACCTACATCTTCTGATGCACATATTACGATTCTTCTAGCTAAAAACATAGGGTCTTCTCCACCATTTAGCGCTCTTGCTAAATAAAATACTGCAGCATCTGGATCAGAACCTCTCATGGATTTTATAAATGCACTAATATTGTCATAATGGGATTCCCCATTTTTATCAAATATGGCTTTTCTATCTTGCACACTATTTTTGATAATTTCATCTGTTATATGAATATAACCATCTGCATCCATATTGGTTGTTAACACTGCAACTTCTAAACCATTTAAAGCTGTTCTAACATCTCCATTTGCAATAATGGCTAGTTTTTTTAGTGTTTCATCTTCTATTTTTATATTGTATTCTCCTAATCCATCTTTTCTTGTAAGTGCATTTTTTAATATTGTAAATACATTATCGATTGTTAATGGTTCCAATTTGATAACCATTGACCTGGAAATCAAAGCTTTATTTACCTCAAAATATGGATTTTCTGTTGTTGCTCCAATCAATATGATTGTTCCATTTTCTACAAAAGGAAGTAATGCATCTTGTTGTAATTTATTAAATCTATGAATCTCATCTATAAATAAGATACTTTTTCCAGCTGGATTAATCATAAAGTTTTTTGTTTCTTCTACCACTCTTTTTATGTCCGCTACACCAGAGGTAACTGCATTTATTTTATAAAATTTATATTTGGTTGTTTCACTAATCACTCTAGCCAATGATGTTTTTCCACATCCGGGTGGTCCAAATAATATGATACTAGATAATCTATCTGCTTTTATCGTTCTATATAAAATTTTATCTTTTCCTAAAACATGCTCTTGTCCAACATATTCTTCTAATGTTCTTGGTCTCATTCGAAAAGCTAATGGTTCATTGCTATTCATTTTATTCCTTCCCTTCTCTCTTCCTGTTAAGCAGTTGTATAGAAATAAAAGAAATTGCTTTTCTATACAATACAACTATGATTTAGTTGGCTAAAATAATTAATCCTTTCTTTATCAGTTCTTCTGTTGTTAAACCAGTTTTATCTATCTTCATAAATGCCTTTTCAATCTCTTTTTTGTTATACCCTAAAACTTGTAGAGCGGCAATTGCTTCTTGTACTTTATTATCATCTTCAAGCATTTGTTTTACTTTTATGCTTGTTTCACTTATCTCTTTATTATTTTTAGAAGCATTTTCCAATTCTTGAATTTGTTGTTCCTTTTTAATTTTGTCCTTTAATTCTAAGATAATTCTTTTCGCTGATTTTGGGCCAATTCCTGGAATTGATGTTAATACATTAATATCTTCTGATACAATGGCTAACACAAATTCAGAAGGTGTACATACAGCAAGCATAGCCAATGCTGTTTTTGCGCCTACTCCACTAACTGATAATAATAGTTCAAACATTCTCAATTCTTCATTAGAATTAAATCCATATATGCTAATATCATCTTCTCTTACTCTATAATACGTATATACTTTTACTTGACTTCCTATCTCTCCTAACTTTTCCATTCCGATTCCTGACATGAACACTTTATATCCTAATCCTCCTACATCAATTACCACATATTCTGTCATTTTCATTTCTAGTGTTCCTTTTATATATGCTAACATATTGTTTTTTCCTTTCTTTTCTATTTTTCTTATTTTGTCTCATAAGAAGCTGTTCTAACTAAATATTTTATGTGTCATAAAAATATGTAGCTTCTAAATCTGCTTCATGTGTTAATAATGCAATTGGATATTTGGTGTAAGAAGCACCTATTGCATTATATAATTCTTTTGGCTCTGTATACCCCATGTGCCATCTAATTGCATATTTTTCTTCTGGTGTTAATTTCATATATTCTGTAATCATCATAACCGATTTTTCTCCATGACCATAAGGTATGGTATCTTCAATGGTATAATATGGTACTTTTTCCCATACACCTAATGCATTTTTGGCATTTCGATAATCGACTTTATAAAAATTCGTTTTACAAATGTCATGTAATAATCCAATAATAATAATAGATTCTTCTGGTACTGTTACGCCTTTTATATTGTGTTCTACTTTATGTTTTAAAATTTCATATACCTTTAAGCTGTGTTCTACTAATCCCCCTTCATAGTCCCCATGAAATCTTGTACTTGCAGGTGCTTTAAAAAAGTCTGATTTTTCTAAAAAATTAATTAAATCCTCTATGCCTTCTCTATTTACTTGTTTTAATAAATTTAAAAATTCTTCTTTCATTTTTTGCTCCTTTTTCTATTTTAGATATTTTTTACATTATATAGATTTTATTCTTAAATGTCAATATTTCTCACGAACTTTTGTTTTTAATTTTGCATTAAAAAACAATTAGAAGTTTGACTTTCTAATTGTTTTTCTTTTAACTATTTTCTATCCCAATTCTTTATTCTTTCAATTGCTTTTATTGTATTTTCTCTTGTTCCAAATGCTGTTAGTCTAAAATATCCTTCTCCATGAGGTCCAAATCCGCTTCCTGGTGTTCCAACAATATGGACTTCTTCTAATAATTTATCAAAAAATTCCCATGATGTCATTCCTTCTGGAACTTTCAACCAGATATATGGTGAATTCACTGCTCCATAAACTGCAAATCCGGCTTCTTCTAATCCATCTTTTATAATTTTTGCATTTTCTTTATAATAGCTAATGTTTTCTTCTATTTGTTTTCTTCCATCTGCTGTATATGTAGCTTCTGCTGCCTTTTGTACAATATATGACACGCCATTAAATTTCGTACAAGTTCTTCTGTTCCAAAGTTTATTTAACTGAATTTCCTCTCCTTTTTCTGTATAGCCTTTTACTGTTTTTGGAATGACCATATAGGCACATCTAACACCTGTAAATCCTGCAGTTTTTGAGTAGCTTTTAAATTCAATGGCTACATCTTTTGCGCCTTCTACTTCATAAATACTATGTGGTACATTATCTTCTTCTATAAAAGCTTCATATGCTGCATCATATAATATAATACTGTTGTTTTCTTTTGCATAATCTACCCAAATTTTTAAATCTTCTTTCGTTAATACTGTTCCTGTTGGATTGTTTGGAAAACATAAATATATCATATCTACTTTTTCTTTTGGTAGAGCTGGTTTAAAATCATTTTCAGCGGTAACTGGTAAATATACAATATTTTCATATGTTCCTTTTTCCTCATTATACTTTCCACTTCTACCTGACATAACATTGGTATCTAAATATACTGGATATACTGGGTCTGTAATTGCAACTTTATTGTTTTCTGCAAATATATCTACAATATTTCCACAATCACATTTTGCTCCATCTGATACAAATATCTCATCTGGTTCTATTTCCACACCTCTTGCTTTATAATCATTTTCTACAATCGCTTCTCTTAAGAATGCGTATCCTTGCTCTGGTCCATATCCTTTAAATCCTTCACTAGTTCCAATTTCATCAACTGCTTTATGCATTGCCTCTAGGCATGCTGGAACAATTGGTTTTGTCACATCTCCTATTCCTAGTTTAATAACCTCTTTATCTGGGTGATTTTTTGTGTATTCTGCTACTTTTTTTGCTATACTAGAAAACAAATAGCTATCTTGTAAATTCAAAAAATTTTCATTTATATAACTCATATTTTTCATTCCTTTCTTTTAATTTTTAGACATCTCTATTAATTCCCCCTCAAAAACAGTAACCGCTGGTCCTGTCATATAGACATGATAATCTTCTTTGTTCCATTCGATTTCTAATGGCCCTCCTAATAATTCTACTTTAACAATATTATTTGTTAATCCATTTAATATGCAGGCTACAACAGAAGCACAAGCCCCCGTACCACAGGCTAACGTTTCTCCTGCGCCCCTTTCCCAAACTCTCATTTTAATATGATTTTTATCCACAATTTCAATAAATTCTACATTTGTTTTATTTGGAAATACTTTATCCACTTCCAGAATCTTTCCATAGGTTTCTACATCAAAATCTTTTGTGTTTTCTACAATCGTAATTGCATGTGGATTTCCCATTGATACACAAGTAAATGTAAATTCTTTATCTTTTGCTTTTAATGTTAAATTTTTTACTGGTTCTTCTTCTGAAATAACCGGTATTTCTTTTGGATTAAGGATTGGCTCTCCCATATCCACTTTTACTGTTTTTACCTTTCCATTTTCTACGTGTAATTGCAAAATTTTAATGCCTGCCAAAGTTTCTATGGTAACCTCTGTTTTATCAGTAAGTCCTTTGTCATATACAAATTTTCCTACACAACGAATTCCGTTTCCACACATTTCCGCTTCACTACCATCTGCATTAAACATTCTCATTTTAAAATCCGCAATCTTACTTTTACAGATTAAAATTAGCCCATCAGAACCTACACCAAAGTTTCGATTGCTAACAAATTGAGCTAGAGATGATTCCTCTTCTATATTTTGATGAATGGCATCCATATAGACATAATCATTCCCTAGCCCATGCATTTTTGTAAATTTTATCATTTTCTTTCACCTCTTTTAGGTATTAATAAATGGCATAATATAATTATATTATACTATTCTGGATTTTATCATAGTATGCTATTTTTGTAAATAGAAATACTTTATAAAAAATTCATAAAATCTTAACTTTTGTATTATTGTAAAAACATAAATATTACTATATAATGTAGAAAAAGATTATATAGAGGTGTCTATGAAATTTTTTAGAAAATTATTATTCCTTATTTTTATATTGATTTTAATTGCTGTTATTATATGTGGTATTATTGGTTTTGTTTCCTATTCCAAAGCCTTAGATGAAAAACCACTATTAACAAGAACCGCAGAAATAACAGAGGATGAACACTATACCCCTTTTAGTGAATTATCTCAAGATTATATTAATGCGGTTATTTCTGTAGAAGATAGAAGATATTATGATCATGGTCCTGTTGATTTTATCGGAATTGCTAGAGCACTTTGGACAAACCTTAGAACGGGTGAATTACAAGAAGGTGGTAGTACCATTACACAGCAAGTTGCCAAAAATTTGGTCTTTACACAAGAAGAAACAGCCATTAGAAAATTAGGTGAGCTATTTGCTGCTTATGATTTAGAGCAAAAATTTACAAAAGATGAAATCTTTGCTCTATATGTGAATAGTGCCTATTTCGGAGATGGCTATTATGGTATTTATGATGCTAGTATGGGATATTACAATAAAGAGCCAAAAGATTTAAACTTAAATGAAGCTTCTATGCTTGCTGGTGTTCCAAATGCCCCTTCAGTCTATGCTCCAACAGTCAATCCAGATTTAGCCAGTGAAAGACAAGCTCATGTTTTAAAGACGATGGTGGAAAATGAATATATTACACAAACACAGGCTGATGAAATTATAGATAATAAATAATTTAAAATATATATGTTAAAAGTAGATATTTACCTACTTTTCTGTTTGGAGTTATATCATTTGTTTTTTTATGTTAATTGTAGTATAATAAAAATATAAAAGGTTAGCTTGGCACCTACTCAAAGGAGGATTTAGTATGCAATATATGGTAATTCGGGAGATGGCATCGGAACTTTATAAACTCGACATCATTGGTTTCACAGATAAAGTAAATAAAGCTATTTCGGAAGGATGGATCCCTATAGGAGGGGTGTGTATCTTCGGGACAAATGGAGATTTCCGAACAAATACAGCTTACATAATGCAAGCCGTAATAAAAGAAAACTAAGTTGTGAAAGACTATCTCTTAAGCCAAGCATAGTCTTTCTTTTTATTGTAAAAAAATCGGCTAGTAAAACCGATTTTTTTACATATTTTTATAATCTACTATTTAATCTTCCCGCCACCTAAAACAATACCATCTTCATCATAAAATACAACAGACTGACCTTTGGTAATTGCTCTTTGTGGTTCTTGAAATACCACTTTTATGGTTTCATTTTCTTTGATTACTTTTGCTTTTGCTTCTTTTGCTCTATATCTGATTTTTGCAAAACATTCTAATCCTTCTTCTAGTTTATTTTCAACATTTACAATCCAATTGACATGTATTGTTTCTAACTGATTACTATATAATTCTTTTTCTGTTCCAACAATAACCTGATTATTTTTTATATCTAATTTCACAACATACAATGGTTCTTTATAAGAAATTCCTAAACCTTTTCTTTGTCCTATAGTATAATTAATCAATCCATTATGGGTTCCTAAAATTTCTCCTGTTGTTAAAACAATCTTTCCTGTTTTTGGCTCTTTTTGTATATGTTCTTTTAAAAACCTTTGATAATCATTATCTTTAATAAAACAAATTTCTTGACTATCTTTTTTTTGTGCAATTTCTAATCCATATGCTTCTGCCAACGCTCTTGTATGTTCTTTACTTACATTATCTTGTAATGGAAATAAAATATACTCTACTTTTTCTCTTGGAATGGTATATAAAAAGTATGTCTGGTCTTTTTTCTCTTCATTAGATTTCCTTAAAACATATTGTTGATATTTTTCTGAATATTCTTTTTTCGCATAATGACCTGTTGCAATATATTGGCAACCTAATTCTTTTGCTTTGTCATAAAAAACGCCAAATTTCAAATATTGATTACATTCCACACAAGGATTTGGTGTTCTTGCATTTTCGTATTCAGAAATAAATGTCTCCATCACACGACATTTAAATTCTTTTCTACAATCAAAAACATGATGTTCAATTCCTAGTTTCTCACATACTTTTTTGGCATCTTTTATGGCTTCTTCATTTGGTTCCTCTAACAAATTCATTGTACAACCAATAACTTCATATCCTGCTTTTTTTAACAGAATTGCTGATGCAGAACTATCTACGCCTCCACTCATTCCTAATAATACTTTTTCTTTCATGAACTAACCTCATTTTATTTCTATAATATTTATTTTCTGTTACAGTAACTTATCACTTTAATATTATAGCTATACTTTAAGCTATCTTATATTTTTCTTTAATTTCTTCTAATGCTTTTGATAATTGATCTGGACAAGAAGTTCCTTTTGTACCACAAGGAATACCTTTTAATCTCTTGATAGCTTCATCAATATTCATTCCTTCTATTAATCTAGATACACCTAATGTATTTCCAGCACAGCCTCCGACAATGGTTAATTTCTTTATTATCTTTCCATCCATTTCAATTATCATTTCTCTTGAACATACCCCACTTGGTCTATATCGATATTCCATTCTTAAATTCTCCTTTTTTATTAAACGTTTACTTTTCAATCTGTTTAACTTAGTCTGTCCCTTTTGGACAAAAAATGTCCATTTTGGCACGTCCCTAACAGTCTAATTTAATGTGTACATCTTTTAATTGTTGTTCTGTAACAACAGATGGTGCTCTCATTAATAAGTCTCTTGCTTTTTTATTCTTTGGAAATGCAATAACTTCTCTTATGTTTTGAGAGTCTGCAATTAGCATAATCATTCTATCAATTCCAGGTGCAGCACCTGCATGAGGTGGTGTTCCATATTGGAAAGCATTATATAATGCACCAAATCGATTTTTGACATCTTCTTCACTATATCCTGCAATTTCAAATGCTTTTACCATGATCTCTGGGGCATGATTTCTAACGGCTCCTGATGCCATTTCATATCCATTACATACTAAATCATATTGATATGCTAATATATCTAATGGATCTTTGTTTTCTAAAGCTTCTAATCCACCTTGTGGCATTGAAAATGGATTGTGACTAAAGTCTATTGTTCCTTCATCTGATAATTCATACATTGGGAAATCGACGATAAAGCAGAATTTGTATACACCTTTTTCAATTAAGTCTAATCGTTTTCCTAATTCAATTCTAACTAAACCTGCAATTTTTTGTGCTTTTTCAAACTCATCTGCGATAAAGAAAATACTTGCATTTTTTTCTAATCCAAAGTCTTTTTCTAGTTTTTCTTTAATTTCCTCTGTAATGAATTTTGCTATTCCCCCTTGTACATTTCCTTCATTGTCTAATTTTGTCCAAGCTAGGCCTTTTGCTCCCACTTCGTCAGTTGTTGCAAATTCACCCATCTTATCAAAGAATTTTCTTCCTTGTTCTGCTCCATTTGGTACAATAATCGCTTTTATGGTTTTATCTTTAAATGCATTAAAATCAGAGCCCTCAAATAGTTTTGTTACATCTTGAATAATTAAAGGATTTCTTAAATCTGGTTTATCAATTCCGTATTTTTCCATTGCTTCTTTATATGGAATTCTGACAAATGGTCCTTTATCTACTTTCCAATCCGTGAATTTTTCAAAAGTATATGGTACCACTTCTTCAATAACTTTAAAGACATCTTCTTGGGTCGCAAAACTCATTTCAAAGTCTAATTGATAAAATTCTCCTGGTGCTCTATCTGCTCTTGGATCTTCATCTCTAAAACATGGTGCAATTTGATAATATTTGTTAAATCCACTAACCATTAATAATTGTTTAAATTGTTGTGGTGCTTGTGGAAGCGCATAAAATTCTCCTGGATTTAATCTACTTGGTACTAAATAATCTCTTGCACCTTCTGGAGAAGAATTTGCTAAGATTGGTGTTTGAATTTCTGTAAATTCAAGCTCATCCATTTTATCTCTTATGGTTTTTAAGATTTTTGAACGTAGTAAAATATTATTGTGTAATTTTTCATTTCTTAAATCTAAAAATCGATATTCTAATCGTAAATCTTCTCTAACTTCTTGCTCTGTATTAATTTCAAAAGGAAGTACGTTTTTACATTTTCCTAATACTTCTATTTTTTGAGCCACAACTTCTATCTCTCCTGTTTTCATATGAGGATTTTTGCTCGCTCTTTCCACAACTTCTCCTTCTATGTGGATACAGCTTTCTGTATGTAATTCTTTTACAAATTTTTTTAATTCTTCATCATTGACAACAATTTGTGTCATTCCAAATTCATCTCTTAAATCAATAAAAGTCATTCCACCTAAATCTCTTATTTTTTGAATCCATCCTGCAAGTTCAACATGTTCTTTTATATTTTTAATATTTAGTTCTCCACAAGTTTTTGTTCTGTACATATCTTTCATTTCCTTCCTTAGGTACCAATTCAAGTTAAAAATCTTAATTTTTTAACTTTTCCCTTTTTTTATCTTACTTATATTACCATAATTTTCGCTATTTTTCAATGGTTGGGCAAAAAAAATGGAAGCCAACAAATCGTTAGCTTCCGTGTGAGGTTAAACCAGTTTCTTTTGTTACAACTTCCAGAATATTGCAAATCACCAGAATATGGCTTTGCATAATTTCTATCTGGTTTGCATATTGCGGATAATGTAGCATGCCATATTTACACATTGGAACCATATATTCTTTGGTTTCCATTATGTAATCCATCATATCTTGGTTACTCGCTTTCGCAAGAAATGTGCATGTGTGAACTCGATTAGACAGTTTTTCTAATAATGCTCTTGGATTCATTTCAATGTCCAAATAATATTTTTCTAGCGGTTTGTTTTTGTTAGCAACCAATTCTACAACATTGACTACTTCTTTTTCAATGCCATAATCTTTACTAAATTCTTCTCCACTTTCAGATATTTGGCACATCTGTGGAATCTCATGTAGCAAAGCTGCCGCACAAGTATAGTCATCATGAATCCCCAATGTCATGAGATATGAACAAACTCTAATTGGGTGAATGACAAATGGGTCACCACTTGTCCTTGTCTGTCCTTTATGAAACTTTTGAGCAATAAACAATGCTTTGTATGTGTTAGGCAATTCATTCCTACTCATACCTTCTATGAAATGCACTGTTTTCTTGTATTCTTCTTCCTCGTCCGATATGGCTTCCTGCATTCCTAGAATAGATGCTAATGTTTCACATACAGATACAATTAGATTTTTTAAGATAGATATGGTATCTGAAAATTCTGGATACCGAATCTTTCCTTTTGAACAAAGTGGATATATATACTGGATTGTTTCAAGTATATATTTCTTTTTTCTTTCTTCTTCAAACACTTCCATTGTACTGCAATTGTTTGCCCTATCAGCAATTTTGATAATTGTTGCTTTCCAACTGTTTAATATGTTCCAAAAATATCTTTCCGGGTCATAAACAGGACTCCAAGGCCATTTCTTGATTTTAGGTGGTTTGCTTAATAGCCATACTATTTTCCAAACTTCTTCATCAAGATTATAGGTTTCCACAAGTTCTCTTCCTCTATTAGTAAGTTCGCACTCTTCTATAACATCATGCAGTATTGCTGCAGCATACATAATATCACACTGATGTCTTATCTGATGAATATTCATATCAGGATACCATTCTTCTAAACGTTTTTCTATGTTTAAAAGAATTAATGTTTTACACACCATCAATGGATGAATGATGTATGGTTCTCCTCCATCCCGATATTGACCATCGTGATATTTCAAAGCTAATGTAAGTGCAATCAAGGTATTGCGCATTTTATACATTGTTGCATAGCCTTTTATAAAATTGTATTCTTTTTTCCATCTTTCTAAACTGGTTTTCTCTGGCATTTTCCTCAACCTCCCTCTTTTCTGAGTCAGGATTTCCAAGTTTCCGATAATATTATATACCGTTTTCCATTTTATGTCAATCAATCTGTTTTTCTCTATTTTATAGTTGTTCTGCTTTCTTATACATTTATATTTTCAAGACATTTTCTTTCTATCACAATTTTTGATATTTATATTCATCTAATACATAATTTCATTATGTATTAGAAAATTTTTCTAGAATACAATAATTTATTGCAGTTTTTTTTATTTAATGATATGATATTTTTGATAGGAGTTGAAAATATGAAACAACCTGAATTTGATTTTTATGATAAAACTAGTTTAAAATCGTATAACTTAGATAAAACTATGCGATATCAATTAAATATGTTAGATACATTAGATGTTTTTACTAGAAAGCATTGTGAAAATGTAGCTGCTTTAACTTGTAGACTTTGTGAGTATTTACATTGTAATAAAGGGTTTACTGAATATTGTACAATATGTGCATATCTCCATGATATTGGAAAATTATTTATACCACCAGCTATCTTACAAAAACCTTCTAAATTAACAGATGAAGAATTTGAGGTTATGAAAACACATACAACTTTAGGATATGAAATGTGTATGAAAGACTTAAAGTTAAGACCTTATGCTGCTGGCCCTTTATATCATCATGAAGCTTTAAATGGTACAGGATATCCTCAAGGATTAACAAAAAAAGATATTCCTTATGAAGGGCAAATTATTAGAGTTGCCGATGAATATGATGCCATTGTTAGTAAAAGACAATATAAGTCTCACATTGGTATCACAGATACTTTGAAAATTTTAATCGAAGAAACAAAGCCTTCTCTTGAACCAAATTATTCTGGAACCTTAAATTATCTTGCAGAAGAAGCCAAACTTGGAAAAAGCAATCCTATTATTGTCCGTACTTTATTTAAAGTTGTTATTGATGATATCGGTTATGAAATTACATGTACACAAAGCTATGTTGATGCTTTAGCAGAAGATATTAAACGCTTTAAGCAAATAGAAAAATATAAAGAAAAAATGGAAAAAGCTAAAAATGATAAAAAGAAAAATTATTACTTAGAAGGTATGAAACTTTTATTCAAACCTGGTGAAACTTTAGAGAATTTTAACCAGATTTATCAGGAATATGTTGAAGCATATAATACAAGAAAAGCAATTATTGATAATTTATATAGCGAAATTAAAAATATTAAAAAATTAAGAGTTTAAAACACATTATAAAGAGGATTTAATTCAACTTAAATCCTCTTCTATTCTTCTAGCCCAAAGCTGACACCTAATGCATTATTTACTTTGTTAATAATTTTTTCATCATCTATGTGTCCTATTTTTTCTTTTAATCTACTTTTATCTATTGTTCTGATTTGTTCTGTTAAAACAACTGAATTGTTTTTTAGTCCACAGCTTTCTGAATCAATTTCTATATGTGTTGGTAATTTGTTTTTTCCTGTTTGTGAAGTTATAGCTGCTGCTATTACTGTGGGACTATATTTATTTCCTAAATCATTTTGTATAATTAATACTGGTCTTATTCCTCCTTGTTCAGAACCTACTACTGGGCTTAAATCTGCATAAAACATATCTCCTCTTTTTATTATCATCTTTTTCACTCCCAATATTGTTATATTATCAAGTATGTCTTTTATTTTAAATATTAGTTAATGTAAAGTTTTAATTTTTAAACTTTACTTCTCTATATAATATGTAAATGATTTTTTTTTTGCTATTATCTTTTATTTCCATTTTTGTAGGTTTTCCTGTTTCCTTGCTTATATATAATGTCCTATATCTAGTATATTGACTATTTTGATTTTCTATATGCAGTAGAATTTCATTATTTTTTTCTTCATTTTCTTTTTTCTTATTTGTTTTATAGTCATTTATAAATGTATTTAAATCCATACAATTATCTGTCATGTACTGATAATTATTATATATTTTTGATATATTTAATTTTGTATTTGTAAGTTTTAATTCATTTTCTTTTTTGATAATTTTTATTCCTTTTATGTTTTCTGGTTCAAGTATTTCCTGTTCTGATACATCTGGAGCTATGTATTTTTGTTTTATTAAATATTTATTTGTATTTTTATTACTATTTATTTCAGCTTCTATCACTGTTTCATATGAACTAATATTTAAAATATTTTCAATAATTTCTTGACTACTAGTATTATTTCCAATTTTTATTTTTTTAGTCTTGTTTATATAAAAAAATACTAAGAAAAGAATCATAACGATAAATATGATTGCTATAAACGTTTTAAATACTATATGTTTACTCAAAAAAAAAGCCTCCTAAAAAATTTTAGCAAGAAACTATTTGTATAAAGTTTATACAAATAGTTTCTTGCTAAATTTTATTCTAAAGACTTTTAAAATATTCGTCTATTGTATTTACTAATTCATCCTTTGTTTCTATTGTATTAATTGTATTTCTAAATTCACTAGAATTTTTAAGATTTTTCGTGTACCAGGCTATATGTTTTCTTAGTTCTTTTACTGCTATTTCCCCTTTTTCTTCAACTGCTAAATCTATATGTTTTTTAATTACTTGTAATTTTTCATCATTGCTAGGTTCTTGCATTTTCTTTCCGCTTTCTAGATATTCTATAATTTCTTTAAATATCCAAGGTCTTCCAAAGCTTCCTCTTCCTATCATAATTCCATCTACGCCTGTATATTCAAACATCCTCTTAGCAGACTCTCCATTTACCACATCTCCATTTCCTATTACAGGAATCTTTACACTTTCTTTTACTTTTTTTATAATATCTAAATCTGCTGTACCTGTATAAAATTCACTCCTTGTTCTTCCATGTACTGTTATGGCGGATACTCCTACTCTTTCAGCTATTTTAGCAATTTCTACTGCTACTATATTTTCTTTGTCCCAACCTTTCCTTATTTTTAATGTTACTGGAACGTCCGAATTATGTATTACAGCTTGTAAAATCTTTTCTGCCTTTTCTAAATCCAATAATAATTTACTACCATCACCATTCTTTACCACTTTTGGCGCTGGACATCCCATATTAATATCTACAATATCCGCTATTTTGCTTACATATTTTGCTGCATATGCCATTGATTCTTCATCACTACCAAATATTTGCATACTAATCGGTCTTTTCTCTCCATCTGTATTTAGTAATCTTTCTGTTTTTACATCATTATGAAACATTGCCCTAGAGCTTGCCATCTCTGTGCATACCATACCTACACCATATTCTTTGCATATCATTCTAAAAGGTCTATTGGTTACCCCTGCCATTGGTGCTAGTATTAAATTATTATTCAATTCTACATTTCCTATTTTTAGTTTTTTTATATAACGCATTTTTTCTCCTTACTTTTTTTAACTAATTGATTCCATTAGCATTTTAATCTAATCCATTCGCTTCAATTTTTCTTTTTATATAACAATAAAAAAGGAAAAACAACTTTTCCTTTCTATTGTACAAATATTGTTTTTTGTCTTTTTCCACTAATGTTTAATAAAATTCCTATACATATAAAGTTTGTAATTAAAGAGCTTCCTCCATAACTTATGAAAGGTAATGGTACCCCTGTTATTGGTAATAATCCCATAACCATACCTATATTTTCTATTACATGAAATAAAAATATACCTGTTATACCAATTGCTATTAATGAACCTGCTTTGTCTTTTGCTGTTTTAGCAATATAGATACATTTGGTTATTAGATATACATACAGCAATATAATACCACCTGCTACTATAAATCCCATTTCCTCTCCAATAACAGAATATATAAAATCTGTTGTTTTAGGATATAAGAATCCTAATTGTGTTTGATTCCCTTTCAATAATCCCATTCCTGTTAATCCCCCTGCTCCTATAGCAAGTTTTGATTGAATAATATTATATCCTGCTCCTCTAGGATCCGATTCTGGATTTAAGAATACATCTATTCTTGTTTTCGCATGTTCTGGTAATATAAAGTTATATAATATTGGCACAGCAATAGCTATCAATAATATGGTTCCTATAATATACTTTTTGTCTAACCCTGCTGAAAATAACATTAATGCAGTTGCCACAATAAATGCTAATGCTGTTCCATAATCTGGTTGCATAACAATTAATAAAACTGGTAATGCCACTACTGCTAATGCGATTAATAATCGTGTTATTCTGTTAATTTCATCCTGACCTTTATGCTGTATTTTTACTATTGTATATGTTAAAAATAAGATTACAAAAACTTTTGCAAATTCACCTGGTTGGAATGAAAATGCTCCAATATTAAACCAACTTGTTGCTCCATTGATTGGGTTTGTAAATAGTACACCTATTAACAAGATAATAAATATACCATATAATACTGGAGATGCTTTTAATAACAAGTTATAATCTACAAACATAAATATTAGCATAATTATCAAACTAACAACAAACCATATTATTTGCTTTGTAAATTCTTCATATTCAGTTTCCTGAGTGGCAGAAAATAATGCAACTATTCCTATTATACATAGAATAATTGCAGTAATTAAAATTCCCCACTCCATATTTTTTAATTCTCTTCTTCTCATTAAATCACTCTTTTTCTATTCATTATTTTGATTTAACTTTCCTTTTGTCCGTTTGTTTCTTTGTCTTTTTCTGCAAGTTGTTCTTTGTCTTCTGAATCTATTTTTTCTTCATTTTCTTGTTGTGTATTCATATCTTTATTTTCGTTTTCTTTTTTTTCTTGTTTTTTATCTTTGTATTCTAAATTTTCTTCGCTTATATTATCTTCACTTTTTAATGCATTTTCTCTCATTGAATCTATTTTTTTCTCTTCATTTTTTAATTCTTGTTCTTTATTTTCTGTTTTCTCTTCTTCAGGATTTGCATTTTTTTGATTACTATTCATTTCTTCTTTTTTATTTTCTGTTTTTTCAATTTTTCTTGCTTCATTTTTTATATTTAAAATAGGAATATTCGCATATAAAGCTGGAGCTCCATTTGTACCATCTTCATTTTCCTTGTTTGTTAATCTTACATCTATGGCTCCTTCATCTATATCTATATATTTTTTAATGACATCTATTATTTCTTGTTTCATTAATTCTAAGAAATCTGCTGAAACATTTGCTCTATCTTGCATAAGAACCAAATGTAATCTTTCTTTAGCCGCTTCTTTTGAATTGGTCGCCGCCTTTTCTTCTTTTTTTCTTAATTTATTAAAGAATTTCATTATGCTTTCAAACATTCTTAAATTTCCCTCCAACTTTTTTTGTTTTATTATGATTTTTTAAATAATCTTTTTAATTTTGCGAAAAAACCTTTTTCTCTACCTGGTATTGTTACCTCTATTTTTTCTCCTAGAACCCTTTTGGCAATTTCTATATATGCTTTTCCTGATG
Source organism: uncultured Clostridia bacterium (assembly GCA_944387545.1). Classification (GTDB taxonomy): domain Bacteria; phylum Bacillota; class Clostridia; order TANB77; family CAG-508; genus CAG-269. The sequence goes on along the minus strand of CALXFE010000015.1, from coordinate 5,171 downwards.
GTGCTCTTCTGTTTTGTATAACTGGTTCTCCTTTATTTGTTTGCGTTATTATGTACTCATCATCTGGCACGACACCTATTAAATCGATTGATAATAAATCTACGATATCATCTACATCCATCATCTCACCTTTTTTTACCATATTAGGTCTAATTCTATTAATTACTAACTCTGGATTTTTGATATCAGATGATTCTAAAAGCCCTATAATTCTATCAGCATCTCTTATGGCTGATATTTCTGCTGTTGTAACAACAATGGCTCTATCGGCTCCAGCAATTGCGTTTTTAAAACCTTGTTCTATTCCTGCTGGGCAATCTATTAATATATAGTCAAATTCTTCTTTTAATTTGCCTACTAAGTTTCTCATTTGTTCTTCATTTACTGCGCTTTTATCTCTTGTTTGGGCTGCTGGTAATAGGTATAGTTCTTTAAATCTCTTATCTTTTATTAAAGCTTGTCTTAATTTACATTTTTCTTCTACAACATCTACGATATCATATACAATTCTATTTTCTAATCCCATAACAACGTCTAAGTTACGTAGCCCTATGTCTGTATCAATTAGTACTACTTTTTTTCCTTCTAATGCTAAACTTGAACCTAAATTTGCTGTTGTTGTTGTTTTTCCTACTCCACCTTTACCTGATGTTATAACAATTACTTCTCCCATAATTCTCCTCCTTAGGATTTAAAAACACATATTTTTTGATGTGTATATCATATAACGAAATACATAAAATGTCAATGATATTTTATACTAAAATTACAAAATTATTGCTAAATTGTTACAATTTTGTTACAATCCCCAAATACATCTTTTTATATTTGTTTTTTACTTTAGTAAGGAAATTCTATATAAATCAATAAATTCAAGTAATACATGGTACTACTTGAATTTTTATTGTTACGTATATTTACTAATTTTTAATCAAATTACTTATTTTTTATTAATTTGATGCATATTTTCTGTACTATTTCCATCTGCATTTTCTACGGCTGTGATTTCTATGTCAGTCCCTAATGTAACTACAGGGCGAACATAATAATGGTCGCCAGCCGTAGAACTGCTTGAATCAACCAAGAACTTGCCACTAACATTTCCACTATACACACGGCGCAAACCGAAATAAGCATTAGATGAAGTGCCAATATTAACATAGCGTGATGCCAACCAATAATTAGAATTTCCATTATTACATAATAATTCATAATACATACTATTTGATTTTGATGTGTCTCTTGTGTTAGCAGAGATAAAATTTGCTTGCATTTCATCTGCTGATAAGGTCCAATAAGTTTGTGTTACTGTTAATGTATTACTTTCTTGAGCCTTTGCATCATTTTCTGTTGCATATTCTATCACTTGTGTCTGATTACTTTCTCCATCTATTCCATTATCATTTTTCCATTGTAACGGATACCATGTATTGTTTGAATAAGAATATGTCTTGCTATAATTAACGCCTATTTCTGATGCAAAACTTTCATAAGTTTTTTTCCCTGTTATTTCATCGACTTTCATCTTATCCTGTATATCTTCTATATTTAAACTTCTTGCTTCTACATTAATTGAACTGTTACTATATAGCTTTTTACATATATCATTTAATAGATATACTCCATTATTATATCCTCTTGCTCCTTGAAAATATACTTCTTGATTTGTTGGAGTATCACTTATTAAATCTACTGTTCCATCTTCATTTATATTTAGAATTCTCCATTTTAATCCAGTTGTTTGTGCTATTGTCTGGTTACTTGTATATCCACTTTGTGTTGTTGGTAAATCATATCCTTCACTTACTGTATCATATGTGTAATTTATATAATCTCCTATTTTTATTGTATTTTCCTTTATTTCTTTTAAAACGACTGCTTCTGTATCTCCTTCAGTATAATCTGTATAATATATTTTAGTTCCGTTATTTTCTTTAACTTTTATACCTTTGACATAGAATATATTATGACTATTTTTATTAATAATATATAAATCTGTTAAATCTGTTAAATTCGTATACTCTTTACTTTTATATTTTTCATAATCTTTACCAAAATTTAAAGACAATCCATCTAAATATTCTAATTCTATAATTAAAAATTTCCCTGTATCATTTGCTCCAATTACACCTGCTTCCTGTAAATTACTTATATCTGGATATTCTGTACCAGCTGGTATTTCTCCATATTTTGAATAATATAATGATACTTTATCTCTTAAATTTACTATATCATTTTGCATATCTGTTAAGTTTTTTACATACAAACTATCTTGTGCTGAATAAACAATCATTCCTGTAATAATTAGAATGATTACCACAGTAATCGTTAACGCAACAAGTGTAACGCCTCTATTTCGTTTCATCATTTGCATTTACCTCCAACTTTCTTTAGTATAGTTTACTATTAATTTATTTTATTTTCAATAGGCATTTTTACATTTTTGCAGTTGTTTGTTTTTATTTCTTTTTTTGCTATCGCATATAATTTCTTTTTATTTTCATATACTCTATTTTCTTTAATCTGTAATCCCCACAAAAACATAATTACTAAAAATATTGCTATATTTTTTAAATATAATATTGCTATACTACTTATTGCTGTTAATATTATCAAAGTTATGTAAGATATACTATTTATGGATTCTTCCGACTTATATTTTCCTTTATATAGATAGATTATCCCTTTTAATACCCTTCCTCCATCTAATGGATAAATTGGCAATATGTTAAATAAAATTAATGTAACATTTGAAAATATTATTAACATTTTATCATTTTCATTGATGTTAAAAATATTAGGTATGAATAATATAAAAATAATAAACACGTTCATAACTGGTCCTGCTAATGCTATCCATATTTTCTTTAATTCTAATAAATTTCCTTTTTTTATTTTTATGGTATAATCTTTTTTCTTTATGTTAAAATCAATTGAAACACCAAATGGCCTTATTTCCATTTTATCTGGTTGCATTCCTAATAGAATACCAGCCATCAAATGTCCTAATTCATGTATAATTGCAAATATCATTATCATCGCATATATCTTTATTTGATTTGTAATGAAAAACAATATAATCAATACAAATATTTTTAAATCTATTCTAAATTTCATCATTTCTCCTCTATAATTCTAAAATCTTTTGTGGATCAACGGTTCTTTCTGATATTCTAATTTCAAAGTGTAAATGTGGACCTGTTGAATTTCCTGTAGAACCAACTTCTGCTATTTCTTGTCCTTGCGTAATCATGTCTCCTTCTTTCACATATAAGCTATTACAATGTGCATAAATGATACTCACTTCTCCTATTTGTATCTTAAGGTGCTTCCCATAATCACCTTCTTCTGAAGCTAGAACCACCTGCCCATCTGTTGCTGATTTTATTTTGGTTCCTGTTACTGCTGCTATATCTGTTCCTGTATGATTTTTAGGAACAGCTCCTGTCGCAGTTTCTCTAAAACCATAACTGGAGCTTATTGTCCCTTCTATTGGCTTGATAAAACTCGTTGTATTCTTTACATTTACAATATCTTGTTCCTCTTGTGTTAGGTTTTGATTTTCTCCTACATCTTCAGATTTTTGTTCTGCTCCTTCGACTGCACCACCGATTCCATTATTGGTTTGATTGTCCTCTAGAGTATTTTCTATGGTGTTTGTATCATTTCCCTGATTTTCCTCATCTTTTCTAAAAGTACTCATTATATAATTTTTTGTATTTTCGTATATTTTTATAAAGTCAATGTCATAAGAAATGATTTCATTTACTTTATTGATAAAATCTTCAGAAAAAATATATTGATTATTTTGTATTGTATAAATTATTAGGTAGACACATATACAAACTAACAATTGAATAACCATTTTTTTTAATAATTTTATATCTTTTTTCTCGTTTTTCTTTTCACTTTTTCTTTCTTCATTAATGAGTGTTAGTCCTTCATTTCTTTTTCGACGTTCATATATTTCTTCTGCTCGTCTAATTCTTTCTTCTACTGTCATTGCTCTTTCCATAAAAAACACCTCTTCCTTCGTTTCTTGTTAAACTATATGTTTGGAAAAGGTGTTTTATGCCTATTTAATAATTAATAATATGAACTGTATACAGATAATAATACTAGCAATATAAGCATACTTTTTTAGCTTTTTATTTATTTTTGAGTTTAAGATAACTTCTTTTTCTGATTTTTCCGTTTTTTCTATATAATCCATTACTAACATTTCTGCCTCTTTTATGGCATATTGATTATCTTCTTTTTCAACATCTTGTTGTTTATTTTCATCATTTTTATTTATTTTTTGAAATTTTTTTATCATTTTATTGGACTTGAAAACTACATATGCTTCCTTGACAATATTTGATGGTAAGTCTTTTAAAATAATCATATTTTTTAAATCTATATCTTCCATCTGTACCTCCTTAATTTCTTATGTATTTGTTTTCATTATTTCCATAATTTTTCATTTTATACATGCAAAAAAACACATCTTTTTTCTTTAGATGTGTCTCTCTTTTCATTTCTAATCAATTTAGAAGTCTCTATTATTCTATTGACTGTTTCTTTTAATAACTTTATAAATTCCTTATGCACTCTTTAATTCAAGGCGTAGCTTATCAGCAATCATAGCTATAAATTCTGAGTTTGTTGGTTTTCCTTAGCTGCTGAGATTGTGTATCCAAAAATATTTTCTACAATTTCTTGTTGACCTCTTCCCATGCGACTTCTATAGCATGGCGGATGGCTCTAAAACAAGCTTTTGGGATTTTTTCTAAGGCTCACAAGGCAATAATTTTTTCCATCTCAATAAATATTTATTGGTTTTATTCAAAAATGTTTATTGGCATGATTTTAAGAGATTTTTCGTGAAATCTCAATAATTTACAATTAAATTTTTAAATAATATTTGTGTTATCCTTTTAGTTTTATCATAATATTCTTTCATTTGTTTTTCATTTAATTCTTCTACACTTTTATATAAATCTTTTGCTAGTATATTTATATATGGTTTCATTCTGGTTCTTGTCTTTGTTATATCTCTTTTATACTGTATTTTATTTTTTTAATTAACTTTATAATTTTGATAACTTATTCACGTTAGTATAAACTTTTAGTAGGGAAAATTTGATAAAAAAATTGAATAAGAGATACCAATTTGATAGAATATTTTT
>CALXFE010000014.1 GCA_944387545.1 uncultured Clostridia bacterium | reverse complement strand
TTATTACAAAAAAATGATGAAAACCTTAAAAATACAGGGGTGTAACTAAATGAAATATAAATTTAGTTGACACTACCGTAAGTTGTAGAGGAGATTCTATATGAAAAGTATAATTCCTTTTATTGTAAATTATAGTCCAGTAAAGAAGTTAGCAATTATTCCATTTGAGAGAAAAACTGATAAAATATATAAAAGTTTTGAATTGCAATATATTGATGGTGAGCCCTATGGAAATGGATATAGAATAGTTTCATATAGAAAAGATAATTATGTAGATGTTTATGATGATTCTTCATTAAAATTTCAAAAAAATGAAAAGTTTAATGTTGCTGAAAGAGGATTAAATAGACATATACAAGTGCCTATAAAAAAAGCTTATTTAGAAAAACAAAACAATTGTGAATGTATATCATTTAGTTTTAGAGATTTAGAAAATAGAAAAATAGATTTTTACATAAAAGAATTTTCAAATAAAAAGTCTATACCTATGAATTTATTAGCACCTATAGGATATGGCTCTAAAAACCCAAATTTTTTACCTTTATTTTTTATGTACGATTTTGATTTTATAAGAAAAAAACATACACAAATAGAATGTAAAATAGAAGACAAAAGAATTGTAATGGATAAATTTCCTATGCCTATGAATATGCAATTTAGGTATTATGCAAGATATAGTAATCAGTGTGAATTATTGAAATTTGCTAATACTGATTCTCTATCTTTTTTAGAAGTAAATTTAAATAATAATTCTTACATAGATAAAAATGTAGAGTATATTTTTGAGGATTCTAATTCTTTGAGTAAGATAATAGTTCATTTAGAAGATGGAAAAATCGATATAAATTTTTCACCATGCTTTAATATGAACAAAGATACAAAAGGAATATTTAAAATATGCCCAAAAGAGAAAATGGGATATTTAGAAGGAGTATATGAAATCAATAGAGATAAGGATAAAATCTACATAAGATTAGTGCCACAAAATGGTTGGAATTCTGTACCTAATTCATTTATAACAAAAGTGATATTAAACCCCAATTCTATATTTTGTAAATGGAGTAAGAATTACGAATATATAGAAGAAATTGATATTCATAAAAAATTAGTTAAAGCAAAGTGGAATAACAACAATTAATAAATAGTAATTTAATAACAAATTTTAATGAAAGTAATTACATAGGGAGTTAAAATTAGATGAAAAAGAGAAGATTGAATATTTTTGCGATAATTGTAATCATAATAATTTTTTTATATTTTATATATAATCTTATTAGTGGAATTATATATAAAAATAAGATGAAAGAGATTAGTCAATATACCTCTAGTCAAATGATAAATTATACCTTAAATAATAATGAAAACGCAATTGTATCGGTAGCTATATATGATGAAAATGGTGTTACTTATAATGTATATGGTGCAGAATATAATTTGAATTATGATTATGAGATAGGTTCAATTACTAAAACTTTTACATCAATGCTAGTTTCTGAAGCAATAGAAGAGGGAAAAATAAATTTAAATGATAATATTTCAAAATATTTAAAACTTGAAAACAGATACTATCCCACTATAAAACGAATAATTACTCATACATCAGGACTTAAGCCATATTATTTAAGCGTTCAAAAAATAATAAATTACTTTGCTGGAGGAAACGATTTTTATAATATTTCAAAAGAACAATTATTGGAAGAATTAAACAAAACAAAGTTGGAAGATAAAGATTATAATTTTAATTACTCAAACTTTGGTGTTGCAACATTAGGATTAGTATTAGAGAAAGTATATGATAAAAACTATATTGAGTTATTAGAAGAATATTTAGAACAATTAGATATGAATAATACAACTATTGCAACAGGAACAGGTAATTTAAGTGGATATTGGAAATGGAACGAAGATGATGGTTATATCCCTACAGGAGCAATTATTTCTAATGTTCAAGATATGTCAAAATATTTAGAAACACTAATCACATCTGATGAAAATTATGTGATGAAGACGCAAGAGCCGTTAAAAGATGTGAATGTGGTTAATGAAATTTATGATATGTTTGATATAAATGTTGATAGTGTAGGAATGACATGGATGATAGATAATAAGAATAATATTATATGGCATAATGGTTCTACAACTAATTTCAATAGCTATATTGGATTTAACAGAGAAAAGAAAGTTGGAGTTGTGGTTTTATCAAACATATCTTCACAAAAAGATGTTAATATGACTTTAATAGGAAATAGAATAATGCATGAACTGTTATATTAGTCAATACAGCTAATTTAAATTAATTTTCAAGATATAGAATATCAAGATGATGAATATGGTTGTGGCGTAATCGGAAAAGTAGTAAATGTAACTGCCAATAAAAAGAGGACAGATAGTTTATTAAAAACTATTGTCTTTATCTTACTTTTTTTACGATAAAAACACTCAAAGGAGATATCTCTTATTCAATTTTTTTATCAAATTTTCTCTACTAAAAGTTTATATTAACAGAATATATTTTAAAATTACTAGACCATTTGACTAGAAGTGATATAATAATGAGGCATAGACAAAAAATCTATTTATTAAAGTATCAACATAAATATTATAAAAACACCAACCTTTTTACTTTAAAATCGTGTAATAAGTGGAAAACAGAAAAGAGGTGCTAGCTTGAATGAGGTAAAATTAATAAAAAAGTGCCAAAAAGGAGAAAAAGAAGCCTTTAATGAATTAATTACCATATATTATCCATATGTATCAAAATTCTTAATAAAATTAACAGCAAACGAAGAGGTAGCTCAAGACTTAGTACAAGAGACATTTTTAAAATTGGTAATACATATAGATAAATTTGATATAAAAGGAAAAGCAATGTTTAGTACATATCTCATGAAAATAGCCAAAAATTGTTATTTAGATTATTTAAAGAAAGATAAAAAAATGGAATCAGAAATTGATATAGAAAGCATATCTGATCCGATTTCAGTAGAAGATAAGATTGCAGAAAAAAATGAATTAGATATGGTATTAAAAGAAATCGATACATTACCATTTGAACAAGCACAGGCAATAAAGCTGAAATATTTAGAAGAATATTCTTTAAAGGAAATTGCTGAAAAAATGGGAACAAAGCCGAAAACTATAAAGAGTAGGATACATGAAGGAAAGAAAAAATTAGAAAAAAGGATAAAAAGAGGAGGTAATGCATATGGATAAAAATTTACAAAATGTATTATCAAATTTAGAACCAGAGATAGATAAAAAATGTTTTGAATTAAAACAAACAAGAAAAGAAAGAAGAATGCAAAAAATATTTATATTAGCAATTGTGTTATTATTGTTTATACCAAGTACATTAATTATGCTAGATGTAAATATTTGGGCATTTATTGTAGGAGCAATTGGTTTAATGGCACTTGCAATACTAATCATGTTACCAATAGCTTTAAAAGAAAATGCAAGAGGTGAATGCTATGAATAATTTTATAGAAAAAATACCATTTAAAAAAGTCATTTTACTATATATAATTGTTGCTATATTGGTAGGAATTAGTCTAATTGTATTTATAGGAAATGCCTTTCAAGATAAGTTAGCATTTATATATGATTATCATATGATTAATGAAAAATTAGAAAATAATCACAATAATTTAGAGAGTATAAAAGATGAAATAAAAACTATGTCAGACAATTCAGAAGATGTTGTAGATGTTTTAATATTAGATAAAGAAAATAAAATCATATATAGTAGTAAAAATTCTGAATTTGCAAATGAAAAAGAATTCACCTTAAATAAAGCAGATGATATGACAAATGATTATTTTGTAAATCCAAATAATGACACAGCTATTTTTAGATTAACAACCAATAAAGAACTGATTATTAATACAGTATTATCAAACTTTGATACAGAGATTCAAAAAGAATCTGAAGACCAAATCTTTTATGAGGCAAACTTTGATAATAAGCAAGTTTATTTATTAAGCTATATAGCAAATCATGATACAGGAGAAAAAATATATTTTATCAATGAAATTCATCCAGTTGAAAATGGGAAAATGTATATAAAAGTAATACTAGCTATTATGATGTTTTTCTTTATGATATATTGGATATTACTTGCTTTATATATTTATCAAAATGCACTAAAGTCAAAACTAAACCCATATTTATGGGGAGGTATCACATTAATTACCAATATAGCAGGTGTTATTATATATATTATTTATAAACAAAATCAAAAGACGTGTTTTAAATGTGGTGCTTCGCAAGATAAAAGTCATATTTATTGCACATATTGTGGTACAAAGTTAAATGAAACTTGTCATACATGTGGTTCTGTTTTGAACAGGAACGATAAGTATTGTGCTAAATGTGGGGAAAAGCAAGAAAATCAAGAATAGAATGAGAAGTCATCTAACATAGATGGCTTTTTTGTTTTTTATTCAACAAAAAACAACGTTGCACAGAAAAATCAATATTTATATCTATATAAATGATAAATAACTTTGTTGAAAATGATAGAGCTTTATGTTATTATATGAACAGAAATATTGTGAAGGAGCAAAATATGGCAATCATTGAAGTAAAAAATTTAGTTAAAAAATATAAAATAAGTGAAAAAGAGCATGGAATCATAGGATACATAAAACACTTATTTCATCCAAAATATAAAGAACATATAGCAGTAAACAATATAAGTTTTAGTATAGAAGAAGGAGAATTGGTAGGATATATTGGAGAAAATGGAGCTGGAAAATCCACAACGATAAAAATGTTAACGGGATTGCTGACACCTACATCTGGAAATGTAGTGGTTAATGGAATTATTCCAAATGAAGAGAGAATAAAAAATAATAAGCAGATAGGAGCAGTTTTGGGACAGAAAACTCAATTGTGGTGGGATTTACCAGTAATAGAATCATTTGAATTAATAAAAAAAATGTATGAAATACCGAATGAGCAATATGAAAAAAATCTAAAGAAATTTACAGAAATTCTTGATTTAGAAGATTTATTAGACAAGCAAGTGAAAAATTTAAGCTTGGGTCAGAAAATGAGATGTGAGATAGCAGCAACTTTTTTGCATAATCCAAAAGTAGTTTATTTAGATGAACCTACAATAGGTTTGGATATATTGGTAAAAGAAAATATTAGAAAATTTATTAAAGATATTAATAAAGAGAGGAAAACAACAGTCATACTTACCACGCATGATTTAAAAGATATAGAAGAAGTATGTGACAGAATTATTCTAATAGACAAAGGTACAATTATTTATGATGGAGACAAAGAAAATTTTAAAAATATATATGGAAAACATACAATGATAGAATTTATAGTAAAAAACAAAAATGTAAATATAACATTAGAGACAAGTGAAGAAGAATTTGAAGTAATAGACGAAAGTGACAAAAATATAAAAATAAAATTTAATCATGACAAATTTACAGTAATGGATATCGTTAAGTTAATATCAAATTATTGTGAAATACTAGATATTCATATTCAAGAAGAGGGATTAGAAGAAATACTAAAGGAAATATATAGAGGGGAAATCATTGATGATTAGTAAAATTTTAGCTATTGCAAAACAAAATGGAAAAGAAGGATTATACTATAGGTTTGATTTATTATTATATATATTTAATTTTATTGTAGAAATAACAGTATATATATTTATTTGGCTTGCCATATACAATAATGGAAATCAAATTCAAGGAATGACTTTTGAACAAATAACCACCTACTATATTCTAGTTGTTTCACTTAGTCCAATTATAAATTGGGGAATAAATGAAATCATGGGAAATGCAATAAGAGAAGGGGAAATATTAAGAGAATTATTAAATCCCATTTCATACTTTAATTATTATTTTGGAATTAGAATAGGTGAATTGATAGAATCTACAATAGTAGGCGTTTTAACATTTGGAATATGTTCTATTTTATTTGGTGTTTTATTACCAAATGGAATATTGAACTTTTTGTTTTTTATAATAATTGTATTTTTAGCGGTAATCGTCGTATACTTTTTTGAGTTACTTATAGGGATGACAGCATTTTATACAAACTCTATTTGGGGTGTTGAAATATTTAAAAGAGCAGTATTAAGTATTTTTTCTGGTATGATTGCACCTATTACATTATTTCCAGAATTTTTGCAGAAAATAGCTAATTTTTTACCATTTAAAGATTGTATTTATACCCCTATTAACATATATTTTGGAGAATTAACCAATATGGAAATCTTGCAAGTTATCATGAAACAATATATCTGGATAGTTGTTTTATATATTATTGCAAAAATTATATTTAATAAAGCTATAAAGAACATAACAGTAAATGGAGGATAAAGTGATTAGAAATATAAAATTATACTTTTCTTTTCTAGTGGCCTCACTAAAAAGAATGATGGAATATAGAGTAGATTGTATTGTGGGAATGGTATCACAAATTGCCTTCCAAATTATAGAATTGGTATTTATATGGATTATATTTCAAACTACAGATAATATTGCTGACTGGAGTTTTGAGCATTTATTACTATTATATGGTGTAATGATGTTATCTATATCTGTAACAGATTTATTATTTGATTCTACCTATGACATAGGAAAGCGATTAATTAGAAAAGGAAAATTTGACACAATTTTATTAAGACCTGTTCATCCATTAATATCTGTATTGGGAGAATCAGAAACATCTACTGCGTTAGGTTATATGATACTTTCAGTAATATTAATTGTGTCAATGCTTATAAAGTTACAAGTATCAGTAACACTATTTTTAATTTTAAAAATACTATATTTTGGTATTCTTGGAGGATTTATCATTGGCGGAATACAAACAATATTTAGTATTACAGGTTTTTGGACATATAAATCTAATGAGGTGGTTTGGTCAGTTTTTCAATTACATAAACTTGCAGAATATCCTATAGAAATTTATAATAAGTTTATAAGAATTTTAATAACAATCATACTACCGTTTGCTTTTGCATCATATTATCCAACTTTGGATTATTTGGGATTAAATGAAAGTAATTTGATTTTTATCGTACCATTGATTGTAATTGTTATATGGATTATAGCAATTAATGTATGGAATTGGGCTTTAAAAAAGTATAGGAGTACAGGTAGTTAAACAATGATTTATAACGGAGCCAATATTGTTAAGTTAAGATAAATTATTTTAGCTTATCAATATTAGCTCTGTTTTTTTAAAATTTTTCCAACCTTTTTATTTGTTAATCGTGTAATAAATGTTAGGACTTATGATAAAGAAAGGAAGGATATAAAAAATGGAAAAAATAAAGGGATTATCAAGCAAAGAAGTAGAAGAACAAATACAAAAAGGAAATGTGAATACACTTCCAAAAGACAATTTAAAATCAAATTGGAAGATTATAGCTGACAATGTATTTACATTATTTAATTTATATAACTTAATCATTGCGATTGCATTAATTTCAGTAAAAGCATATACAAATGTATTCTTTTTTGCAATTATCACAGTAAATGTTTTAATTGGTATTATACAAGAAATACATGGAAAAAATTTGGTGAAAAAATTATCTATTTTAAATACAGCAAAGGCAACTGTCATTAGAAATGGAAAAGAGAAAAAAATAGATGTAGAAGAAATTGTATTAGGAGATACGATTGTTTTAGCACAAGGAGACCAAATCCCATCAGATGCACAGATTATCAGTGGAGAGATAGAAGTAAATGAAGCTTTGCTAACAGGAGAATCAGATTTAATCTTAAAAAGAGAAAAAGACACATTGCTTTCAGGAAGCTATGTGGTTAGTGGAAGATGTTATGCCAAAGTAGAAAAAGTAGGAGGGAATAATTTTGCCAATAAAATTATCAGTTCAGCCAAAAAACAGAAATCAAACAATTCTGAACTAATGAATTCTATGAAAAAAGTAACAAGATTTACAAGCTTTGTCATTATTCCATTTGGAATTATTCTATTCATACAAGCATATATTACAAGACAAACAGATATCACACAATCAGTTATTGCAACAGCAGCAGCACTACTTCGGAATGTTACCCAAAGGGTTAGTTTTATTAATTACGATTTCATTAGAATCAGGTGTTATTAAATTAGCAAAAAAACAAGTACTTGTACAAGAATTATATAGTATAGAATCTTTAGCACATATAGATACCATATGTCTAGATAAAACAGGAACGATTACAAGAGGAAAAATGAAAGTATCAGAAATAAAGATGTATGATGAAGCCATATTACCAAAGCCATTTGATGAAATGATGATAGCATTTGTAAATGGCATGGAAGATAATAATGCCACCTTTAAAGCGATGAAGAAATATTTTAAAGGAGATATTTCATATAAAATGGTAGAAAAAATACCATTTTCATCAGAAAGAAAATGGAGTGCTATCTCTTTTGAAAATATGGGAACAATTGTTATGGGCGCACCAGAAAGACTATTTGAAAAAAGTAAGGCACAAATGCCAGAAAGAATTACAGATTTACAAAGAAGAGGAAAAAGAGTTATAGGAATTGCATATACGAGTAAAGTAATACGCACACCAGAATTACCAGAATTAGAAGTAGTTGCGTCTATCATACTGGAAGACCCTTTAAGAAAAAATGCAAAAGAAATGCTAGGATATTTTAAAAAGCAAGATGTTGAGGTAAAAATTATTTCAGGAGATAATGCACTTACTGTTTCCAATATAGCCAAAACGGCAGGTCTTGAAAATTATGATTCTTACATAGATTTATCAACAATAAAAAGTGATGATGAGATAGCAGGATTAGTAGATAAATACAGCATTTTTGCAAGAGTATTACCACATCAAAAAAGTATTATTGTAAAAGCATTGCAAGAAAAAGGACATAAAGTAGCTATGACAGGAGATGGTGTTAATGATGTGATTGCACTTCGTGAAGCAGATTGTAGTATTACACTTCCAGATGCAACAGATAGCGCAAAACAGGTATCGCAAATTGTACTTTTAAATTCAGATTTTAGTGTTTTAAAGGATGTACTAATGGAGGGAAGAAGAGTTGTTAATAACATTACAAATGTGGCAAGAATATTTTTCATTAAAACCATATATTCTGTGCTATTATCTGTATTTTGTATATTAACCAATATGGCATTTCCATTCATACCAATACAAATTACATTAATAGACTTAGTAATTGAAGCATATACCTCGTTCTTTGTATCTTTTGAAAGAAATGAAAAAGCAATCAAAGGAATATTTTTAAAGACAGCGCTAACAAATGCATTTCCATTTGCGATTATGATTATGCTAAATATCGTCATTTTAACAGTTTTAGGAAATGGTATAGGAATAGAGCAAAATACATTAACTACTATGATGTATTTACTAATTGGATTTGTAAGTATATTAGCTGTTCAAGAGGTTTGTATGCCATTTAATAAAGTTCATGCATTTTTATTTAGTACAACAGCTGTTGGATTTTATGTAGCAGTATATCTATTTAGGAATTTATTAAATTTGTCACCATTGGAGACTCAACAAATTGGAATTGTTGTGATTTTAGCGATGATTAGTTATGTGATTATCTTTATAAAAAGAAAGATATATAAAAACATATACTAAAAAACAATAGTAGTTATTCTACTATTGTTTTTTCAGATTGTTGACAAAGTATATAAAAAATATTTTGTTCAACAATCTTTTTTTATTTTTTCCATTTTGTTTTTGGGATTTTTCTAGAATTTTATATATTTTCATGAAATTTAATAAATAATGGGGATTATCCCATTACTTTTTCTAGTTTTATTGATATATTTTTCATATTTTGGGCAGCACAAATCAGCTGTTTGTACATTTCTTTGCCTCGTTTTGATAGTCTTCGTTCTCTCGCTCTTTCATTTATTTCTTCACATATTAATCTTCTTATTGTTCTATACCCTTGCTTTTTGCAACATTTATTTATATGTGGACAATTTGAACAATTTTCTTTGCTTTCATAGTATTTATATCCATTTCTATCTATTTTCCCAGTATATGGTAATATTGCTCCTGTTTTCGGACATACATATATATCATTATCTTTTAAATATTTAAATTCATATTTCCTGATTTCTGTTTCTCCTTGTGGATATCTTCTATATGCTATTACTCCAAATATATTATTCTCGTCAAAATATCTCTTTATGTCCAGTGTATCATATTTGGAATATAACACATACAGAAGTGGATAATCATTATCAAGGACAAGGAATTGCAAGAAAGTTGGTAGAATGTATTATGGAGAATGCCAAAAAAGAGAATAAAAAACTTATTGCAGAATGTTCTTATGCGAAGAAGATACTTGAAAAATATGGAAAAGATTTAACTTATTAATAAAATGATTGACAAAGCCATAAATATATCATATAATACAAACAACAGTTTGCCAATATTTATAATCAAAAACATCTGGATAAACTGAATTTTATAAAGGATGTGGTTTTATGGAAGAAAAGAAAAATGAGATCATTTTATTTGAAAACCAAGGTGTAAAATTAGAAGTAAACTTAAAAGATGAAACAGTGTGGCTTACACAAGCACAAATGTCAGAATTGTTTAAAAAAGCAAAATCTACAATTAATGAGCACATTAGGAATATTTATAAAGAGGGAGAATTAAAAGAAGAAGAAACGATGACTAAATTCGGAAATTCCGAATTTGCTGATAAACCTACTAACTATTATAATCTAGATATGATCATATCTGTTGGTTATCGAGTAAAATCTCAAGAAGGAATTATTTTCAGAAAATGGGCAACAAAAATTTTAAAAGACTATATGCTAAAAGGATATGCCGTAAATCAAAAAAGATTAGAATATCTAGAAAAAACAATAAAACTAATTGATATTGCAAATCGTATGGAAGACAGATTAGAAAACAATGATGCAAAAGAAATTTTAAAAGTCATTGGAGACTATTCAAAAGCATTAGATTTGCTAGATGATTACGACCATAGAACACTTAAGAAGATCAAAGGAAATATAGATGAAAGAAGAATCCAATATCGTGATTGTATTGATATTATAAATAAACTTAGATTTAATGAAGAAAGTACATTATTTGCGGTAGAAAGAGATAAAGGACTAGAATCTATTATTGGAAATATATATCAAAGCTTTGCAGGACAAGACATATATAAAAGTATAGAAGAAAAAGCAGCAAACTTCTTATATTTAACAGTTAAAAACCATGTCTTTGCTGATGGAAATAAAAGAATAGCAGCCACATTATTTATATATTTTTTAAACTTTTACGGGATTTTATATAAAGATGGAAAACAAACAATTGATAATAACACATTAACAGCCTTAACTTTGTTAATAGCTGAATCTAATCCAAAAGAGAAGGAAGTATTAATTGATTTAGTAATGAATTTTTTAAATACTGATTAAAGAATATAAAATAGATGATACATTAATGAGAGCAACTCTATTGAGAGTTGCTCTCATTTGTGCTAATATAATATTGTAAATCATAATTTTTCAAGGAAGTGTTAGCATTGAATATAGAAGAAAAAATCTTTAAAAGAATGAAATTAAATAAAGAAAAATTAATACCTTATGGATTTATAAAAGAAAATGAAGACTATCATTATAGCAAAAATTTTATGAAAGACACATTTAGAGCAGATATTTATATAGATTTGAATGGAAACATACAAGGAAAAGTATATGACTTAGATATAGAAGAAGAATATACCAATTTTCGTGTAGAAGATTCTATAGGAGAATTTGTAAATACTGTAAAAGAAGAATATATAAAGATTTTAAAAGATATAGCCAATAATTGTTTTGAAAAAGAATATTTTATTTATGAACAATCAAACAGAATAACAAAATTAATAAAAGAAAAATACCATGTGATTCCAGAATTTTTGTGGGAAAAGTTTCCAAATTATGGTGTTTTTAGAAATGCAAGGAGCCAGAAATGCTTTGGTATTATTATGAATATTGACAAGAGTAAAATCATTCCAAAAGAAAAAGGAGAAGTAGAAGTATTAAATGTAAAATTAGATGATGAAGTACCAACATACTTAAAACAAAAAGGCATTTATCCATCTTATCATTTAAGTAAAAAAAGTTGGGTAAGTATTATATTAGATGATACATTGTCAGACGAGAAAATTATGAAATTAGTAGATATCAGTTATGAAGCATTAAATGTAAAAGGGGAATGGCTTGTTCTAGCAACCCCCAAATATTATGATGTTGTCCATGCTTTTGATGATACAGATACTATTACATGGAAGCAATCGAATCATATACAAAAAGGGGATATAGTGTATTTATATGTGGCACAACCTATTTCTGCTATATTATTCAAATGTATAGCTGTAGAAACAGATATACCTTATACATATCAAGATGAAAATTTATCTATCACACAAATTATGAAACTAAAATTATTAAAACGATATGATAAAGAAGAATTTTCATTTGAAGCATTGAAAAAGTATGGTGTAAATGCTATTAGAGGACCAAGAAGTATTACAAGTAAATTAAGTAAGGAGTTAAATAAAAAATGATAAAAGAATTAAACATCAACCATAAACAGGTAAGTATACAATATCCGAAAACAGATATAAAGGAATTACCAGTTGTTATATTACATGCCTATAATGAGGAAGAAGGAAGAGCAGATGAATATATACAGGAATTAATCAAAGAAATCATTTTCATGAAACAGATTTGAAAATGGCAAAAGGAATTAAATGGATATTAAAAGAGGCGTAAATATAAAATTAAGTGAAATGATATAAAAGGTAGTCAAAGACTACCTTTTACATGTTATATAGGATATTTATGCTGTAATTCTTTTTGCAATTCATTTAAAAAGGTTTCAGAAGCCTTAGAAAATACCTGATATTTTTTCCAAACCATGACCAAATTTGTTTTTAAATTAGGGGTAAGAGGTTTAAAGCATAAGTTATTATCTTCTGTCATACTAACTAACTTATCAAGAGTTAAAGCACTTCCAAATCCTTCTTCAACAAAAAAAGAAGCATTATAAATCAAATTATATGTTGCAACAATATTTAACTTTTCTATGTTGTAACCAAACCAACCAGCAAGCTCATTATTATCAAGAGCTTGTTTAGAACAAATTAAAGGAACATTTAAAAGTGTATCAGGTGTTATATTAGTAAGTGTTGCTAATGGACTATCTTTTCTCATTAAAAGTCCCCAAGTATTATAGGCAGGTAATTTGATATAATTGTATTTTTTTATATCAGAAGGTTCAAAAAGGATACCAAAATCAATAAGACCTTTATCCAATTTTTCTATAACATCTTCACTATTTCCACTAAATAAATGATAATGGATATGAGGATATTTTTTTTGCAAATTTGTACATATTTTAGCAATATCTTTCATAGCATCTGTTTCAGCAGCACCAATATAGACATCTCCAACGATAATTTCATCAGATTTTTTTAATTCAGATTCTGTTTTTTCGACTAATTCAATAATTTCGCTAGCTCTTTTACGAAGAAGAATACCATCTTCTGTTAAAGTGATTCTTCTTTTGCCTCTGATAAATAATTTTTTTCCAATTTCATCTTCCAACTCCATTAATTGTTTAGAAAGTGTAGGTTGGGTTATATGCAAAGCCTCAGCAGCTGCTGTAATATTTTCTTCTCTTGCAACCTCTAAGAAATATCGTAAAACTCTTAGTTCCATAGTAAATTCCTCCTATACGAATTTAAAAAATTGTTCCTAAAATTTACAATAATTATAATTTGTTTTATCATTCCTGTCAACTATGATAAACTATGCAAAATAAGTATTGGCTATTTTTAAAATAACGGAGTATAATTAACATGAAATAAGAAAAATAATCTTGTTATATGTGTAAAACTGCTTGACAATTTTTATACGAATATAAGAATCTGAATGATAAGAAAGGGTATGAATATGATAAATGAAGATGAAGATAAAAAAGAGGCATTGACTCAAAATTTACAGGATGCAGGCTGTAATCAAAAAATCATAGACAAATTTTTTGATTTATTAGATAAAAAACAATTTGACCAAATCTTTATACTGCTTAGAAAATATAGAAATACATTATTAAATAATATACATAAACAACAAAAGGAGATTGATATATTAGACTATCTAATTGTAAATTTAAAAAAAGAAAATTTATAAAGGAGGAACATATGAAAAGAAGAATTTGGGGAATAATTACGATTATCATCATTGTATGTATCTTACTTAGTATTACAGGATATTTATTTTTTAGCAGGGCAAACAAAAATAGTGAAGAAAAAATACGTCAAGAGGTGGTAAATATGAATGAGAATAACGAGAATTTACAAAATAAAGAATATGATATGAAGGATATGAAAATATTTAACTTTGATTCTAAAATAGTTACTTTAAATAGTGGATATGAAATGCCTTTAAATGGAATTGGAACGTATAGTTTGACAGGAGAAGAATGTTATAATTCCATAACAAGTGCTTTAAATTCGGGTGTTAGATTGATTGATACAGCTTATATGTATCATAATGAAGAAGAAATAGGAAGAGCAGTTAGAGATTCTGATATTCCAAGAGAAGAAATTTTTATTACAACCAAATTATATCCAAACCAATATGATGATCCAGAATCTGCAATTGACCTAGCATTGGAAACATTAGATGTAGGATATATTGATTTGTTATTGCTACATCATCCAGGAGAAAATGATGTAAAAGCATATAAAGCAATGGAACAAGCTGTTCAAGAAGGAAAAGTGCGTTCTATCGGATTATCAAATTGGTATATAGAGGAACTAGAAGAATTTTTATTACAAATTACAATTATGCCAGCCGTTGTACAAAATGAAATTCACCCATATTATCAGGAATTAGATGTTGTACCATATATTCAAAGTAAAGGAATTGTAATGGAAGGATGGTATCCATTTGGAGGAAGAGGGCATACCAGTGAATTACTAAATGATGAAACAATAGTAGAGATTGCCCAAAATCATAATGTAACACCAGCCCAAGTAATTCTAAGATGGAATTTACAAAGAGGTGTTGTTGTTATCCCAGGTTCAAGCAATCCGGAACATATAAAAGAAAACACAGAAATTTATGATTTTGCATTAACAGAAGAAGAAATGCAATTAATGGAAAGTTTAAATCGTGATGAGAAACATGACTGGTATTAAAAAGATATTTTTAATTAAATTTATAATAATAAAGAAAGGAATAATAAAATATGAAAAAGAAAAAAATAGTAGCCATATTTATGTTTCTTGCAATTTTACTTTTACTAGTAATATTAATGATTTTAAAAATGATGAACTCAAATGAGAATAAAAATTTAAACGAAATAAACACACAAAATTCTGCAAATATTAATAATGCTAATGATATAATTACGAATGAAAGTCAAAATTCAGAGAGTATAGAACAAAATAATTTAGAAAATTCCGTAATAAATAATGAAGAAAATTTGATGGAAGGAAGTGAGAATATGAATAATCAAAGTGAAGATATTAAGATAAATCTGATTGTAAATAATAAAACATTTAGTGCAACTTTAAATAACAATGAAACAGTAAAAGAGCTCATTTCAATGTTTCCAATGACATTACATATGAGTGATTTAAATGCAAATGAAAAATATCATTATTTGGATTCAAGCCTAGTAACTAATAGCAGTAACCCAAGAAGAATCAATGCAGGAGATATAAAATTATATGGAAATAATTGTTTAGTTGTATTTTATGATAGTTTTAACACATCATATAGTTATACAGATTTAGGAAAAGTAGATGATAGGAATGGGTTTATTTCTGAATTAGGTAGAGGAGATGTCACCATCACATTTGAACTTGCTAATTAACAAGAAATATATCTGTACAAGATTGCACTTTTTCTTTAAAATATTCATTATAGCATGCTAAAAAATAGAAAGAAAGATATAATTGAATATCAAGGTTTATGGGTAACCTTTTAAAAACCTAAATATATTATACAAGGAAGGTAAGAATATGGAAGAAACATTAAATTTAACACAAGAATGGGATAAAACATTCCCAAAAAGTGAAAAAGTAAATCATAGAAAGGTAACATTTCATAATCGTTATGGAATCACATTAGCAGCAGATTTATATGAGTCAAAAGACGCACAAGGAAAATTACCAGCAATTGCTATATGTGGACCTTTTGGAGCAGTAAAAGAACAAGCATCAGGACTATATGCTATAAACATGGCAGAAAGAGGTTTTTTAACAATTGCATTTGACCCATCTTTTACAGGAGAAAGTGGAGGAACACCTCGTTATGTAGCATCTCCAGATATCAACACAGAAGATTTTTCAGCAGCAGTAGACTTTTTATCTGTACAAGAAAATGTTGATCCAGAAAAAATTGGAATTATCGGAATTTGTGGTTGGGGCGGAATGGCTTTAAATGCAGCGGCAATCGATACCAGAATCAAAGCAACTGTTGCTTCGACCATGTATGACATGAGTCGTGTCAATGCAAATGGATATTTTGATAGTATGGATGAAAATGCACGTTATGAATTAAAGAAAAGTTTAAATGCACAAAGAATAGAAGATTACAAAAATGGAACTTATAAAAGAGCAGGTGGTGTGGTAGATCCGCTTCCAGAAGATGCACCTTTTTATGTAAAAGATTATTATGATTATTATAAAACAAAACGTGGATATCATAAAAGATCACTAAATTCAAATGATGGATGGAATATGACATCTTCATTATCTTTTATCAATATGCCAATCTTACAATATAGTCATGAAATTCGAAATGCAGTTTTAATCATTCATGGAGAAAAAGCACATTCTTGCTATTTTAGTAAAGATGCATTTAAACATATGACCGAAAACAGTAAATATACAGATAATAAAGAGTTAATGATTATTCCAAATGCTGTTCATACAGACTTATATGACAAAGTAGATATCATTCCTTTTAATAAAATGGAAGAATTTTTCAAAAAAAATTTGAAATAAATATAAAAATTAGTGTGTGAACTTTAGGGACAGTCCTTAAAGTTCATTTTCAGTAATACAGAAAAAAGAAATGTTAGAGAAAATATAATTCTTATAAAAAGAATTGAGAAACCTAAAAAGATGTGATATATTATAGGAAATAAAATTAAAGGAATAAGAAGATTATGAAAAATGATAAAAAACAAATCATTGTCTTTGGTGGTTGCTTTAATCCACCATTAAACTCACACTTTTCACTTGCAGAACAAATGGTAGCAGAATATTCAGAAATTGAGAAAATTATATTTGTTCCAGTAAACAGCCAATATGAAAAAATGGACTTGATTGAAAATGAGCATCGTTATCAGATGTTGAAAACAGTTTGTGATAGAAATGAAAAATTTGAGGTATCTAGGATTGAAATAGATAGCAAAAGACAATTGTATACAGTCGAAACATTACACAGATTACAAGAAGAATACTCAGATTATGAAATTACTTTTTTAACAGGAAGTGATAATCTAAAAACGTTAGATACATGGAAAAAAGCAGATGAACTTACTAAAGATTTTAAAATATATATCTTAGAAAGAGAAAATGACAAAATGGAAGAAATTATTGAAAATAACATATTTTTGAGAAAGCATAGACAAGTTTTTATAAAAGCAAAAGATACCATAAAAAGTAATTTAAGTTCAACTTTTGTAAGAGAAAAAATTAAGGCAGGGAAAAGCATTCGATACTTAACACCTGATGAAGTTATCTTATATATACAAGAACATCAGTTATATAGATAATGTCCAATTGGGGACGTTTCTGTTTGGGACATTTTTATGTAAATAAAACTTAATTGGTAAATATTTTGTGAGAACAATTTATAAAATATACTAAGCTATGTATATATTTTGAATTAAGAAAAACAAGGAGAAGGATACAATGTTAGAAAAAGAAGAATTAGAAAAACAAGCAGAAGGGGCTGTTACATGGATTAAAGAATATGTAAAACAAATTGGAGCAAAAGGAGTTGTTGTTGGAAATAGCGGAGGAAAAGATTCTGCGACAGTCATTGCTATGGCAACAAAAGCACTAGGAAAAGAGAAAGTCATTGCTGTATCCATGCCATGTCATTCTATTTCTCATGATTTTGAAGATGCAAAATTGGTAGCAGATACCTTTGGTGTAAAATTTTTGAAAGTAGACTTAACCAATACATATAATGAAATGGAAAAAGAAATACAATTTGCAATGGGAGAAGAATTATCAAAAGAGGCGACGATTAATATGAAACCAAGATTAAGAATGACTACATTATATGGAATTGCACAAAGTTTAGGTTACTTAGTAATTGGAACAGGAAATCTTTGTGAAGCTATGGTAGGATATACTACGAAATGGGGAGACAATAGTGCAGATTTTAATCCAATTGGAAATTTTACGGTTGATGAAGTATTAGCAATTGGAAAATATATGGGTGTTCCAGAAAAAATATTAGAAAAGGCACCAAATGATGGTTTAGGCGGAAAAACAGATGAAGAAAAAATGGGAATCAAATATAGTCAAATTGCAGAAATGATAGAAACAGGTATAACGGAAGAAAATGTAAAAAAAGAAATTTTAAAAAGATATCATGCATCAAAACATAAAAGAGAGTTAGTTCCAGTTTATACTTATGAAAGAAAAAATTATTTAAAAGATATATAAAATAAGGAGAATAGATAAAATGGCAACTTTTGAGGATTTTATGAAATTGGATATTAGAGTAGGAACCATCCTTAAAGCAGAAGAATTAAAAAAAGCAAAAAAGCCAGCATATAAATTAGAAATTGATTTTGGGAAAGAAATTGGAATTAAGAAATCATCAGCACAAATTACGAATCTATATACGCCAGAAGAATTAGTAGGAAAACAAATATTAGCAGTTGTCAACTTCCCACAAAAGCAAATTGCAGATTTTCTATCAGAGGTATTGGTTTTAGGAACATATAGCAAAGAAGGTGTCATATTAATTACACCAGATAAAAAGGCAGGTGATGGAGATAAATTAGGTTAATAGAGGAGATATAGATGATTGAACAATTAGATAAAAAAGATATAAATCAAATTATGGATATTTGGTTACAAGTAAATAAGAAAACGCACAATTACATACCTGAAAAATATTGGGAAGATAATGTTGAATATGTAAAAGAAGAAATATTAAAAGCAAAAGTATATGTGTATAAAAATAATAATGAAGTATGCGGATTTATAGGATTAGTGAATACATATATAGCAGGAATATTTGTTAAAGAAAAATATCAATCGAAAGGAATTGGAAAAAAATTAATGAAAGCTTGTCAGTCAGAATATACTATCTTGACTTTAAGCGTATATGAGAAAAATAAAAGAGCGATTGAATTCTATAAAAAAGCAGGATTTAAAATAGCAAAAGAAGAAACCAATAAAGAAACAAAGGAAAAAACATATGAGATGCTATGGAAAAATACATCTGTCAGTTTCGAAGAAGAAAGAAAAAATGGAAATAGCATTTAATGTATTTAGAAGTAATAAAATACAAATAAAAATAATAAAATGAAATTTAGGAGGAATGGAATTATGGAAAAGAAAAAATTAAATATTATCGTAGAGAATTGCCCACAAAATCATAAATGTCCAGCAGTGAAAGTGTGTCCAGTAGGTGCATTAAGTCAAGAAGCATTTCAAGCACCAAAAATTGACTATGAAAAATGCATTAGTTGCGGAAAATGTTCAGATTTCTGTCCAAAGCAGGCATTGGTGTTAAAATAAAAAATTATTCAAATAGCAAAAGTTTTTAAATAATTTATCACCTTTGCAAATGTTTGCATCAAAAAAGAAATAAGTGAATTAATTTTCACTTATTTCTTTTTTTGTATAAATTGCATAAGCACAAGAAAGTAATACAGATTTTAATAAATATTTACGATCATTTGTTGAATAATTATCAATGAAATCTGTTTTATTAAATACACAATCCAAAGCTTTTTCAAATAATTTGCAAAAATTGTCATATGCAATTTCGATAGGTGCGCTTTCTAAAGCTAATCCAATCAATATTTTTATATCGCTTATTTTATAAACCTCTTTTAAAACACAAATAACAAAAAATTTAGCTAAATGATTTTTATTGTATTTTTTCTTTACAGGTGGTTCTATAATTTTGTTTTTTACATAATTATTAATCATGTTTTTGGTTAAGATAAGTGTATCTTCTTCAAAATTTGCATTAGATAAGAAAGAAGATAAGGTTTCATTTACTAAGGTAACAACTTGGTCTAAATATAAGTCTACATTAGGTAATTCTTTCCACCTAGGTAAGTGCAATTTTAAGGTTTCTTTACTCATATTTTTTCAATCCTTTATTTTTAATTTTATTTCCTAAAATTTTTATAAGCTTTAAAAAATCCTTAAGACAACATAGATACATATATATTACCATGATTGAAACCGATAGTCAATATTGACAAAGTTAAAACAATGTGTTAATCTGGTCTAGAAAACCAGATAGGAGAATTTTAATTATGAAAAATCAATTAAGAGAAGTTCCAAGATTTGAGAATATAAAAGAAATTATTTACAATTCTGTAAAGCTATACCCAGAAAATATAGCCTTTACAATTAAAGAGAAAAAGGAAGATCAGGTAGAATATAAGAATATTACCTATACAAAATTATTAGAAGATATAAATGCATTTGGAACTGCCTTATATGAAAAAGGATTAAAAGGAAAAAGAATTGCCATTATTGGAAAAAATCAATATTATTGGGCAATTTCGCATCTAGCTTGTCTATTAGGTGGCATTGTTTCTGTTCCATTAGATAAAGATTTACAAATTAATGAATTAGAAGAATCACTAATTAGAAGCAAGGTGGATGCCATTATTTTTGATGAAAAATTAACAGATAAAATACAAGTCATTAAAGAAAATCAGAAAACGAATATCTATGAATATATTTGTATGAGCAATATAGAAAGATTTGAAAATATTGAACAATTACTAAAAAAAGGAAAAGGAGTTTTAGAAACAGGAAATACAGATTTTATAAATCATAAAGTTGATTCAAAAGGAATGAGCATCTTATTATTTACATCTGGAACCACTTCTAAATCAAAAGCGGTTATGTTATCACAATATGGAATTGCAACAAATATCTATGATATGCAAATTGTAGAAACGTTTTTGCCAACTGATGTTAACATTGCATTTTTACCATATCATCATATATTTGGCTCAACTGCTATGGTAGTTATGCTAGCTTGTGGCGTAAAAACCGTATTTCCAGATGGATTACGATATATTAAACAAAATCTATTAGAATATGAAGTATCTGTGTTTGTTGGTGTTCCTTTATTAGTAGATAAGATGTATGCCAATATTGAAAAAGAAATTGAAAAACAAGGGAAAACAAAATTGATAAAAGTAGCAACAAAAATCAGTAATTTCTTATTGAAATTTCGCATTGATATTCGAAGAAAACTATTTAAACAAATCATTGATGGTTTAGGTGGTAAAATGCGATTTGTCATTGCAGGAGGAGCACCATTTGATAGTAAAATAGAAAGAAAATTCAATGAATTTGGAATTCATATGGTACAAGGATATGGGTTAACAGAAACATCACCAGTTATTGCAGCAGAAAATGATAAATATGCAAAATATGGTTCAGTAGGAATTCCTATGAAACATACAGAGGTGAAAATTGTTGATAAAGACGAAAAAGGAATAGGAGAAATTACAGTAAAAGGTCCAAATATCATGTTGGGATATTATGAAAATGAAGAAGCAACAAAAGCAGTATTACAAGATGGATGGTTCCATACTGGTGATTTAGGATATTTGGATAAAGACGGATTTTTATTCATTACAGGAAGAAAAAAAGACATGATTGTTTTAAAAAATGGTAAAAAAGTATTTCCAGAAGAACTAGAAACATTAATTAATCGAAATGAAGAGATTGAAGAATCTTTTGTATATGGTATGCCAGATAAAGCAGATAAAAGCAAGATAAAAGTGGCTGTTAAGGTGGTATACAACAAAGAAATCATAAAAGAAAAATATGGAGACATTTCACAAGAAGATTTATTCCCAATTATCTGGAATAAGATAAAAGAAGTAAATAAAACTTTACCAAGATATAAATATATTATGCATATGATATTAACAGATGAGCCATTAATTAAAACAACAACACATAAAACTAAGAGAAATGAAGAATTGAAAAAAGTTTTAGAATTTTATATAAGCTAAATTTTTATAGGAATTCTACAATAAAACTGTGATTCTCGTGCATTATTACTTATGATAAAAAGCAATATGAAAAGAAAATCACAGTTTTATTAATAATATCTAAATTTAAAATTAGATATATAAAATGTCCCAAACGGACACGTCCCCAATGGGACATTTCTTAGTTTAAAAATTCAATACCATCAGAAGAAATTTTAGAAACTCTTGCTAAAGAATAAATATCTAAACCTAAATCTTCTAATTTTTTTCTTCCATCTTGGAAAGATTTTTCAATCACGATTCCAACACCTGCAACAGAAGAACCGGCTTCTTTTAGAATTCTATAAGCGCCTAATCCTGCTTGTCCATTTGCAAGAAAATCATCAATAATTAAAATAGTATCATTTTCAGATAAGTATTTCTTTGAAGCCATTAAGATATAATCTGTGTTTTTTGTAAAGGAATGTACTGGTGTTTGAATGGTTGTTTCTGTATCTAAAATTGCAGAAGATTGCTTTTTAAAAATGATTAAAGGTACATTTAATTTTAGTGCAGTTGCATAAGCAGGTGCAATTCCAGAAGATTCGATTGTTACAACCTTTGTAATTTTCTTATCTTTGAAATGATTGGCAAATTCTTCTCCAATCAAGTCCATTAATTTTGTATCTACTTGATGGTTTAGAAAATTGTCAACTTTTAAAATATTTTCATTAATAACAATTCCATCTTTTTTTATTTTTTCTTTTAATAAATCCATACAAAATCAGCTCCTATTATATATTTATGAAGACTATTATATCATATAATAAAGATAAATATCAAGATTTGTAGAAAAATGTCAAAGTAGATGAAATTTTTATACAAAATATTCTTGACAAATACAAAAAAAAGATATATGATAAAGTCGAAATTAGGAATCATTCCTAATTTAAAGGAGAGATTTATGAACAACTATTCCAAACAAAGAGAAGCTATACTAGATGTTATGAAACAAAATCTGATACATCCTACAGCTGAGGAAATATATTATTTAGTATTAGAAAAAGAACCTCAGATAAGTAAAAGTACAGTATATAGAAACATTAATATCTTAGTAGAATTAGGGGAAATCAAAAAATTAAACATGACATTAGGACCAGACAGATATGACTATTTATATAAAGACCATTCTCATGCAATTTGCGAGAAATGTGGAAACATATTTGATTTCTATGATGATTTTAATAAAAATGAAATATCAAAAAAATTATTAAAACAAATCGGAAACAATATGGATATAAATAGCATTACAATTTATGGAATATGTGAAGATTGTAAATCAAATAATAAAAATAAGGAGGAATAGAAATGGAATTAAACTTAAAAGGAACAAAAACAGAAAAAAATTTAATGGAGGCTTTTGCAGGAGAATCACAAGCTAGAAATAAATATACATATTTTGCTTCTAAAGCTAGAAAAGAAGGATATGAGCAAATTGCAGCTATATTTGAAGAAACAGCGCAAAACGAAAAAGAACATGCAAAAATGTGGTTCAAACTATTACAAGGTGGAGATATTAAATCTACAGTAGAAAACTTACAAGCAGCAGCTGATGGAGAAAATTATGAATGGACAGATATGTATGACAGAATGGCTAAAGAAGCTAAAGAAGAAGGATTTAACCATATTGCATACTTATTTGAAGAAGTAGGAAAAATCGAAAAAGAACATGAAGCTAGATACAAAAAATTAATTGAAAATGTAGAAGGTGGATTAGTATTTAGCCGTGATGGAGATAGAATTTGGAAATGTAGAAATTGTGGGCATATTGTTATTGGAAAATCAGCTCCAGAAATTTGTCCAGTATGTAGCCATCCAAAAGCATTTTTCGAAATCAAAGCTGAAAACTATTAATATATAAATAAAGACAAGAATGAAAAGTTCTTGTCTTTTATCTTTTTAGTTTGTATAATGAATAAAAGATGTATAAATAAAAAAGACGAATTAAAAGAAAGGAACTATATGATGATATATAAAACATATTATGATTCTCCAGTAGGAAAGTTATTTGTTGCAAGTGATGGAGAAAATATTATCGGATTATGTATAGAAGGACAAAAATATTATTTAAATAAATTAGAAAAAGAAGGTATTTTAGAAAATGATTTGCCAATATTTGATAAAACTAGAAAATGGTTAGATAGCTATTTTAAACAAGAAAAACCTAAAATATCAGAATTATCATTGGCTCCAGAAGGAAATATATTTAGACAATGTGTGTGGGAATTTCTATGTGAAATACCTTATGGAGAAACAACAACTTATGGAGTACTTGCCACACAAGTAGCAAAAAAATTAAATAAATCTTCTATGTCTGCACAAGCAATAGGAAATGCTGTTGGACATAATCCAATTTCTATTATAATTCCGTGCCATAGAGTGGTTGGAAAAAATGGTAATTTAACTGGGTATGCTGGAGGAATTGATAAAAAGATAAAATTATTAAAACACGAAGGCATTAATATAAACAAATTTTTTATCCCTAATATAAAAGTAAAATATAAAAAAGAAAAAATTGAATAAAAATCAAAAAATATAGAATAATAAAAAGAGAAAAGTTAAGAAATAAGCCGGGTTTAAAAGAAATGTGAAACTTTTGTGAATTTTAGCATTCTCCTATTGACTTTGCTAAAAATAGGTATATAATAATAAATGAAAAAAGATAAAAGTACTTTTAATCTAAATATGTGCTACCGAAAAAAAGGTGTCAACACATAAATATAAAATTGAGGAGTTGATTATTATGATGATGATACCAAGAAGAAATCATTTTGATTTATTTGATGAAATGTTTAGAGATCCATTTTTTGAGGGTACAGAAAGCAAGTTAATGAAAACAGATATTAAGGAAAAGAAAGACAAATATGTAATTGATATTGATTTGCCAGGATATGAAAAAGAAGATATCAAAATGGAGATATCAGACGGATATTTAACAGTACATGCAAGTGTAAATAAAGAGGTAGACGACGAAAAAGAAAAAGGAAAATATGTACGTAAAGAAAGATATGTTGGAGAATGTTCAAGAAGTTTCTATGTAGGAGAACATGTGAGAGAAGATGAAATTAAAGCAAAATTCAAAAACGGAACATTAATGATTGAAATACCTAAAAAAGATGACAAAAAAGAATTGCCAGAGAAAAAGTATATTCCAATTGAATAGATGTCCATTATATCCAATTGGGGATATTTTGAATTAAATATGTATCAATTGTAAAAAATAGTTATCGTATTAAACTAAGGAAAATACGATAGCTATTTTTTGTTGTATAGGAAACGATATAAAACACATTTTTTAAAATGAAATATATAACTCAAAGAAAAATATGAGATGTTAATAAGTTAGAATGTCAGAAAATTCAATTATGTTATCTCTGTTTTATAAGCATTTATTTTATTAAAAAACAAAATCAACATAAAATATATCAAACAAAAACGCCCCAAAAAGGACAAAAAATTGGAAAAATTTAATTAGAAAATATATAAATAATTAAAAGAAAAAAAGGTAAAAATACATTTAGTGGAGGTGAAAAAATGAATAAAACAATTAAATTCATTATATTTTTTATAGCAATTTTTGCGATTAGTTTCTTTATACCAAATTTTACAAAGGCGGCAACACCAGTTACAGATGAAAGTTCTTTACTTAGTGCTATTTCTAGTGTTGGTGATGGAGAAACCATTACTTTACAAAATAATATTACAGTAAAAGCACCAATTGTTATACAAAAACAAATTACAATTGATGGTAATGGATATACCATTACAGGAGCTAGTGATTGGACATCAACATCAGGAAATCAAACGATGTTTACAGCACAATTTGCTGCTGGTAAATTAACATTAAAAAATATTAATTTACAAAATGGACCGAAATATGGAGTACAAGCTTATGACGGAGGAACAGTTATATTAAATAATGTTTCTATAACAGGATTTAAATATGGTGGTGTTCTTGCCAATGGTGGTAATGTTGAAGTAATAGACTTACATTTAGGATATAATGGAACAGGAGCCAATAATGGTATTGAAATTGCCAAAGGGGCAGCTGCAACCAATAATCCAACATTAACAATGAATGGAGTTTTAACATCAGATTCAACAGAAAATGTTGTCAGAGTTGCTGAAAATGATAGTTTGACAGAATTTACAATTACCAATACACCAGATACAACTAACAAAATTGTCTTAACAGACGATAAAGTTGTTTTAACAGATCAATATAATAATGTTATTGCTGAAACAGTTGTACCAGATAAGGTGACAGGAAATACAGACCAGAAAAAGGTAATTGTAACGGTTATGGCTAATGAAAGAGAAATTAGATTTACTGCAAATGAAGGAACTATGATTACTGCTGATTTAGTATCATCACACATTGTATTAGAGGATAATGAAAAAATTGATGGATATTATACAGATGCAAACTATACAACAGAATTTAATTTTAATGACTCATTAAACACAGATACAACAATTTATGCAAAAATTTCTATAGTAGAAGCAACTGCACCAGAAGAAACAAAACCAGAACCTGAAGAAAAAGATGAAACACCAAAAACAGGTATAGAAAATTATCTAGGATTAGCTGTATTAGCAATTCTATTATCATCAGTTGTCATGATTTCTATGAAAAACAAAAATATCAAAGGATAGGCAAAATCGTCTATCCTTCATTTATCGATATATACTAAGTTTAAGGAGTTATCATGGAAGAAAAAACAAAAGCAAAAATAAAAAAAATACATGTCATTATCTATTTACTTTTAACCATATTGATGGTGTTATCTTTAATGTATGTTATAAACTTTTTTTCATTGAAACAAGAAGCGAAAGAACAAAGTAATTTATTAAGTACAATAAACGTATATGAAAAAGAAACTACAAAAGAAGCTACACAAAATATTTCAGAAAGTGGAGAAGAAAATGTTCAGACAAAAGTAGAACAAAATGGAGAAACAATATCAACAGAAAATACAATAGAGCAAAATAAAGAAACGGAAAGAATGCTACAAGTAAAGGAATTGCAAGGGCAAAATGCAGACATTGTCGGTTGGTTAGAAATTGAAAATACAAATATTAATTATCCAGTATTACAGGGAACAGATAATCGTTATTACATGACACATAATTATAAAAAAGAAAAAAGCAAAAATGGGTCAATCTTTTTAGATGCGAATTATAATTGGAATATACCAAATAATAATTTATTAATTTATGGCCATAACTTAGGAAATGGAATGATGTTTCAAGAATTATTAAAATATGAAAAGAAAAGTTTTTATCAAGAACATCCAGTTATCCGCTTTACAACAGCTAAAGAAGATGACCAATATGAAATTATTTCCGTTTTTAAATCAAGAGTATATTATAAATCAGAAAAAAATGTATTTCGTTATTATTATTTTATTAATAACAAATCAGAAGAAGAATATAATCAATTTGTAAAAAATGCTAAAAATGCCTCATTATATCCTATTGATGCAACAGCAAACTACGGAGATCAATTAATTACGTTATCGACTTGTGCATATTATGTAGAAGATGGAAGATTTGTAGTAGTAGGAAGGAGAAAATGAGCAATTGAGGACGTTTCTGTTTGAGACATTTTTTTAAAATTAATTTTATTAAAAAAATCTTCTCGAAAGGAACGTTTCTCATTGATCACTATTAGATTATCGATTGGACATTTGCAAAAATTATGATATAATGCAAAAGAAAAATGGAATATACGAAAAGAGGAAAAAAGATGTCAGATTTTGTGCATTTACATATACATAGTGAATTTAGTTTATTAGATGGAGCAAATAGAATTAAAGACTTACCAGTAAGAGCCAAAGAACTAGGAATGAAAGCAATGGCAATCACAGACCATGGGGTCATGTATGGTGCGATTGACTTTTATAAAGCGTGTAAAAAGGAAGGGATTAAACCAATTATTGGTTGTGAAGTGTATGTAGCACCTAGAAGTAGATTTGATAAAGAACCCAATATTGATAATCATTATAATCATTTGATTTTATTAGCCAAAAATAATCAAGGATATAAAAACTTAAGTAAATTGGTTTCTATTGGATTTGTGGATGGATATTATTATAAACCTCGTATTGATTTAGAGGTATTGGAAAAATATCATGAAGGGTTGATTTGTTTAAGCGCTTGTTTAGCAGGTGCCGTTAATCAAGCTTTATCAAACGGACAAGAAGAAAAAGCAGAAGAAGTGGCACTATGGCATAAAAAAGTTTTTGGTGAAGATTATTATATAGAAATTCAAAACAATGGAATTAAAGAACAAGTATTGGCTAATCAAAAATTAGTAAAACTAGCAAGAAAATTAGATATACCATTAGTTGCTACAAATGATGCTCATTATTTAAAAAGAGAAGATGCCTATAACCATGAAGTTCTATTATGTATTCAAACAGGAAAACGAATGAGTGACCCTGATAGAATGCGATTTGATACAGATGAGCTATATGTCAAATCTCCAGAAGAAATGTCACAATATTTTAGTGCATTTCCAGATGCCATAGAAAATACCGTAAAAATTGCAGATAAATGTAATGTAGAATTTGAATTTGGGCATACCATATTACCGAACTATGATGTACCACCAGAATATCCAACACATTATGACTATTTCAAAAAACTTTGTGATGATGGTATCAAAAAAAGATATGGAGAAAATCCAAGTAAAGAAATACTAGATAGAGCAGAATATGAAATTGGTGTTATCAAAAAAATGGGATATGTAGATTATTTCCTAATTGTATGGGATTTTATTCATTATGCCAAAACCCATAACATTTCTGTAGGACCAGGAAGAGGGTCAGGTGCAGGGTCTATTATTGCGTATGCCATTGAAATTACAGATATTAATCCAATGAAATATGATTTACTATTTGAAAGATTTCTAAATCCTGAAAGAATTAGTATGCCTGACTTTGATGTTGATTTTAGTGATGCGCATAGACAAGAGGTTATTGATTATGTATCTGAAAAATATGGACATGATCATGTTTCGCAGATTATTACTTTTGGAACCATGTCTGCAAGAATGGTTATTCGAGATGTAGCAAGAGTATTAGATGTACCTTATGCAGAGGCAGATACCTTAGCGAAAATGATACCAAATGAATTACATATTACCATTAAAAAAGCTTTAGAACAAAATATAGAATTACGACAAAAATATGAAAATGACCCACAAGTAAAAAATCTATTAGATATTGCCATGGGGCTAGAAGGAATGCCAAGACAGGCATCTACTCATGCATGTGGAGTTGTTATTACAAAAGATCCAGTAGATACCTATGTTCCTTTATATGTTCGTGATGGGCAAATTTCTACACAATATATCATGACAACATTGGAAGAACTAGGATTACTAAAAATGGACTTTTTGGGATTGAGGACTTTAACGGTTATTCAAGATACCATTGAAATGGTAGAAAAAGATAGAGGGATTAAAGTTGAATTTGATAAAGAGATGGCAGATCCTAAAGTATATAAATTATGGCAAGAAGGAAAATCTTGTGGTATTTTCCAATTTGAGTCACAAGGAATGACCAACTTCATGAAGGAACTAAAACCAGACTGCTTAGAAGACTTAATTGCCGGTGTTTCTTTATACAGACCAGGACCAATGGACCAGATTCCAAGATATATTAAAGGAAAACAACATCCGGGGCATAATGAATATACCCATCCAAGTTTAGAGCCAATCTTAAATGTAACCTATGGTTGTATGGTATATCAAGAACAAGTTATGCAAATTGTACGAAACTTGGCAGGTTATTCATTAGGAAGAGCTGACTTAGTAAGAAGGGCCATGGGAAAGAAAAAGCTAGATGTCATGGCAAAGGAAAGAGAAGTCTTTATCAATGGACAAGTAGATGAAAATGGAAATGTTATTGTGCCAGGGTGTGTAAGAAACGGAATAGATGCAGAATCAGCCAATAAAATCTTTGATGAAATGGCAGAATTTGCAAAATATGCATTTAACAAATCGCATGCTGCTTGTTATGCAGTTGTCGCATACAGAACAGCCTATTTAAAAGCATATTATCCAGCAGAATTTATGGCAGCGACTTTAAATAGTTATTTAGGAAACTTAGATAAAGTCCCACAATATATTGATGAATGTAAAAACTTAGGAATCGAAATTTTAAAGCCAGAAATCAATAAAAGTAGTACCAAATTCACAGTAGAAGATGGAAAAATTCGATTTGGATTAGGTAGTATCAAAAATGTAGGAACTGTACCAGTAGATAACATTGTTAAAGAAAGAAATGAACATGGAGATTACAAAGGATTTACAGATTTTTGTGAAAGAATTGCAGATGATGCCGTTAACAAAAAATGTATTGAAAGCTTAATAAAAGCAGGTGTATTTGATAGTTTTGAACAAACGAGAAGTACATTGCTTGCTTCTTTTGAAAATATTGTAGATACCATTCAAAGCAGTAAGAAAAAAGGATTTTCAGGACAAGTCTCTATGTTTGATTTAGGCTCAGAAGAAGACAAAAAAGAAATAAATGAGAAGAAATATGTATTTGAAGAACATGAAGAAATGTCAGAAAGAGATTTGCTATCAACAGAAAAAGAAATGCTAGGTATCTATATTTCAGGACATCCATTGGAAAAATTAAGACATCAAATAGAAATGCAAACCAATATCAACACAATGCAAATGAAAGAAATTGATGAACAAAACTCTATAGTGCAATATGATGGCGAAGAAATCAATTTAGAAAAGCCAAAATTTTCTGATGGAGACCATGTCAAATATGCAGGAATTATTACTTCTATCAAAAAGAAATATACGAAAAATAACAAGATTATGGCATTTGTTACCATTGAAGATTTATATGGTCAGGCAGAGGTAATTGTATTTGAAAATGCCTATATGAAAGCAGGTGCTAGCTTAGCAGAAGAAAATATTGTATTAGTAGAAGGAAGACTAAGCATTCGTGAAGATGATGCTACCAAAATTGTTGCAAATGACATCAAAGACTTTGGAGAACAAAAACATAAGATTTTGCTACTAAATATTACAAATGCTGATGAAGAAGATAAAAAGAAATTAAGAGGTGCTATAAAATATTTCAACGGAGACAAAAACAATATGCCTGTTTTTGTTCAAGTGGATAATGAAAATAAAAGTTGTGGACAAATGTATGTAACAGAGGAGATCTTGGATATTTTCAGATGGATTATTGGAAATGAGAATGTGTTGGTGAAAGAGGAATAGAGCTAATTTAAAGTAGATTATCATAAATATGTTTAACCTAGATGGCAATCATATATACATATATAAGTTGTGAAATCTATGATGAAAGAGCGTGTTATGAATGTATACCAGACAAATTGATGGACGAAATAACTGAATTTAGGATTCTACTGGAAGCATAAATTTTATATTTTGAAAATATCTTTAGTAAAGAAGGGAGGGATTTTATATAAAAAGCAATCAAAATGTAAAAAAGATATTTCATGCATTATTACCATTGATTATTGGGGGAATTGTTGGAATCTTGACATCTGGTTACATGGATTATCATGACTTGGTAAAACCAACATTATCTCCACCAGGGATTGTATTTCCAATTGTTTGGACAATTATTTATTTGTTAATTGGAATATCCTATACATTGTTAAAAGAAAAAGGGAAAATACCAAAAGAAACCAAACAGCTATATTATATTCAATTGATTTTTAACTATTTATGGACATTTATATTCTTTGTATTCAGACTTAGATTATTATCTGTCTTATGGATTATCATTTTAGATATATTGGTAATTCTTATGACATATCAATTTTATAAACAAAATAAACTATCTGGAATTTTATTAATACCCTATGTCTTATGGCTATTTTTTGCGACATATTTAAATATTTCTATATACTTTTTAAATATGTAAATTATGAGAAATAAAGGTCGTGATTTAATTTTAAATATTATTTTGATAACTTAAATGTTTGGAATTGAATATGTAATAAATAAAAATATAAAAAATAAATAATATTCTTAAAAATTTTGCATATACATATATATAGGAATTTGGACAAAGGAGAAAAAGTATATGTTTAATGTAACAGTATTAAGGTTAAAGGATATCGTAAAATATATTATATGTATATTTGTACTCATTTTATTAATATTTAGTATCACGAATTATTTTTCTGGAGCAAAGAATGATACCCAGCAAGTGACACAAAAAGTTGAAAATGTAACCAACCAATTATCTAGTCATAGTTTGTTATCCTGTTTAGATGCTACACTTCCAGTTGTAGCATCTATTAATCATAGTGAAGAAAAGAAAAAAGAAAAATTAAGTGAAAATGATATATTAAAATTTATGTTAGGAACGCAAATTAGTTCTATAGAAGAAATTCAAAATATGGAGGAGATATCAAAGTCAGAAGAAAAAAATACAGATAATACAAATGAAACAGAACAAGAGGTAGAATTAGCAACAACAGATGTTGGAACAGAAATTATAACCAATAATCCAATAGCAGAAAATTATAATGCACAATATGGAAATGTAAAAATCAGAAATCAAACAGATTATGAATTAACCCAAGAAATGTTAACGCCAGACATCACAATTGAAAATAAAAATGTCATGATATTTCATACACATAGTTGTGAAAGTTATACATCAAGTGACTTATATCCCTATACACCAACTGGAAATTTTAGAACTACAGATCTGAATTTTACAGTCACAAGAGTCGGAACAGAACTTACCACACAATTACAACAATATGGATATAATGTCATTCATGATACAAGTTACCATGATTATCCATCATATAATGGCTCTTATACAAATTCCTTAAAAACAGTAGAAAGTCTATTACAAACAAATCCATCAGATATCATTATTGATTTACATAGAGATGCGATAGGAAGCAGAAGTGATTATGCACCAACAGTCAAAATTGGAGAGGAAGAAGCAGCACAAATCATGTTTGTCATTCGGAACAAATGCAGGAGGATTATGGCATCCCAATTGGAACCAAAATTTAAAATTTGCCATAAAAGTACAAGAAAAAGCAGAAGAATTATATCCAGGACTATTTAAACCAATTATGCTCACAACCTCTAGATATAATCAACATACAGGAAAATATGCAAACATCATAGAAGTGGGAGCGACAGGAAATACATTAGAACAATGTCTAACCAGTATGAAATATTTAGCAAAAGTCATGGATGAAATTATGAAATGAACATTGGGGACGTGCCAAAATGGACAATTTTTGTCCAAAAGGGACAGACTTAAATGGATGAGGTATTCCATTTTAAGTATGTCCTTGATTTTTTAGTCCTAACACCTTGAAATATAATAACAAGTTGGATATAATAACCATATGATAAATATAAAGAAAGAAAAGAGGTAATCATATGGCAAATATTAGTTTAAACTTAAAACATTCAGGAATTACACAAAAAACAATCTTAACATACAAAGAGCAAGTAGAAAATATACATAAAGATTTGCATAGAAGAGCAAATGATGAAAAGGATTTTGTTGGTTGGTTAGAGCTACCAACTAATTATGATAAAGATGAATTTGCAAGAATAAAAAAAGCTGCAAAGAAAATCAAGAAAGAATCTGATATATTAGTGGTTATTGGAATTGGAGGTTCTTATTTAGGAGCAAGAGCAGTTATTGAAGCATTAACGAGTTCATTTTATAATATGTTACCAAATAAACAAAGAAAATATCCACAAATTTTATATGTTGGAAACAATTTGAGTCCCAATTATATTAATGAATTAATTGAATATATAGGAGATAAAGATTTTTCTGTAAATGTAATATCAAAATCTGGAACAACAACAGAACCAGCCATTGCTTTCAGAATATTTAGAGAAATCTTAGAAAATAAATATGGTATTGATGAAGCAAGAAGCAGAATATATGCGACAACAGACAAAGCAAAAGGTGCTTTAAAAACACTAGCTGAAAATGAAGGATATGAACAATTTGTCGTTCCAGATAATATAGGTGGTAGATATTCTGTATTAACAGCAGTAGGATTATTACCAATTGCAACAGCTGGCATTGATATTGACAAATTAATGATGGGAGCTAAAATAGCACAAGATAGGTATGATGATCCAAATGTAAAATATAATGAATGCTATAAATATGCAGTTGTAAGAAACATTTTATACAAATTATATAAAAACACAGAAATATTAGTAAACTATGAACCAAAAATGCATTATTTCACAGAATGGTGGAAGCAATTGTTTGGAGAAAGTGAAGGAAAAGACCAAATGGGAATTTTTCCAGCAGGTGTTGATTTTACAACAGATTTACATTCTATGGGACAATATATCCAAGAAGGAAGAAGAAATCTATTTGAAACCGTTATTAGTATAAAAACACCAAACTCAGATATTACCATCAATCCAGATGATGACAATTTAGATGGATTAAATTATTTAGCAGGAAAAGGATTAGACTATGTGAATAAAAAAGCAATGGAAGGAACCATAAAAGCACATGTATCAGGAGATGTTCCTAATATTGTGATTGAATTAGAAAAATTAGATGAAGAAAATATAGGAGAATTAATTTATTTCTTTGAAAAAGCCTGTGCTATGTCTGGAAATATATTAGGCGTAAATCCATTTAATCAACCAGGAGTAGAAGAATACAAAAAGAATATGTTTAAATTACTAGAAAAACCAGGATATTAAAAATAAAGATTGAAGGGATATTCCTTCAATCTTTGTTGTCAAAGTTACCATATAAAAGATGTGTCTTTAACGTTTAAGAGGAGGAAAAACATGATATATAAGGAAAAATTTAAAATAGGATTAAAAGATGTTTGGAAAAAAGATCAAGTTAGTAATATTGGTATTTTAGAATACTTAGAAGATATTGCAGCATACCATTCTGATAGTGTAGGAATTGGCGTTAATACAACAAATGAAACGCATGTAAGTTGGCTATTATTGGATTGGAAATTAGAAGTGTTAAAAAGACCAAAATATGGACAAGTTTTAGAAATTCATACATGGTCAAGAGAAATAGAGAAATTTTATGCACTCCGTGATTTTGAAGTATATGACGAACAAAACAATTTATGCGCCATTGCCACTTCAAAATGGTTATTAGTAAATAGTGAAACAGAGAAGATTGTAAGAGTAGAACCAGAAATAGCAGATAGATATCAATCAGAATTTGGAAAATGTGTTTTTAAAGATAAAAATATTGAAAAATTAAAAGAACCAAAAGAATATATAAGTGAAATGACATATACAGCTAGAAGAAGAGATATAGATGTGATTGGACATATGCATAATTTATACTATTTGTATTTAGCTTATGAAGCATTACCAGAAGAAGAATACCAAAAAAGACCATTTAATCACATTAGAATACAATATAAAAATCAAATAAAACTAGGAGAAACTGTGAAATGTAAGTATACAAAAGAAGAAAACAAAAATATTGTGGTTATAAAAAGTGAAGATGATAAAACCTTACATGCAATTATTAAAATATATTAAATTATCAAAATAATTTTCAAGATTACGTAAAAAATAATAAAAAAATGTTGAAAACCGTCTTTATAGTGTGATATAATAGGCTTTGGTTTTTAAGAAATAAGGGAGGAATAAAAAAATGAAAGAAGTTTTAAGAAAAACAAACATCATTGGTACAATAGGACCAGCAAGTGAAAGCGAAGAAATGTTTACAAATTTAGTTAAAGCAGGACTAAATGTTGCAAGAATCAACTTTTCACACGGCGGATATGAAGAAAACGCAGAAAAAATAGCAACAATTAAAAAAGTAAGAGAAAAATTAAACAAACCAGTTGCTTTATTATTAGACACAAAAGGACCTGAAATTAGAACAGGAAAACTTGAGTCTGGAGATGAAAAAGTAATAATAAACGAAGGACAAGAATTCACATTCGTTCATGATGATATTATTGGAAATGAAACAAAAACAACAATAAGTTACAAAAAT
This sequence comes from uncultured Clostridia bacterium, assembly GCA_944387545.1. GTDB lineage: Bacteria > Bacillota > Clostridia > TANB77 > CAG-508 > CAG-269. The sequence continues at coordinate 4,825 of CALXFE010000014.1, read as the reverse complement.
TTATATCAAGATGTAAAACCAGGTGCTAAAATCCTAGTTGATGATGGAGCATTAGAATTCCAAGTTGTAGAAATTGTTGGAAAAGATATTAAATGTAAAGCATTAAATACTGCCAAATTAGGAAGCAGAAAAACAATGAATGTTCCTGGATTAAAATTAAACTTACCAGCTTTAGCACAAAAAGATATTGATGATATTACAAATGGAGTGAAAGCAGGATTTGATTTCATAGCTGCTTCGTTTGTAAGAAGAGCATCAGATGTTCAAGCAATTAAAGATTTATTAAAAGCAAATGGCGGAGAACATATCAAAATTATATCAAAAATCGAAAGCCAAGAAGGTATTGATAATTTTGAGGAAATCTTAGCAATATCAGATGGTATTATGGTAGCTCGTGGAGATATGGGTGTTGAAATACCAATGGAACAAGTTCCAATTGTTCAAAAACACTTTATCAAAAGATGTAACCAAGTTGGTAAACCAGTTGTTACAGCTACACAAATGTTAGAATCAATGACTTCTAATCCAAGACCAACAAGAGCAGAAGTTAGTGACGTGGCAAATGCTGTATATGATATGACAAGCTGTATCATGCTTTCTGGAGAATGTGCTATGGGTAAATATCCAGTAGAATGTGTTCAAGCAATGGTTAAAATATCAAAAGCAATTGAAGGAACAGTTAATTACTGGAAGAGATTTAACAGAAAGAATTTCAAAAAAATAGATTCAGAAGATTTAGAGAAAAATATTGCATATACAACATGTGTAACAGCTTACCAAGTAGAAGCTGATGCAATTGTTGCATATACACATAAAGGTGATTCTGTAAGAATGATCGCTGGTATGGGACCAGGTTGCCCAATATTTGCTGTAACAGATAATGAACAAACATATTATCAATTATCAGTTACATGGAATGTAACACCAATCTTAATTAAAGATGGAAAAACAATTGAAGACACAATTCAAAAAGGAATTGCTGAATTAGAAAAAGAAGGAATCTTAGAAAAAGGTGATAAAGTTGTTCTTGCAGGAGGACCAAAAATATTACCAGATGCAACAGAAAACAAAGTTATTGGTGGCGTTGCTAGAGTATAAGATAAAAGAAGTATATAGAATATAGAAAAAACTCATCATTGATGAGTTTTTTTGATATTGTATAAGCAAGTAAATTTGATCGTAGATTATAAATTAAAACTATCAGGTAGCAATTCTGCTAAAGTTTTTTTATCAATTTTATCATTATCATAATACATATAAATTTCAAAATTTTTATCACAAAATTCAGACATGAATTGACGACAATATCCACAAGGAGAGGTATATTGTAATTCTTCTTTTCCACCTAATACCAAAATACATTCAAAATCTTTTTCACCTTCAGAAATAGCTTTTGTAAAAGCAACTCTTTCTGCACAAATGGACATAATTCCATCATTTTCAATATTACATCCAGAAAAAATTTTTCCACTTTTAGTAAGTAAAGCACAACCTACTTTATAATTAGAATATGGGGTATAGGCATGTTCTCTTGCTTTTTTGGCAGTTTCTATTAATATATGTAAATCCATTATTCGATTCCTCCTTTGAAAGTAATATATCATAAAATAAAAAAATTTACTATAAAAAAAGATAAAATTATAATTGTTATTGACAAAATAAATTTCTTGATGTAAACTACAAATGGTTTACAAATGTAGTCTAATAAAAGGAGAAAGTGAAAATGCCATTTTTTGAAAAATATAAAAAAACAATATTATTTTACTGGTTCTTATATCTTTTTATTTTAGTAGCATCAAGAGAGATTTTGCTAAAATGCAATATGGAATATAGAGGATGGGTTTATATGGTATCTTGGGGTGTCTTTATAATAGGATTTATAGTAGGAATTATACAACTTATATTAAGGATAAAAAAGAAATCAATAAAAATTATAGGAATCATAGTATTTATTATTTTAATTATGTTTTGTAGTCCATATGTATTATTATTTTTTGCTGTCACTTGTGAAGAAGAAAATATTGTTACTTATGAAAATCAAAAAATGGTAACATATACACAATCATTTTGGGATAAACGTATTAATTATTATGAATATATAAATTTTCTAGTTAGAAAAAGATATCCAAAATTAGAAGAATATTATGGTGAAAATGGAGAGCATATACTTACATATTACAATGATAAGGGAGAAGCTATAAAAGAAGAAAATATGAATGAGTAATCATTTTTTTTGGGAGGTTTGATATGGATATAGTAATTATTGTATCTTTTTTAATTAGTTTTATTGCATCTATTTTAGTATTAAATAAATATCGTAAATCAGAAAGAATAGCTATGTATATTCTGATTCAATTCATATTATGGTTTGTAAATTCTATATATGTATTTTTATCAATGTTGTTAATGCATGCGATGTTTCGTGGTGTAATTGATGATATAACCATATATGCAATAGGGTATATCATAGGTATATATTTAGTTCCTATCTATGCTTTTTGTATTAACAAAAATAAAGGAAATGGAAAATTAATCTGGAAAGACATTCTTATTTCTACAGTTATTTTTATTATTCTACTAGCATTTATATTTTTATGTATTGCATTTTTAGATGAAAAATATAATATTTTAAATTATATACAAATTTATGAACAAGGGTAATAGTAACATATATTATAAAGGTGTATGAGATATATTTCTTATACATCTTTATTTTTATGCAAATGAAAAAACAGAATGATAACATAATAGAAAAATTAACAAGGAAAAGTATAAAGAATTTGTATAGAAATTCATAATGAAAGCGTCAACCTTTTTTGTTACCATACATATAATGTAACAAAAGGAGGAATTTTAATATGTTTAGTAGAAGAAAATGCTATTGTATGAACAACAATTATTCAAATAATTCATGTGAAATGCAAAATGAAATCATGGAAACAAAATGTAATAATGTTGTATCTTATGAAGACAATTCAAATAGTTGTGATTGTGGCTTTGATGAAGAACAAAGTGTATTTCCAGAAAATCCAATGTTAGCACAAAGTTATGTTCCAATTCAATATATGGATAGAACATTTAAACCATGTGTAGGATTAAAAATGGGAACAATCTTTCCTGAATTAGTAAGCCCATATTCACCAGGTCAATCAATGGAAGAAATTGATTATATTGCAATGACCAATAAAATAGGAAAGGGGTGCAACAAATGTCAATAAATCAAAATAGAAATTGTGGATGCCAAGAAGATAATGAAATGATGTGTTGTAATCAAATGCAAGATAATGAAAGAACAGTAGATTGTGATGAAAGAATGGAAATGGCACAGCAAATTAGATGCCTTGAATTTGCGATAACAGAATTAGCTCTATATTTAGATACACACCCAAATGATCAAAAAGCACTTTGTTTGCACAGAAAATATTGTAAGGAACTAAAAGAAATAAAAGATAAATATCAAAAAGTATATGGACCATTAACTATTCATTATCCTTGCAATAAATGGAGATGGCTTGAAGAACCATGGCCATGGGAAAGGGGGAATTTTTAGATGTGGACATATAATAAAATGTTACAATACCCAATCAATATCAAATGTACAGATCCAAGACTTGCAAAAGTAATCATATCACAATATGGTGGACCAGATGGAGAATTGGCAGCATCACTTAGATATTTATCACAAAGATTTGGAATGCCAGACCAAAATGCAAAAGCTATCTTAAATGATATTGGTACAGAAGAATTAGCTCACTTAGAAATGGTTGGAACCATTGTGCACCAATTAACCAAAGGAGCAAGTATTGAAGAAATAGAAAAAGCAGGATTAAGCGCCTATTACACAGACCATGGTGTAGATGTATATCCACAAGCAGCAGCAGGATTTCCATTTAATGCAGGTGTACTTGCTTGTAAAGGAGACCCAATAGCAAACTTACAAGAAGATTTAGCTGCAGAACAAAAAGCGAGAGCAACTTATGAAAAATTAATTGATTTATGTAGAGATAATCCAGATGTATTAGATCCATTGAGATATTTAAGAGAAAGAGAAGTCGTACATTTTCAAAGATTTGGAGAAGCATTAAGAGGCGTACAAGATAAACTAGCAGAAAAGAAATATTATATGAATCATATGAAAACATCAGATAAATGTTAAAAAGCTATTTTAAATAGGAAAACAGATGCTCACATTTAATTGAAATGTTGAGCATCTGCTTTTTTAGTCCCTAATTTTTATTTTTATTATTACAACTACAACTTCTTGTTATTCCACTTCGTAACGAAGAAGGAATACATCTCAGGTGATTCTAAGATATAAACACATGTATTTTTCACTAATGACTTGGTAGAATGTATCTCAATCTCAGAACGGAGTTTATTCCACTCCACAATATTTACAGTAGATTCCATAGCTATTGTATACTGACAACCATCGGGACTTAAAAGGATTGAATCTGAGAGATCCTCCACAATCTTGGTGAAGAGTGCTTGTTTTAGCACATTAAAGACTTCCACATGATTGCTAGAAAAGATCTGTTTAATGTCTTTTCGATGTTCTTTCAATAATCTCCTTAAAGTATCATACCGATACTCAGATACAGGATTATTGTTCTCAAACGTAAATTCAAATGGTTCCTGTACTGTAGGGGTAACAAACAAAAATTTCATAGAGCATTTCTCCTTTTCAAATTATTTTATATAATATATTATAACATATTTTGCATAAAACTGCAACAAAATGCCTATTGTAGTATGAGTTTTTTTAGCTGGGGAATTACCTAGATTTCAATATTTTTAAGCTCTAAGTTATAATTTGATTCAAATT
>CALXFE010000013.1 GCA_944387545.1 uncultured Clostridia bacterium | reverse complement strand
CTACGGTTTGCTAAGTGGTCAATATCATCTGGTTCTCCTAATCCATGTGATAAATTTAATAAATAGTTAATAGAAGCGATCATATCTTCTGTTGTGATATGTTTTGGTACTAATTCATTTTGTCTCTCTTCTATGATTTTTACCAATTCTTTTTCGTCTGTATTATCGATAATATTTTTTAATACATTATAATTTACCAACTCTTTAAAATGTAATTTGCTTAAATCAACATTTGGTAATACTTTGTGGATATTTGCTGTATTATTTCCGATAATTCTAATTGTTCTTTCTCCAACAGTAACATCTACCATATTGATTCCTGCATTTTGAATATTTTCTGCAACTTCTTCTGTAATTACTTCTCCTGCTTGTACAAATACTTCTCCTGTTTCACTATCTACAATATCTGTTGCAGCTACTTTTCCTTTAATTCTTCCAGCTAAAGCTAATTTTTGATTAAATTTGTATCTTCCTACTTTTGCTAAATCATATCTTCTATTGTCATAGAATAATCCATTAAATAGGTTTCTAGCAGCATCTGCTGTTGGAAGTTCTCCTGGTCTTAATTTTTTATAAATTTCAATCAAAGCTTCATCTTGATCTTTTATTGTATCTTTGTTGATAGTGGCTTTGATAAGTTCTTCATCGCCAAATAAATCTCTAATTTGGTCATCTGTTGCAATACCAATTGCTCTTAATAATGTTGTAATTGGAACTTTTCTTGTTCTATCTACACGAACCCAGAAAATATCATTTCCATCTGTTTCATATTCCAACCATGCTCCACGAAGTGGCATAACGGTTGATGTATATGTTCTTTTTCCAGTTTTTGTGTCAAATTCTTCTGCATAATAGCATCCTGGTGAACGAACCAATTGGCTAACAACAACTCTTTCTGCTCCATTAATAACAAATGTACCACTGTCTGTCATTAACGGAAAATCGCCTAAATAAATTTCTTGTTCTTTAATTTCTCCTGTTTCACGGTTAATTAATCTTACTTTTACATGTAGTCTTGTAGAATATGTTGCATCTCTTTCTTTTGCTTCTTCTACTGTATATTTTGTCTTGTCCTCCATGTAGTAATCAAAAAATTCAAGTACTAGGTTTCCAGAATAATCTTCAATTGGAGAAATATCTTTTAATACTTCACCTAATCCTTCTTCTACAAACCAATTATATGAATCTCTTTGAACTTTAATCAAATTTGGCATTTCAATATAATCGCCAACTTTTGCGAAATCTTTACGAGAAGCTTTCTCGTATTTCACTTCTTTTAATTTCAAGAAAATCACCTCATAATAAAATATTAAGCAGAAATAAGTATCAACTTTGTTTGTTGATTTAATTTATTGGTTAAAAGAAGTCCTTCTTAAATCATAAATTCCTTGACTAAGATTTAAAATTGTCTGCTTTTACAATTTTAAAATGGCTTAGGGAAACTTATATTTAATTCCTCTTCTTTTAAATTTTAACTTTTGAATAAAAAAAATTGAATTTATAATTTGATTTTGAAAAATAGCTTATTTAACCATTAAATAAAATAAACGGCAATAAAAGAGCTGTCAAAAAACTTTCATTTTTCAACTGGCTCTAATAAATATTCAATTTATTTAAAAACTATTTTCTTTTATTTTAATCACCTTTTTATTTCACTTTCTAGGCTAATTAAATTCTTAATTTTCAAATCTTTGATATTATATATCAAAACGCTTACGCAAGTCAATACTTTTACCTGAATTTGACAAAAATTTTTCTATTAATTTCTATTAATTTCTATTAATTTCTATTAATTTTATTACAAATATAGACATTTTTTTTATTTTATAGTACAATACACTAGAATTTTAAAAAATCTAATAACATAGGAGGAAATATGGCAGGATTACCATTAATCGTAAAATATCTATTAACCGCTTTTGTGGGAATGATACCAATATTAGAATTAAGAGGCGCTATACCAGTTGGTGTATTTACCTTTCACTTAAATTATCTAGAGTCTTTTTTATGCAGTTTTATAGGAAATATCATCCCTGTATATTTTATTGTTAAATATATTAGACCTTTATTTGATTTCTTTGGTAGATGGAAACCTTTTAAAATCGTTATTGATTGGGCATCTGAAAGAGCTACCAAAAAAATAGAAGAAAGTGAAAGATTACAAAATTTCGCAGCTTTAGGTTTATTTATATTTGTTGCTATTCCACTACCTGGAACAGGTGCATGGGTTGGTTCTTTAATTGCAAACTTTTTAGACTTACCACCTAAAAAAGCTGTTCCACCTATCATCGCTGGTGTTTTGGCAGCAGGTATTATCGTCCTTACTTTAACAGCTATTGCAAATGGTGGTATACAATATTTATTACAAAGAGGATAAAAAAAGTATTTGGGGATTCATTCCTCAAATACTCTTTTTTTACTCACAAAACATTATTTTACTAAAAAAGGGATTTTTAGTCGGTCTCCAAAATCTCTTTTTTCTTTTTTGTTTCTCTATATTTTATAAAATCATCTATTAATATTTTGATAACTGCAATTACTGGTACTGCTAAGAACATTCCTAATATTCCAAAATAAGCTCCTCCAAATGTTACAGCAAATAATACTAATAATGGACTGATTTTTAATGATTTTCCAACAATTCGAGGATTAATGATATTCGCATCTATTTGTTGCAATACAATAACCACAATTAGCATCCAAATCGTTTGAGATAATCCTCCTGTGATAAATGTAATAATCGCTGACACAACTGTTGCTATAATGGCTCCTACATATGGTATCATATTGAATAATCCAATGAAAAATCCTAATAATGGTGCATATCTAACACCCATAATGGTCATGGCAATTGATACTAAAATCCCAACCACAATAGCATCTAAAAATTGACTTGCAATAAATTTAAAGAAAATTTCATTAGAATTATTAAAATATTTATCTAGATTTTTATATGTTCTTTCCTTAAAGATAGCTCCTGCTAGTCTTTTGAAAAAGGTTAGTATTTTTCTTCTATCTATTAATATATATACAGATACGATAATCGCTATAAAAATATCTACTATACTAAAGATAGCTCCAATTGCATTTACCAAATATCCTAATATTGCTTCTACATCTAAATATTGTTTAATATCGATATTTTGTAAATTTTGTATTTCATCTTGCACAATCTGACTTTTTAATATAGAGTCTTCTGGTAAATTATTATACGCATTGATTGCGTCTTCAATATAATGTGGTATACTGCTAATAAAATCTGTTATACTTTCAAAAACAATTGGTAAAATCACTGCGCACAGTATAGCAATTGATGCTATTATGATAATATACACTGTAATAACACCTAATCCTCTTGCTTTTTTGGATATAAATTTCCACTTTATTCTTCTATACAATTCTTCGAATTTTTTGGAAGGCATATATAATATGTAAGCAATAAAAATACCAATTAGAAATGGACTAATCACGCCCAAAAATGTATGTAAGCTTCCCATAACATGATCATAATTGTCTAAAATTTTATAAATGCAAATAAGTGCTAATCCTAGAATAAACCAGTATAACCATCTTTTCCAATTATGTTTTATTTCATTCATATAGTTTCTCCTTTATTCTTATTTTATAAATCTCATTACATTAAAATTCCCTGTAGGTTTACAAAGCATTATTCTATGATTAATCCTACCGGGCAATGGTCACTTCCCATAATTTCTGGATAAATCATTGCCTCTTTTATTTTTTCTTTTATATCTTTTGATACAATAAAATAATCAATTCTCCAACCCACATTTTTTTCTCTTGCTTTTCCCATGTATGACCACCAGCTATAACTATTTGTTTTATCTGGATATAGATATCTAAAAGAATCTATAAATCCTGCATGTAATAATTCAGTCATTTTTTCTCTTTCTTCATCTGTAAATCCTGCATTTCCCCTATTAGATTTTGGATTTTTTAAGTCAATTTCTTCATGCGCAACATTTAAGTCTCCACACATAATCACTGGTTTTGCTTTATTTAAATTTAACAAATACTTTCTTATTTCATCTTCCCATATTTGTCTATAATCTAGTCTTTCTAATCCTCTTTTTGCATTTGGTGTATAAATATTTACCATATAAAAATCTTCGAATTCTAAAGTGATGACTCTTCCTTCTTTATCGTGTTCTTCTATTCCAATTCCATATGTTACATTGATCGGTTCTTTTTTTGTGAAGATCGCTGTTCCAGAATATCCTTTTCTCTCTGCACTATTCCAATATGATTTATATCCTTCAAAATTTAATTCAATTTGTTCTGGTTGGCATTTGGTTTCTTGTATACAAAATATATCTGCATCTGCTCTTTCAAAAAATTCACTAAATCCTTTGTTAACACATGCACGTATACCATTTACATTCCAAGATATCAATTTCATAGTTTGTCTCCTTTTTCTTCGTTTTTCCTTTTCTATTTTATTGACAAGATATAGAATAAAATTGGTCTAAAATTTTATCTGTAAATAAAAATACTAGAGTCTTACAAACTCTAGTATATTATACTATATATTTTTTTAATTTACAACACTGACATTCAAGTATCTTACACCCCATTGTAAAGCTTCTGCATGGGTATTAACAAATATATCTATTTTGTTCCCATTAATAGCTCCACCTCTGTCTTCAACTGTATAAACGTGTCCACCAATATTTAATTTTGTTCCAAATGAAAATTTACTTGATGCTGCTACTGTTCTTCCTGCTGTTGCTTTTGTTCCTGATGCTGTTCTTCCAGTTGCCTTACCACAACATTTGCTACAAGGGCAATATGCTGTTATTTTATATACAGTTCCTCCTGTATTTGCATTACTTGATGTTCTTGGTAGTGTTGATGCTCTTGAAGTTGCTTTCTTTTGTACTTGAACAATTTTATTTACTGGTTCTTGCACAACAACTTCTGATATTACTGTTTTTTCAATTTCTATATCATTTTGATATTTTACTTTATATGTGACTTCTTTTAATCCATCTTTTCCTTTTTGTACAACCTTATTGGTTGTGTCTGTTGATGTTCCTGTTGTATTTTTTGTGATTGTTTCATAAGGTATTACCACTTGTTCTACAACTATTTTCTCTGTTATTGGTGCATAATTTTCTAATAATTGATTTAATGAGGTTTCAATTCCTTCTTCTGATATTTTTGCAATTTGTACCTCATTATAAGATTTATCCGTTATTTTTATTGTATCCCCTGATGATATTTCACTATCTAATTCAGGTGTTGTCTTTTGATTTTCATTCAACACAATATTGTTTTCGCTTAATATATCTGAAACTTTACTTTTTGATGTTAAAGTTGTCATTTCATACCCATTTTGCAATGTAATTGTTACATCTTTTAAGTCTGTGTTTACTGCCATTACACTAATTCCTGATATTAAGATTAAAATTATGCTTACACAGATAATCTTCATTATAGAAATTGAAGCCTTTTCTTCTCTTTTCATAAAATTAAATTACCTCCTTTTGGCAACACAATCATATTATACTATTTTTTGAAGCAAAAGTCAAATTTTAACATATATATGTGCCAAATCCCTTGTATTTCTAAGGATATTTTTATTTTATATCACACTGTTTTTTTTCTTCATTTTTTTATAAATCACTTATATTTGTCCATTTTTTGCTTATACTATACTATATGAAAAATATTTAAAAAATATTACTTTTTTTAATTTTTATTATATTTTTTTAATAAAGTTTGAAGAAAATAATGAAAATTTCAATATTTTTTCATTATTTATTCACATGCATATTGTATAAATTTCATGAATATGGTATTATTTGTATATAATAAAGATTAAGGAGGATTTGATAAATGATTGGTTGGATTATATTAGCAATTGTAGTAATTGTAATTATTGCTGTTATTGGTATGTATAATAGCCTTGTGCAAGCAAGAATAAAAGTTGACAATGCATGGAGTCAAATTGATGTTCAATTACAAAGAAGATTTGATTTAATCCCTAATTTTGTAGAAACCGTTAAAGGATATATGACGCATGAATCAGATACTTTTGAAAAAATTGCCAAACTTAGAACTTCATGGGCTAATACAGAAAGTATAGCTGAAAAAGCTTCATTAGATAATCAATTATCTAGTGCTTTAAAAACAATTATGGCAGTATCTGAAAGTTATCCTGACTTAAAGGCAAACCAAAATTTCTCAGAATTGTCAGAAGAACTTAGAAACACAGAAAATAAGATTTCTTTTTCAAGACAATTCTATAATGATACTGTAACTATGTACAATACAAAATTAGAAATTTTTCCATCTAACATAATTGCTGGAATATTTAACTTTAAAGCACGTGATTTATTTGAAGCTGAAAGTGATGAAGCAAGAAAAAATGTAAAAGTAGATTTTGGAAAATAATTATCATAGAAAGGGATAAGTTTTGTCTTGTCCCTTCTTTATATATCATGAAATCATCGTAAAATTAATGAGAGGAATGAAAATATTATGTTTGAAACTAGCAAAAGAAACAAACTTGAATCAGGCTTCATTGTGGGCATATTTATTTTAGTCATTACATTAATTGTTTACTATATTTGTCATGCATTAAGATTAGGAACTATGTCTATTGTTATCGCTCTGATTTTTTCTATAGGTTCTGCATGGGCTTCCTATTATTATAGTGATAAAATTGTATTATCCCTTAACAAAGCACGACCTGCCACAAAAGAAGAAGATCAAAAATTAGTCAATATTTTGGATGCATTAATGGTAACATCAGGACTTCCTAATAAACCTAGACTTTATGTTGTAGATGATGCCCAACCAAATGCCTTTGCTACAGGTAGAAACCCTCAAAATGCTGTTATTTGTGTAACAACTGGACTTTTAGAAAAATTAGATTATTATGAACTAGAAGGCGTTATCGCACATGAGATGAGCCATATTAAAAATTACGATATTCGATTAAGTTGTGTCGTTTCTGTTATGGTTGGATTTATTGTCATGTTATCAGATTTATTTTCCCGTGCCTTATTTTGGGGTGGAATGAAAGATAGAGACAGTGATAGTAAAGCAAATGGTATTTTAATGTTAATTGGCTTGGTTTTCCTTATTTTAGCACCCATATTTGGCTCTCTAATGCAACTTGCTTTGTCTAGAAAAAGAGAATTCTTGGCTGATAGTACAGCTGTTGAACTTACTCGAAATCCAGATGGTTTAATTTCTGCTTTGGAAAAATTAGAAAATGACCCTAATCAATTAGAGACGGCAAACAATGCTACTGCCAATATGTATATTATTAATCCATTTAAGAAAAATGCGAAAAATGCTAAGAAAAAAACGACAAATATATGGTCTACACACCCAAGTACAGCTGATAGAATTGAAGCTTTAAGAAATTTAAAATATTAACTTTAATATGGATTTATAATTATTAATAGGAATATATAACAAAAGCAATAATAGATTTTACTTATCTATTATTGCTTTTTACAAATATATATTGAATAAAATCATGAATCAATATTAAAAACCTTCTCCGTATTCTGATAGGTTATCTGTGCAATTTCCTCTAATGTCATTTCTTTTACATCTGCAATTTTTTGTGCTATATATTTTACATTTCTTGGATCATTTCTCGTTCCTCTTACTGGCTCTGGTGCTAAATATGGGCTATCTGTTTCTATTAGCATTTTATCATTTGGCACCAGCTCAATGATTTCCTTTGCATTTTTTGAATTTTTAAATGTTACAGGACCCGCAAAAGAAATATAAAATCCAAGTTTCAATGCTTCCTTTACTAATTCTCTATTTAATGGACAACAATGGAAAATACCTTTTTTATTAACAGGATTTTTCTTTAATATTTCAATGGTATCCATAACAGCTTCTCTTGTATGAATCACAATTGGTAAATCAAATACATTTGCCATCTCTATTTGTTTCATAAAGGCTTGTCTTTGTAAGTCTCTCCTTTGCAAATCCTTTTCCCAATGATAATCTAATCCTATTTCCCCTATCGCAACAATTTTTTTATCTTGCAAATTTTCTTTTACTAAACCTCTAATTTCTTCTATATTTTTCCACAATTCTTCTTCAGTTTGTGGAATATCGTTAGGAGAAATGCCACAAGTTGTATAAATAGAATCATATTTTTTAGATAATTCCACTCCTTTTTGAGACCCTTTTAAACTATATCCTGCAGAGACAAACTTTGTAATATCTGCCTTTTTTATTTCCTCAATTAAATTTTCTCTATCTTCATCAAACCTCTCATCATCTAAATGACAATGACTATCAAAAAATTCCATCTTTTATATACCTCCTTAGTCATTTGGGTGTCCAAATGACTACTACATTTGCTGTTGCATATTCTTTGCAATGTGAAATACTGATATCCATCTCTTCTATTTCTAATATTTCTATATTTAACAAATTGACATGTGGTCTTCCATTTTCATTATTGATGACTTCTATGTTTTTCCATCCAATATCATATTTATTATTCAATTTGTTTGATATTGCTTTGAATACCGCTTCTTTTGCTGCAAATCTAGCTGCATAATGTTGATATTTTTGGCTTTTTTTACTTTCGCAATAGGCGATTTCCTTATTTGTATATACACGTTCTAAGAATTTTTCTCCTAAGTCTTCAATGCTTTCTTTTATTCGCTTAATTTCTATAATATCTGTTCCACAGCTAATCTTCATAGTCCTCTTCCTTTTCTTATTTTTGATTTTAACTTTTTCTTTTTATCGTTCTTCACTCAAAAGAACACGTCTTAATGCTAAACCTTTATATGATAAAAGTGTGCCAAAAGGCACATCTCCTTTGGCACTCATTCTAATTTTTCGATAACAATACAAAATTAAGTATATTAAATACTAATGATGCTACTAATATTACAGATATGACAATTGTTAACTTTTTATTTTTTTCAATATTTAATTCTTTGTATAAGACGTCATATTCATTTTTAATTTCATTATACAATTGATTCAATTCCAGCATTTCTTTTATTTTATAATCAAACATGGTTCCTGCTTCATCATCTGTCACTTCTTGAATCCATATATTTTTGGTGAAATTGATAAATTCCTTTCTTACGCTCTTTATTCTGGCTGTGTTTTTAAATGCGAGACCTATTTTCTTTAAATATATTTTCTTATATAACTCAAATATGTATGTATATAAATATTGCTGTTCAAATTCATTTGGTAAAATTGTGTAATTATTGATGTCTGTTGATGATGAAAATAATGTCACACCTTGTTTTGTAATTCCCATCTTCGTATATTTCCATTTTGATAATGATAAAATATCGTCTTCTTTTAAACTGGCTGAATTATCTGCTGGTAAAATTCTTGCAAATTTTATAAAACTATTTTCTATTTTGTCAAAAGTATTTTCTAAATTCCATGCTGCCTGATCCACACATAAGTATGAATAGGTTAAAAATCGTTCTGTATTAATATCTAGTTTTATGGCCTCTATGTTAGAACCGGTTAATTTTTTTATAAAGTCTGTTAATTTATCAATACTTGCAAAACTATCTGTTTGAATGTTTATTTTATCATAATTATTTAATGTTCTATTATCTTGCTTGATATCTCTGAATTTGTAATTAAAATTTAAGACATCTGAAAAAGTTGGTTCATCTTCAATATTTGTTTTCATACATAAAAAACATATTCCTGTATGAAAACAAATGATTTCTATTTTCCTAATTGTAAAAAAGATTCCTTTTCCATCTCCCGCTTTGCCTTGTATATCTTTTTTTATTCTATATTCAAATATCGTGCAAGGATACTTGGAAAGTACTGCTGATTGTGTTTCAATTGGCATTTCTTTAAATCTGGCATATTTTGCATTTGTAAAGCTAAAACTTGAAAACAAAAACTCTCTCATTTTTGGCGTAAAATATTTATATAATCTCAAGTCCTTTTCTTTTTCAAATCTTTTTAATTTACAATTCTCATCTTTTAATAAACTTAGTATGTATTTTTGGTATTTCCTTTGTTTTACAACAAAAGGATGTATAAAATATGTATATTGATAGTTTATCTTTAGTTCCATTTTTATCACCTTTTTTTATTTATTTATTCTTGGTTATAATAATTCATATTGATATCTTTTCCTAGATGCCATTTTCCTATAAAATCAATCATTAGATAGTCATCTAAATTATATTTAGGCTCTTGTACCACTTCTCCTTTACTATTAATTGCCCCCCATTTTCCATCTTTTTTAACAGCTGCATATCCATATTCATTTTGCTCTGTGGCATCATCATATATGTATTCTACCACAACATTTCCTTCTTTGTCTACATACCCGTATTGATTATCTTTTTTGTCTAAATACAATGTATGATTATTCAAAATTTCTTTTTTGTCTTTTTTTTCAAATTTGAAATTATAATATGCATATTCATCATTTTGTCTTAATTCAAAATATCCTGCATCTGTATTGATTTCTATTAATATTCCCGTTTGCTTTATTTCAAAGTCAGTATTCATAATGTAACTATTAATATTCTCGTCTTCTGCAATATATATATCGCCTTTTTCATTATAGCTTATTGTATTGTAATTGAATGGAACCTTTTCATTATTATTGAAATCAATAATGCCTCGTTTATCTCCTTTTGTTGCAATAAATATCCCTGCTTTTGCTTCTACTAAATTATCATATTGTGCTTCTATTTTTACCTCTCCTGAAAGTGTCATCACACCATATTTCCCATTTGAAACATAAATAACACCCTGGTCTTTTGTTTTTAAGATAGCAGATATTTCTTCAAATCCTTCTGTTAGAACATCTTCTCCATTTGCATTTACAACCTTTTGTTTTCCATCTTGTGATACAACATATACATCATTTCCATATACCTTTTCAATTTCTTGGTATTTATTTTCTAACACTACATTTTTTGAATAACCTATGATTCCATATAACCCACTATCATCTTTTACAATATAGCCTGCTTTATTATCTTCTCCTAAATTTGTAATTTCTGTATAGTTCGGTTCTAAGATAATTTTTCCAGCATCATCTGCCACACCATATTTTCCGTCTTTTTGAATCAATAGCGCATTTTTTATTCCTTTTATCGCCTCTATACTGTCATATTCTGTTTTTAAAACCTCTTTTCCAGAATCATCTATCAATCCCCATTTTCCATCTTTTTGTACTTTTAATACATTCTCTTCATACCATAAATTCTGATTTTCATCATTATTGGCTATTGCTTCAACTTTGTTGTATTCTGTAAAAATTTCTTGATTTTTACTATTTAGTGCTTTTGTAGAATATTCTCCTGTATCATAATTGACATCATATGTACAAAGAAATACATCTGTTTTATTATTAGGGATAATAATCATTTCTTCATATGAAGGATCGATTATGGTATCTCCATTTTCATCAATAACCCCCCATTTGTTATCTTTATATACTGCAAAATACGTTTTACTCGTAATACCGCCAGTCTTCTCTTCTTTCGAAAAAATTCCTTGTATGATAAATACAGACATAACGATAACAACAATCGCTAGTATGACTGCAAATACTTTTTTTATATTTAACTTTGGTTCTTCATATCTTCTTCCTCTACTCATCAAATTTTTTCCTCCTACTTTACATGTCTTTTTGCATAAATTTACATACAATGACACTCATATCATCTTTTGTTTTTCCAAAATTGTTATCTATTGCTTCGTTTAATACGATATCTGCTATTTTTTTTGTATTTTTCGTTTCTATATCTTCTAATAAATATTTTATCCATAATTCTTTGTTTTTGTATTCTATATTAGAATCTAAAATACCATCTGTACACATTAGCATGATTTGTTCATTTTGTATATCTGTATCAAATACTTGTATATTATCTTGATTAATCATTCCTGCTGGAAGTGAATTTGATTTGATAATCTGCACTCTTTTATTTTTCTTTATATAAGTTGGGCATGCGCCACTTTTTATCATTTCAATTGTCCCTTTATATAAATCAATGATTGCGATATCCAATGTCGCAAATATTTCTTCATTTTTACTAATTAAACTTGATGTAATTAGTTCAATAGAACTGTTTTTATCAAATCCAGAAGATAATAAATTTTGTAACATAGCTAATGCTTGCATACTACTTTCATTTGCTTTTCTTCCTGTTCCGATACCATCACTTAAAGCAATTACATATTTTCCATCTTTTAATCTTGTATTGATAAAGTTATCACCTGAAATTTCACTTTGATTTTTACTTGAATCTGCTGTTGCAAATCCAATAACATATTTGTCATCCGATATATAAATCAGATCTGTATCTGTAGAGTTTTCTTCGTTCAATATGATATTTTCTTTTAATACTTTTGAAAGTATTTTTTCAATAACCGTATTATCTGCTGGTTTTTTGATATATAGATTAATCATATATCTATCTTTTTTCGCAATGGTTACTTCATTAACTTCTATTTCTTTTTGTTTTAATAATTCAATCACTTCAATTTCTTGTCTTGTATATTTGTTTTCTTCTATAGAATCTTTTTCTAAATCTTTAGCAATTCCAGATATCACTTTTGAAACACCATTTAATTGTGTTTCCATATTTTTCTTGCTTTCTTGCAATTTTCTTTTCCAGACAAAATTATTTTTACTAACTTTATAGGATATGTTAATCATTCTTAATATTTGTAATATATTTTCTTCCAAATAAGAACTTACTTCTTTATCATCAAAGCCTACTATGTAACTATTGCAGTCTGCAAAAATCTTTAACAAATCTGCTCTTTCTATTTCCTGTTTTTCTAATAACAAATCAAATATTTCTTCTACGATTTTTCCATCTACATTGGCAATGTCTTCATATAATAAATTATCTGTATATGGTTCTAAATTATTTAATAATTCATTGATAAATATTTGTTTGTTTTCTTCTTTTTCTTCAGCTGTATATATTTTCTTTGATTCTTTTGCATAAGAATCTGCCATTTTTTTGATTGTCTCAGATACATTATTTAATTTTTCTACCGTTTCTTTTTCCTTTGTTAGTCCTCTTTCTCTTGATATTGGTAAGAATTTTGAACCGCCCATAAATTCTTCTATATCAATATTTACATTTTTTGGTATAGCCAATAACATGATAGAAGCTAATAATATTTCTTTAAAATAGATTAATTCTACTGTATATCCATTAGATGCATATGCTAAAATCACATTTCCTATACAAAATCCTACAATGACACCTATTTTCCCAAATCGGTTTAATATGCCTGCTATCATTCCAGAAATAGCATATGCTGCTATCATAATTGGTTCTCCTCCTGTGATAATCCCCAATGTTACCCCTATGGTTACACCAGAAGTTGCCCCCACTAACACACCATTTTTCCATCCTAATACTAGAACAATTAATATACTCAATATATTTCTTATTGAAAACCCTAATATAGATACATCTGAAAAAGCACTTACGGCTATCGCTAATAGAAGACTTGTCCCTATCACTTCTTCTATTGAAAATGCTTGTTTTTCTCCAAAATTCTCGATAACAGATACAGAATTAGTAAATATTTTATAAAATGCAACAGCAATCACTGCATAAGTAATACTTAGTAAGATATCATAAAATGTAAGTGTAGCAAATAGTGCTTTCACTATTTGAATAATACAAACAGAAATAAAAATATTTTTACCTACTTTTATTTTTTCATTTCTTTCATCTTCATTATATTTAGGTTTTATTATAAAAATACTTATAAAAAATAGTAAGCTTGTTAGGAAATATTCAACACCTCCCCCAACACCAAATCTTATACTATTTCCAATTAATGTTACAATAATAACACCTAAAAGTGGAACTGAAGATGAAAAACATGCTCCCAATATACTGATACTAAATAATGAAAAATTTCCTCCTATTCCAACGAGTGATAACATAAAAGAAAGGATATACATAATCACATTATTTCGTTTTATAATTTCTGACCACTTGTTTATTGTTTCTTTTTTTCTATCTTGCACAATATATTCATTTATATTTTGAAACATATTTCCATACCACCTTTACCCAATATATAAGCTATATTTTACTACTTGTCTTTTGTGGTTTTTGTCTTTTTTAGTAAGCCATTGCAAATATTTTTTTTACATGTTTTACTATTTTTTGGTTTTATATTCTTTTATATTTCTTTTTTTTGTTTTTTTATGCTTTTTATTTTATTACAGAATGTCAAAAAAAGCAATACAATAAAAAAAATCATTCCTATTTAGAAATGATTTTTTTTATTTTTATGTTATTTTTTTAAGACTTTTCTTTTTATAATGACAATTCCTATGCCTATAACAACTAGTACGGTTATTCCGATAATTCCATAAATGATATATTGTCGATTTTCACCAGTAGGTCCTGTTATGGTTAGTTCTACATGATCATCATCTGGTTCTTTTTCTCCATTTGTTGTCGGATCATAGTTTCCTGGAACAGAATCTATATTTTTTCTTCCTTTAAGTCTAATAACTTCTACGTCATTCTCATAAGTCAAGTCATCTGCTGAAACAGATAATTGTTTTGTAACAACCATACTCGTGCTAGCTACTTGACCTGGTGTCATATTTTTAAATATAGGATTCTTTAGATGGATAATATTTTGAAGATCTTTTACAGATTTGTATACATCTTCTGAAAGTATTGTTCCATTCATATCTGGTTTTATCGTTATTTTTTCCCAGTTATCTCCTTCACTTGATTCTATTACCATCTCTTCTGGTAAGTAATCATACATATCTACAACACTAGCAATTGCATATTTTGTCCTTCTATCTGCATCTGAAATCGTACCATATATGTAGTAATCCCTATCATTAAAGTCTACCTCACATTTTGTATTGTCTACTGTGATTTCATAGGTTATTTTTAACGTTGCACCTTGTATGATTTCATTATCCATTTCAATGTATACATCATCATCTAATAACTTAAGACCTGATAGATTTTGACTTCTTGGATCCCCATCTATAAATGTGTTTCCATTTGATAATATGATTTTTACATTTACAATCTTTTTGTCTATTTGCAATGATTGTTTTGGTCTTTCTATGATACCAAAGTCAATATTATCAAATATGAATTTTAAGTTTGCCCCATATTCACTAATATTATCTATGTTAACGTCATAATCTAATTTTATATCAAACTTTCTGGTATCTGCATTAATTTCTGTAAATTCTCTACTTTCTACAATATATCCATAGTCAATCTGTTCATCTACAATTCTATCTTCTACAAATTGATCATTATCTTTCGCATCAGATAATCTTTGTGCATCTGTGCCACTTGTTTCCCCTCTGTACCAATAATCTGTCATAGCATTTGCGGCTGTTTTATTTCCGCCCCTATAAATGGTAGATTTATAGAAATTGGCGTCTACATTTTTGATTTTATTGCCATTCGCATCATATATAACACTATTATTACCATATGTATATCTTATAAGGTAATTTGATGGTATGACACCAGCAAAAGTATATTCTCCTTTTCCACTAGTATATGTGCTTGCATCCACAACCTTATTATCTTTCTGATATAGTTTTGCTAATTCTACATTTCCTGATTCATCAACTGTCATTAGCTCTACTTTTACATTGTTTACAATATTTTCAGTTGCTTCATAGATTCCATCACCTTTTCTTTCTTTATAGTATCCTGATTGATTTAATAGATTTTGTATTGCACTATCTTCCCATACAGTACCTTTAATATATCTTCCCTCTTTTACTTTTAGAATTAATGATGGTGCTCTATCTGTATCGTCTTCTATTGTGTTTGTAATGGTTTCCAATGTGGTTGGTGTAATTGTATCAGGTGCTGAATCAACATCAATTCCTGCATAAGCTACCTTATACCCATTGTCACTATATGTAGAATATGATGATATTTCTGTTGTTGAATGTAGTGTTGCGTCTCCATTTAATACTGAATTTATCGCATTATTATTTAGTTGATAGGTTATTGTTATCTCAGTTGTCTTTCCATGTTCTATTTGTTGACTTGCTTGTATATTCAATTTTTTCAATCCACCAACATGATATGCATTATCTGTAGAAGACGGTATTACCTTTCCGTTTTGATCTCTTACAACAACATTCTCATATCGATCATCATAATAATTTGATAATGTCTTTATATTGCTATACAAGTTTGTTGATTCATTTCTTAGTTTAATTTTGTATGTTACAAATACTTTTAATTTTCCTTCATTTCCTGGCTGTTTGTTATATACAATATCTGATGAATATATTTCTCTTGTATATGAATTCGTCAAATATTTATTTTGGAATTTTGCTACTACATTAAATTCATTTTCAAATCCATCTCCACCTGCATAATTTTGAGGATCTTCGAATCTTTGTGCATATTTATATGTGTGTGTATAATTATTTAGACTAACTTCTACTTTTTCTACATCTTGTGTAAGTGCTAAGTCTGGCATTTCTCTTTCTTCTACCCCTAAGTTTATGTTTGTTATTTCATTTGTACCACTAGCTCTTAAGCTATCTGCTGTATATGATGTATATAAGATATTTTTAGCTTTTTTAGTTGTTATTGCCTGAAGAATGTATTGATTGTCTACACCTGATATAGGATAAGTTTGTCCTTGATATCCATATCTTACTGAGTTTCCATATATAACAGTACTTTCATGACTGCCCACATCATACTTATATCGAATATCATATGTTTTATTACCGCTAGAATTAGATGCCATATCTTTGCTTATTGTCGCATAATTATTATTAAAGGTATTTCTTAATGCTGTATCTGTTGCTTTATTTCCATTTGCTGCATTCTCATTTATTCGTATAGATTGATAACTCATACCATTATATTCAAATTCCATATATGCGCCAGTCAAGTCATCAATTTTTATTTTTGTTGCACTTGGATTTGTATCATAATTTCCAAATATATATGCACCATTTGCATTGGTTGTAGTTGATACTAATAATGTTCCATCTGCTTTCTTTAATCTAACGGTTACATATTGTAATCTCTTATCTTCTGTTCCACTATTCCATAAATAATCTTTCGTACTATTTTTATCTTTAACTTTGTCTTCCCAAGCATAACCTGATAATTTTATGTATTTTTTCTTGTTCTTTACCTTTAAAACATCAAAAATGTTATCTCCACCTGATGAATTGTTTCCTGTATTTGTAGAACTTTGTCTATCAATTGTAATCGTTGCTGTATTTCCTGTTCCAATTGCACCAGAAGCCTCCCAAGAAATGAAATTATTATCTATTTCATATCCAAAATTATTTCCAATTGATACTTCTGATACATAATATGTATCCATTAATAAGTTATAAATCTGTATACTGCCACTATTATCTGTTATAAACTCAGTTGCATTATTTATATTCGTAGTCGTTTGAAGATTGCTCAAATGCACCGTTCCTGTTACTCTTGATAATGTATTATTTCCTCCGCCTACAGCAATTATATATTCTCCTTTGGAATTTCTTATCTTAAATGATACGCCTGGTAATACAATATTATTATTATTTGCATCTTTTTTGTATATTTTTAGGTTTCCTGTTTGTTTTTCATTTAACAAATTAAATGATGCAATTGTTCCTGAATATATTGTTACTTCTCCTCTTTCTACTTTTGAATATCCATAATGACCATTTGAAACTTCTGTTATTGTATATGTACCAGCACGTAAGTTATCTACATATATTTTTCCATCTTCATCTGTTGTAAATGTTCTATCATAACCTACTGCTGAATTTTGAATTCTTATTTGAACACCTGGTAATTTTACATTTGAATCATCAGCATCTTGTTTTTCAAGTTCTAATACTCCATTTATATCTGTCCATGTTACAGATGCTCCACTGAATGTATAACTTGTGTCCCAATCATACGTTACTTTATTTAGTGTTCGAACATCTTGTCTATCTCCAGAAGGTGTATATTCTAAATATGAACTTTTATAGCTTTTTATGTCTGTCCTTATAACATTTCCTGTATTATTGAATCCTGTTGCAATTGCTTTGATTGAAGCGATTCCCTTTGAAACATTATTTTCTGGAACTTTTATATAAAATTCTGTTGAACCTATAACAGTTATTGTTCCTCCTGATGCATTACATGTTGTAACTCCTGATATTAGATTTCCGTTTGTACCTCTTACTTCAAAAGTATAACCTCCATTATAAATATCCGTATCCATTTTTAATGGTCCTAATATAAGATTATCGTCAATCTTTTTAACTCCAACATTAGAATATCCATTTGCGACTTGTATTACATAAGTTGGTAAGCTATCTACAGATTGCCATGAAGTAGTATTCCAAACGTAATATTTTTTCTCTTCTCCAGTAGTTGTAGATGCATAACCTTTAAAAGTATATTCTACACTGCTTGGTGATGTATCTCCACCCGAAAAACCTGCTGCATCTAAGTCTGAATTGATACATTTTCCTCCTTTATTATCAATACCACCGGTAAAGTGAATGCTACCATGGCTGTTATTATATGCAGGCTCACAGCCACACCAATAATTTCCATTGTCTCCTCTACCTCCACTAATACACCAAGTAAAACTTGCCTTATCTAGTCCGTCTGGTGCTTCTTCTGCAGATACTTGACCAACATTTACAAAAAGTGTAATTCCTAATGCTATTAGTACCATAAATGTGGTTTTGACTTTTTTAGAAATACCATATTTTTTTATCAAATATACACCTAAACCTATGATTATTGCTACACCAAAGAATATTGATATGTATATAATAACTCCTCCTGTACCTACAGAAATAATAATTTCTGCTTTTGAAAAGTCATCTTCTGTCTCAACATTATTTCCTGGTGTGGAATCTATATCTGCAACTTGTTTTGTATTACTTGCTTCTGCAATTTCTGCTTTATTAATAAACACACCTGTGGAATCTTCTGTCATTGTTTTTGTTGCTGTTAATGTTAATGTAACACTTTCTCCTTTGTTTAAATTATCATTTGCCATACTATTATTAACGACTGTTCCATCATTTTGTTGTATCCATATTTGTCTCATATTATCATTAAGTACAAAACTATCAGGCAAGTAATCTTTAACACTTCCTATTTTAGCCGGTAATTCACCTTCGTTTGTTACTACAATTTTGTATTCAACAGTAACTTTCGCTCCATTTAATTCTTTTGCATTTATATCCACTTTAACAAATTCTTGATTATTATAGCTATATGTTACTGTTTTCTTATTCGTTTCTACAGTAACTCCTGAAATAAACTTATCTAATTTTAAATCAAAAGTTTTGTTTTCTATTAATCCTATATCAATATTTCTTACAGTGTTATCTAATCTTATTATATCTGTAACACCTGCTTTTATTTGTTCTCCATTCAAAGTTATCGTTTGTTCAATGGCATCTGAATTTAATGTTTCAGATATACCACTATTTTGATATTCTGTAGCATAATATGTATTTGTATCATACTGGAATATAACAACATATTGACTTTCATCTAAATCATAGAATCCATAAGTACCATTCGTATTCGTTTGTGTTTTTTCTTTAACTACACTTGAATTCTGCATATCTACTAGTATCACTGTAATTCCACTTAATAATTGTTCACTAGATTGTCTTACTCCATCTTCATTTTCATCCAACCAAGCAACACCTTGTATGTCATATTTGTTATCGTCTGGATTATCTGGGTTGTCTGGGTTATCTGGATCTGGATTTGGATTATCTGGATCATCTGGATCTGGATTTGGATTTTCTGGATCTGTTGTTTGGTCATAATTAAATGGAAGAATAATATGTGTCACTTTATTAGAGGTCTTAGTATCTGTTTCAGTACTTGATATCGTTACACTATTTTCAACAATTGTTCTTTCATATACTAATCCAGCTGTTGTTTTTATAGTAATATATGCTGTCTCCTCATATGGGATGTTAAGAAGTAAATCAACATTTGCCACTTTGTTCCCATTATTATCTGTTGTTCCACTACCAAGGTTTTCTGTTATTTGTGTTTTCGTATATTCTCCCGTTGGGATATAACTTTCTATACTTCCGTCATCATTAATAACAGCATCATCTTCATTTATAACTTCTTCCCAATTATCATAAGTAACACTTACTGGTTCTACATCACTTGGTAAATAATCTAAAAGATTTACATTAACTAGTGGCGTTTCGGATTCTTCAATATTTTTTCGTCCTTCGACACTAACTGCAATCTGGTATTCTATTTCTTCCCCATATCTAACTTCTTTACCTTCATTATTTGATGTTAATTGTACATTTGTATCATAATATTTGAATTCTATTCTGTTTTCATTCGTTCTATACTCAATATTGTTGTATATTGCTTTTGCTGTTGCAACCAATTCCACTGTATTTTCACCTGATGTCTTATCTATACTTGAATTATTAAGAAATCCACCTGCAATATAAACTCCTGGCTTAACCACAATCGTTAATGTGTGTTTTGTTTCATCATATTCATGTTCAATCTTACTATCGCTTTTCCATACACTATCAAATTCATATTCTTCTGGCATCTTTAATTCAATAGTTATATCTTCGTTTTTATCACTTTCGACATCAATCTCATAATCCCATCTATCTTCCACACTATCCATGTAAGACTTTAAGAAAACTTTTACTTCAGCATTTTTTATTGTATTGGTAATTTCATAAGTATTGCCTTTTGTATCATTTATATAAGTAGATATACTACTTACTATTTGTTTTTGTTCTTCGCCATCATTCAAATCATTTGCTTGAACTTCATAGAATGTTTCATATGTTTGTCCAGGATTTATTGTTCCTACATTAATTTGTTTTTCTTTAACAGAACTATCAAAATTATAATAATATTCTCCTGTATATCTATCATGTTCAGCATATAGTTCTCCATATGTTGTTCCATCTGGTATATTACCAATTATTTTCACACCATCTACTGCTGTATTAGAAATGTTCGTAATTCTAATATTATATTTTATATATTCCCCTTCATAAACCGTATCTCCATCATTTAGTGTAACATCTCCTTTTTCAGGTGTTACTTCCATTTTTAGACTATCTACAGGATCTTGTGATAAATCTTGTGCGGATAAATTAACATTTTGTATCAGTTCTTGCAAAGTTGTTTGTTCGTTTTTATTATAACTTTTTATGTTTAATGTTTTTTCAATGCTTTTTTGTTCATTTTTTTCATCTATAGTATAATCATTTGTATAACTCAAATTAAGCTTTTCTGTCGTATTTTCAATATCTTTCTTTAATATAATCGTTGCAGATATTTTTATATTCGTAATAAGTTTTAAATCATTTTCTGCATATTGTGTTTGTTCTCCTGTCAAATTTGCTACAATATTTAAACTTCCATCTTTATCTGTTTCCACATATGGTTTTTCTAATTCTAAACCATTTCCATATAAAATTGAACTATCTCCTAATATAACTTTTTCTACTTGACTTGGTAGTTCTATTTTTAATTGTGGGTTTTTAAACAAATTATATTGTGAATTTGTTGCATCTAAATTAATATCAAATGTAATTTCATTTTGTTGTTTATTTGTCCATTCCGTAGAACTTATATTTATACTTACATTATCTTGTGCCTCTTTTATTTCTACTATATTGTCACTTACTTTTCTATAAACTTCTCTTTCTACTGTTTGATTTTCTTCTGTATTTTCTTTTGTGTTTTCTTCTACATTTTCTTCTGTTTGTTCTAGAATTTCTTCATTTATACCTATTATATTGGTTGTTGTTTTTATTTTTACATCATCTATATCTTTCATTGTGTTTTTGATTTCTTTTGTATTTTCGATATATAATGTTCCTTCACTAACAATATTACTTGTTTTTATATTTAAACTTTCTATCTCATTTTCATAAGTAATTGTAATTGTACCATCTTCTGCAAATTCTGTATTTTTATCAATTGTAGCAAGTATGTTTCCATTTGCATCTGAAATCTCAACAATTCCCTCTTCTCCAAGAAGCTCTATTATATTTTCTTTTTCAAGTTTTGTACTTTTATATACCAAATTATGATTATTCCCTAAATCTTTTTTTATGTCTTCTCCATCCATTCTCACAAATGTATTTTGTTCTGCTATTTGGATTTTTTGATGTGCTTCTTTGTTACTTATGTCTATTTTTTCTTTTTCTGTATATTGTGTATTATATTCTGTTCCATTAATGATATTTGATTTTATATATCCATTATATATGTCTTCTGTATCATATCCAATAGATGTTAAATCACCAATATTTTCACTTACGTTATTTTTCAACTCACCTTCTCCAGATATTTCCATATTGTCTTCTGAAAATAAAGTGATTTTTGATGATACTTTTAAAGATACTTCTCTTTCTTCCTGATTTTCTGTATATGTATCATAATAACAAATAATGACATAATCATCTCTATCATCATTACTTGGTACCTTAGATGAAATCGCATTTCCATTTTCATCTTGATTATTGGTTTTTATTGTCAATACACCTGTATCAGGATTATATTCATTACTGCTATTCACATCTGTTTGCATATTCCCATTGGTTGCTTCCGTGCTATTGACAATTGTTTTTACTTTATATGGATATTTCCCATCAATTTGCCCTATATTTATCGTTATTGCATTTTCTTTGGCAGGAAAAACATCAGATTCTTCTTTATATTGCATTCCTGTTCTTAAATGGTATTGTAGCAATGTTCCTTTATCATCATCTGATATATGATAATTGATATATTTTTCCAATGTTCCTTCTAAAATAGGACTTGCATTAATTGATGCCTCTTCTGCATTAACAATTTGCATAGCAAGCGCAAAAATATTTAATACAGTCAAAGCTGCAATTATCATAATGACAATTAGTCTCTTAGAAATCTTCTCTTTCATATTCTTCCTCCAAAATTTAATATTTATCTATAGTATACATTACACTTTATTTTTTACATTTTCAAGGTAAAATTCTTCCATATAATTTATGGCAATGGGCATTTTTCTAGGGATGCACTTTTTGGCTTGTCATGATTGCCATATATTTTATTTCTTTTACATTTTTATTACATTTGTAACTTTTTAATTCATTTTTCTACAAATTGCTTATTTGCGTAGGCTTTCGATTTATTTCATTACTTTTTCTTACACAAAAAAATATGAGATTGCTTTTATACAATCCCATATTTTTTTATGTTTTTTATTTATTTAGCACTTTTTTCTTAATGAATATGATTCCTGTTCCTATGATAACAAATGCCGTTATCGTTACCACTAGTGGTATGATATAATTTAAGTTTTCACCAGTATTTGGTGTTACAATAACAATTTCTGCCATATCATCGTCACCTTCTACATTTGGTCCTGTTCCTGGTACATAATCACCTGGTGTTGTTGTTAAATCAGAACCACCTGGTTTGTCAACTTTAACAATTTCTGTTTCATTTCCTAATTCAATATCATCTGATGAAGTTAATAACTTAGAAACATTTAGCATAATTGTTGCATTTTCTGTTGGTTTTAAATTATATCTTGTTAAAGCTTCTGTATATAGTAATTTTGTACCGTCTATTGAAGCTGCATTTGTTACATCTTCTGCTAACGCAAGTCTAGTATCATCTTTTTGTACTGCTTCCCAATCCGGATTATTTTCTGCATTAAAGTCCCAATCATCATCTAGATAATCAACAATTCCTGATGGTGTAATGGTTACAACGTCTCCTTCTATGATTCCATATTTGTAATAATTTTCTGATAAGTAGTCTAATTCACTATTATTGTCTACTCTAATTTCATAACCAATTTCTAGTCTTGAACCTTCTATCAATTCACTATCCATTTCAAGTCTTATAAATCCATTTGTTGGTATTGAACTTGTTGATGGTGGTAAATAGGTTACATTTGATGTTTGTCCTTCTAGTTTTCCGTCTTCTGTTACTTCTAAGTCTACTAATACTTGCCCATTTGCTAAAGTAACTTTCATTGTTTTAACTCTCTTATTTAATGATACATCTTGTCTTGCTCTTTCTACAATACCAAAGTCTAGGTTATAGATTTTGTATGTATATCTATCACCAGCTGATGCTGTGTATGTTGATTCATATTCTACACCGATTCCCATTGTTGGCGTTGTAGCATCCATTTTATCAATCGTTGTTTGTGTTGCATTTGTTATTTGTTTTAGTTCTTCATCTATGGCTAATCTTGTTTGATAATCATCTGTTGCGTCTGTCCATCTTGTATCTACATCTGTTTTATACCATTGTTTATTAGCTACATTTGCATCATATCTATCTTTATTATATACCGTTCCTTTATAGTTTTGTACTGTATATGTTGTATCTCCCCATGTATACGTTAATGTATAATCTCCAGGGATGTAATCTGCAATGTAGAAATTACCATTTTCGTCTGTTGTTGCTGTATATACTTTTCCACTTCCTGTATTTTCTGTAAGTGTTATTGCTACACCAGGTATTCCTGTTTCTCCTTCTTCATATGCTCCACTACCTTGTCTGATTTCTCCTGTCTTTAATTCTCCTGTTGTAGTGTCTAAGAATACTTTACCTGCCATTTCTCTTGCATCTGCTACTTCTAATTTTAATGATGGGCTGGCATCTGTATCATCTTCATATGTTGAGGTATCTCCTGGTATTGCATTACCTGGATTTGAGTCAACATCTACACCTGCATATACATTTCCATTTGTATTAAATGTTGAGTATGAATTGATTTCTACAACATTTACTAAGTTTTCACGGTCATTTAGTATATTGATTACAGCTTCTCTACCTAATTCAAATTGTACATAAAATTCATTTTGTTTTCCGGCTTCTATTTTTGAATTGGTATAAATGATTGCTTTTGCATATTTGTCATTATATCCTTCTTGTGTATATTCGATATTGCCTGTGATAATACCTTCTTGATTTAATCCTGTACCTGCTGCAACCATTGTATATCTACTATCAAAGTAATCTACTAAACTATTTACTTGTGATACTAAGTTTGTTGATTCATTTCTTACTGCAATTCTATATGTAATATACACTTTTAATTCTTTGCTCTTGTCATTTTCATTTACATATTCATAATCTGCTTTATAAATCGCTCTTGTATATGAGTTTGATAGATATTTGCTACTAAATTTAACACCTACATTAAATCCATTTCCACTATATTCTCCTTGATTTACAAATCTTTGAGCATACTCATATATATGTTGATATCCATTTACTGCTACTCTAACATTTTGCATATCTTTGATTAACGCTAAATCTGGCTGTTCTCTTTCATACAATCCTAAGTTGATATATGGTATTTCTTCCATTCCATATTCAAAATGATCTTTTATAATATAATTTGTTTCATCTGTATTAGCTGTTATTGGATATTGTCCAACTGGTAATCCTTCATTAATTAATGTTGATTGATGTTGTTCTCTGTTTTTATTATATGATAATTGATGTGCTACATTTCCTGTTTCATCTAATGCCACACCTGTTGTTTCAGAAGCACCTTGAATTGTACTAAAGTCTTTATTGAATTCATCTCTATCATTTGCATTTTCTGCTGCTTTTGATCCAGTCGCCTCTACCTCTATATGTGGCGTTACATTTGTATATGTTAATCCATCATACTCAAATTGTATATAATATTGTTCAAGATTCTCTGTTCTAACATCTACAAATTGATAATATCTTAGG
The DNA here is from genome assembly GCA_944387545.1 of uncultured Clostridia bacterium. Lineage (GTDB taxonomy): Bacteria > Bacillota > Clostridia > TANB77 > CAG-508 > CAG-269. The sequence goes on along the minus strand of CALXFE010000013.1, from coordinate 16,915 downwards.
ATTCCATCACCCATATGAATTTCTTTTGTTTTTGCATAGAAATCTTGTCCGTTATCATTTTTTACAACCGCTCCTGTTGTTCTATCAATCAATCTTACATTTACATTTTCTAATAATTCATCCTCTGTATCTTGGTATGTATCTGTACTCGTGTTATATAAATCATTTCTATATGATTCTTTTCCATTTTGCTTATCTAGCCATACATATCCTGAAAGTTTTACATAGATTTGTTTGTTTTCAATCACAAAATCTTCTGTTTTATCTACTACTACAGTATGTTCTAATCCTTCTGATACAATTTCATATCCATAATTTGGATTTTTAGTTTCATATGCTACATATGTACCTATCACTAGATTTTTTATTAAAATCTCACCTTTCTGGTCTGTTACAAATTCTGTTGCTTGATTTTCATCTACATATGTAATCTTTCCGTCTGTTGCTTGATGTACATATTTACCTGTTTCTTTGTTTTTAATTTTGAAACCAACACCTGATAATTTTATTTCATGATTATCTTTATTGACTTTTATAACTTTTAAATTTCCTAATAAAGGAATATCATAATCAAATGGTGTTTCGTAGTCATATGGTGCTTCATGTGGTTCTCTTGCTATTAAATCCTGATAATTATATCCACTTTGTGACTCTAGGAACCATATTTTTACACCTTTGACAGTTGCACTTCCTTTTGCCGTAATTCCTGTTATTCTGGTAATACCGCTACTGATTGGTACAGATATATAAAAATCTTTTCCTGATTCTATGTCTCCCACACCGATTGTACTCGCTGTTGTTCCTGTATATTGACTAAAAGTTAGTCCGCCAACTGCATTTCCATTTTGATCTTTTACTTCAATCTCATTTAATTTTCCTGAAAAACTCCAGTTAAATGGTCCTATTTTTATATATTCACCATTTGCTTGTACAGCTATTGCATCTTTATTGGTATTATCTGTTACTTCTAAATTGGCTAATTCATTTGCATAATCTGAAGATTCTGAATCTAAATTTGTATCATTTCCTTTACTTGTACTAGCAAATCCATCATATAATCCTGCATGATATTGCCCTACATTTTTCATCCAAGTATACATATAATTCCAAATGGCATTTTGTACAGGTCCACTTTCTTTATTTGCCCCATTGTCTCCTGATAGTATATAAGCAAGCTTTGCATTATACCAACTGTTTATTTCTTTTCCTGTGTGATCTGTTGAAACATTTCCATTAATATCTACTTCTGATATTACTTTATAAGTTAATGTTCCACGTAATGATTGTTTATGCTCAACACAAAACAGATTTGGATCATTGATATAATCACTATATTTTATGCTGACACTTTCTTCAACACTATATGCTTTGGATATCGTGGTATATGTTAATATGGCTATTAACAGTATTATGATAGCAATGACTATTTTTTTCATTTTTTGCATCCTTTTTCCCTCCTTTCTACATTTCATCTCTCAAATTTTTTCTTTTTACAATTATTGCTGCAATAATTCCTGCTAATACAATGATTGCTATTGTTATTCCAATTGACATATATACAACGCCACCAGTTCTAATACTGATAATAACATCTGCTGATCCCATGTCATTTTCACCATTTACATGATTGCCTGGTGTTGAGTTTCCATCTTCTAATCCTAAGTTATTATAATCTTCATATATTTCTGCATTATTTCTTGTTACAAGATTATCTTCACCCATTGTTTTGGTTAGTGTTAATGTTATTGTTTTAGATTCACCTGGATTTATAATATCATTTCCAAATGCTGTTGTATATAATACATTATCTTTTTCATACCAATCTTTATTTAATTCAGAACTAAATTCTAAATCACTTGGCATATAATCTACTATATTTCTAGCATATCCTGGTATTTCTCCTACATTTGTTACAACGATATTATATTCAATAATAACCGTTGAACCTTTCATTTGTTTTGCATCTATTTCAACTTTAGCTGTTGTTGCATTATTATATTCTCTAGTAGTTGTTCCTGCTGTGTTTTGTATTAATATTCTGTTAACAAATTTATCTAATTTTAAATCAAAATTTTGTAGCTCTATTAATCCAATACTTATGTCTGATATATTTTCACCATCGATACTAATGATATCTGTTGATGCTACTTCTTGTTTAGTGTCTCCGATTAATAACTCCGTTAATCTTACATCAGAGTTGTCAACTTCACTAATACCTTCTGCTTTATATTTTGTTAAAGCATATTGGTCTTTGTTATATTCAAATATCGCAATATATTCTCCATTAGAAATATTATCAAGAACATACATTCCATTTGCATTTGTTGTGGCCTTCAAAGTATCTCCTGATGTGTCTTTTACTAGTTGATTTGTTTGAACATTTAGTAATTCTACAGTTATATTACTTAAATTTTGCTCTCCATCGTCTTTTTTACCATTTCCATTTTCATCATACCATGCTAAACCACTTATCATTTGTTCACCATTTGCTATATTTCCATTTTGTTCATTATCATTATTGTTATTATTGTTATTATCACCATTTCCAGATTCAGCTCCATTATTATCATCAACAACATCTGCTTCTATTATGTGATTTAAATCTGATGTAGTTGCAATCTCTTCACCATAGATACTAGCAGTTGCTCTATTTGTAATTGTTTCTGCTTCTGTCCTTGCATCTGAATAATTTACGATTGTATCAATAACAATTGTGGTTTCTCCATTTGCTGGTATTTCTGCTTGCATTTCTATATTGTTTGTGGCAACTCCTATTTCCTCTCCATCTCTTGTTACGCGATTGATTGTTAATTGAGAAGGAATTTCATCTCTTATTACTAAACCTGATGTTTGTGATGTACTGTTATTTCTTACCTTCATAGTATATGTAATATTATCTCCTGATTTTACATATTTTGTTTCCGTATTAGATTCCATAGTCATGTCAATGCCAAAACAATTGACTCTGTCTTCCCAATAATTTGATTTGTGTTCTTTTTCTCCATCTGAAGCAATTACTGAGAAATTGATTGTATCGATTGTATTATCTGGCATTTCATTAATAACCATGTTATAACTTAATACTTTAGCCTCTCCTGGCTCTAATGTTCCTATATTAATCTCATCACTATATTCTATGATTTCTGATTGTGTATTTTCATTTATTTCTGTACTTGTTTCTTCTATTATATCCGTCGTTTCCTCTGATGTTACTGGATATATTTCGTCATCTCCAATTTCATTTTCACTCATTCCTGATATCAAAGTTAATCTTGATACTTCTAGATTTTCTGATTTATTTGTTTTTACTTTAACATTATTGATTGGTTCAGATGAAATATTTTTTACGATTGCAAAATATTCTACCGTTCCTGCTTCATATAAATCAATTTTTCTGTCTGTTACTCTTTTTACCATTGCTCTTAATGTTCCTGCTTCTGATGAAACTTTAAACTCGTTTGTTTCTTGAACAACATCTGCATAGTTTATTTCTACAGTATTTGCAATTGAAGTTCCTGCTGCTAAATTTGAGCTAACCATCACTTCATATTCTACATATTTTATTTCTCCAACTTTTAAGCTTTCAATTGTTGTTTCATATGCATCTGTTCTAATTGCTTTATAATATGAAGCACCTGTATATTCATAATTTGTTACTGGTTCTACTAACATAGTACCTTCTGGTATCATTCCTGTTACTTTTACATTTGTTACATCTTCTGAACCTATATTTGATACTTGTACTCTATATTTTATAACTTCTCCATTTTTAACTGTACTACTATTGGTTAATTCTTCTTCAGATAGTGTCGCTGTCAAGTTTGTTTCTAATTTTGGTCCAACCCCTGTTTCCATTTCAATGGTTGTTGCCTTTATCATATTTGTGCTTCTTGCTTGTCCTTTTGTATAATTTACTTCATATCCTTCTGTTGCTGTTTGGTTATATTCTAGATTTTCTGGTATTTCTATTGTATAAGAAGCATCAACCGCTGTTTTTGGATCAATTTTATCCATTATAACCAAATATTTTTTTACTGTTGTTGGATTTGTTATATTTTCAGTCCATCCATTTTCTGAAGATTGAAGATCTGCTGTTGCATTTTCATTTTCTGTATAATATACTTTTGCATTTTCTAAGTTAATTCCATCCACAACGCTTATATCCATATTATTTTTATCTGTATTTGTTGGAAATGTTCCCATTATACTTACATTTTCAATATCTTCTTCATTATTATTGATAACTTCAAGATCAACTTCTACTTGCTTACTGTCTGTTCCTCTTTGTATGCTTACACTACTTATTTCATTTTCTCCGACTGTTTCTACATCTAAATCTTGAATACGGTTAATTGCTGTTACATCTTTTGGAGCAACAACCTCTATTGGTTTAGAAATTCTACCAAATTCTTCATTATTTACATAGCTATTTACTTTTTCATTTGTATAGGTAACATTAATTGTTTCTGCTTTTGCAATTGATGTTCTGCTTACATTTACAGTTGCATCTATAATAATATTTGCACCTTCAACTGACTCTGCTTTATATGCCGTTTGCTCTCCTTGCATTTGAATGGTAATCATTCTTCCATTTACTGCATAATTTGCAATTTTTAATTCTTCTTCATATAATAAATTAATACTATTTACTTGTATACTTTCTACTTGCTCAGGTAATATAATCGTAAATGTTGGATTTTTATATAAATCTCTTGATTCATCATCTGTTTTTAATATTAATTTCATCTCGATATCATTTGCAACAATGGTTGATAATGAATTTCTGCTTATTTCTAATTTGGCTTCTGTTGTTGTTTCTTTTAATGCCATTTGCATTTCTGTTTCAGCCTCTATACCTTTTGTATATAATGCTTCTTTTGTTTTTGTATTTTGTTCATTGTAATTGTTATAACCATATATAATTTTAGTTGCTATGCTACTTGCTGCTTTTACAATATTCATATCTGAAGCCTTTATTGTTTTTGTTGATTCAAATTCTAAACTTCCTTCTGCTATCGGTTTTGATGTTCTAATCTCTATTCCTTTTGGTTCTTTTCCTGTATAGTCAATAACATAATTTCCGTTTTTATCTGTTTGTGTATCCTTGGTTACTTTTGATAATAATGTACCATTTTCATTATATATCTCAATTGTTCCATCTTGTCCAAAGATTTTATCAAAGGTTTCTTTAGAAATTGTTGTCTTATTATAGAATATATGACTATCTGCCTCTCCATCTGAAGTTATATATCTGCTACTTTCTTCTTTTATAGATATATATTCTTCAATATTTGCTAAATTAATATCTAATACAGTTTTACTTGTATATTGTTTGTCAATACCTGAATATAATTTTCCTTTATATATACTTTCTTCAGAATTCGTTGCTGTTACTTCTATTGTAGAATCTATTTGTGCATTTGTTAATGTTATTCTTCCTGCATCAGATGTCAATTCCTTATTATCTTGTAAGGTTACACTTTCTTCAGAGATTATTTCCGTGCCTTCTAAATTTATATCTGCATCATAAATATATGTTAAGATAACATTTTCTTCTCCTTGTTTTCTCCATAAAATATGATTATTGTCTGTTGGATCATTTTTCAATGTTATTTCAACATTTCCACGCTCATATTTATAGTCAAATGCTGTCATTGTGTTTAAACTTATGTCTTTCTTAACCTCTGGTGTTTTTCCATCTATTGTTGGAACATTTATTTTTGCATAAATCTCTTTCATTGGGTAATTATCATCTTTTAATCCCATTTTTAATGATAATTGAATAACTCTTTTATCTTCACCAGATATTTTTAATACTTTATTTGTTATGATTTTTAATGTATTTTCCACGTTATCATTTGTATTTGTTTCTACCAATTGCATGTTAACTTTTCTTGTGGATTCTATCTTTATGTCTTTTTCTGTACTATCTCTATAGACACCTGTCAATATGAATTCACTCTCACAATTTAACATACTTAAATCTATTACATCATCATCTTTTGGTTTTACTTTAATTTCTATTTCTGCCGATGTTCCTGCATTTAATTGATTTAAATATATTTTATTGTCTGAAATTTTACTTACAAACTCACTTTCAGAGCCAACAATATTAAAGTTAGCATTTGATAATTCTACCTCGCCTATGAAGAAACCTTCTTTGTTAACATTCAAAGACAAATACAAAGATATATCTTGTATATCTGAAGTTCTTTCTAATATAGTTGTCTTTTGTCCTTCACTATTTTTAAAATAGGCATCAAATTCTATATTTTTGTGGTTAGTTGATACATTATCTGCTGCATAACTGATAATGCTTGAACCCAAAAATACAAAATTAGTCATAGTTAGTGTCATTATTAATACTATCACTACACTAATTTTTAAGATTTTACTGTTCATATTGGTACCTCCCTTGAAACCAAATTTTATTTTTAATCACACTTACAGCATTTTAAATTTTATAATTTTACCTATTATTAATTATACCTTGTTTTCATTGATTTTTCAACTTTTTCCATCCATTTTTTTACTTTTTTTAACTTTTTATGTAATTTTAGTATTTTATATTAATTTTATGTTTATTAAAAAATGTTACAATCTTGTTACATTTTTTCAAATATAACATATTATATTACATAGAATTTTATAATTTGAATATACATTTTATGAGGTGATTTTTTTGGATAATTTTAACATTGATAAAAATACGATGGATAAATTAAATTCTATGCTAAACAATGGTAATTTAAATGATATGCTTTCTCAAATTCCGCCTGATGCTATAAAAAATTTATCCAATATGATGAATGCAAACACGAATCAAAAAGAGAACACTTCCGTAAATGGTAGTGCTTCTATTGATGCTTCCATAAATTCTAATCATTCTAACGCTTCAAATACTACAAACAGTGTGAATGGTGCAAACAGTGCGAACAACTTTGATTTTAGCAATATAGATATCAATACCATTATGAAAATGAAAAGCATTATGGAAAAAATGAATAATTCCACTGATGCCAGATCCAACTTACTTCAATCTTTAAAACCTTATTTAAGAGATGAAAAAAAAAGTAAATTAGATCAATATTCTAAATTACTTACTATGACAAATTTAATGGAATTATTTAACCAAAATAATGCAAATAATAAGGAGAATTCTAGTGATTAACAACTTTCCTTTTTTTAGATTACCTTTTTATCCCTATCCCCGTAATTATCCAGGAAATCTATATTATAAAGCAAATCCCAACACAGAAAATGTAAATGCACTAAATGCTTCTCAACCTACTAAACATACGGAAACAAATAAAAACGGAGATAGAAACGAATACAAAAACAGAGATGATTCACACATTCGTGAATCATCCATCAAAGAAAAAAAATCTTCTAAATATAGTTCTATTGGTCCAATTCTAATCAATACTGATGGTTTCTCCAATAAAGAAGAGCCTATATTAGAATTTTCTGGATTAAAACTATACTTAGATGATTTGATTATCTTGTCTATACTTTATTTTCTTTATAAAGAAGATGTAAAAGACGACATATTATTTATATTGCTAATCTTGCTCCTTATTAGCTAATTGATTATATGCCCATTCATAACAATTTCTGGTTTATAATTACTCAATTACAATTTGATTATCTATAATACTAACATATGCTTGCTTATGTAATGGTTCTTCATCCCTATCAATTTCTTTTATGACATTCGCAATTCTAATTTGGACAGTATCTAAAAGTCCTGCTGATATAATTGCTTGTTTATTCCCTTTGGCACCTGCATGCGCTAAACCTCTTAATGCTCCTAATACAACGATATTATCAGAGGCCATCACTTCTGCTCCTGAATTCACATCACCTAATATCACTAAGCTTCCTTCTGCTTCCATCTTTTGCCCAGATCGTAATGAACCTCTATGAAATTTCGTTTCAGAAACCGCAATTTCTTTATTAAATGTTCTCTTAATACTTGAAAGTCCAAGAGATTTTGGCATATCAAAATCAATTTCTACATCGATATTGTTTTTTATCAATTCTTGTATTTCATCTATTTCTTTGTTTTTTAAAATCTTCCCTGTCACTTTTATTGGTGTTTTCTCGTTTTTATACATTTTTTTTAGTTCAAATAGTTTTTTCTTCAAATTATCAATAATTTCTTTTTGCTCAGCATCATCACTTATTTTTATCAAAATTTCATTTTTTCTCAAGTTAATACTAACACAATTTTTCATTTTTACATCCTTCCTTATCTTAAAGATTGATTATAATTTATAGCACTCATGTCTTCTTGAACATCTTGTGTATTCATCCCAAAATATTCTCCCATGACATCCCTTACGACCTCTGCGGTGTAATTTCCATGTCCACCATTTTCTACCATAACAACAACTGCAATTTCTGGGTCTTCAAATGGTGCAAATCCAGCAAACCATGCATGCACAACTTCGTTCCCATCATCGTCAAAAGCTTCTGCTGACCCCGTTTTTCCTCCAACAGAAATGCCGAAATCTTGGAATCTTACATATGCTGTTCCTGTGGTATCACTTGTAACAGACCTCATTCCTTCTAAAATAGCATTTAAATTTTCTTGGTGTATTTCTAAGTCTTCTGTTTGTTGATTTGTAAGTCCTAATTTTTGATTAACAAAGTTATTAATTTCTTCTGTGGAAGCTTCTGTTCCATCTGGTTTTATAATACTTTTTACAATCGATACATCTACATTATGTCCTCCATTTGCTAGCATACTAATATATTTTGCCATTTGTAATGGACTAAAATTATCTAACCCTTGTCCAATAGATGCATTAATTGTTTGTCCTTTTGTCCAGGTAATTCCTACTGTTTCAGCATATTCTGGTGTTGCCATTGCACCTGATGTTTCACTTGGTAATTCAATTCCTGTTTTTACACCTAATCCAAAGTATCTTGCATATTTAGAAAGGGTTTCAATTCCCATTCTATCTCCTGTTTCATAAAAGAAATAGTTACATGATCTTTCAATTGCTTGTGATACATTTAAATATCCATGTCCTCTATGATAATCTGTATAATACCAACATGGCCATCTTTCTCCATATTTTATATACAGACCTGTATCATTTATCTTTTCTGTTCTGGTAATGGCACCTGACTCTAATCCAGCAATTGCTGTAACCATCTTAAAGATAGATCCTGGTGGATAAGAATTCTGTACAGCTTTATTCATCAATGGTTTTGCAGAATCTGTATTATATCGATTCCAATTTTCTGTACTAATTCCGCCTACAAAATCTGCCGGGTCATAATTTGGATAACTTGCCATTGCTAATACTTCACCTGTTTTTACATTCATCACTACACAACTACCAGCTTTTGCATCATAACTCCTTCCAAAACCTCCAGATGCTATTTTTTGAATATTGGCTTCTAGTGCTTGTTCTGTTATTTTCTGTAAGTTAGAATCAATTGTCAAAACAACATCGCTTCCAGCTTCAGCTTCTTTAGATGTATATTCCGAGGTTATTGTTCCATCAACTGCCATATCAATTTGCTTTGTTCCATTTTTCCCTTTTAAATATTCTTCAAACACATATTCAATTCCTGTTTTTCCAATAATATCATTTTGGCTATATGTATCTTTTCTTGACTCATATTCTTCAGAGCTTATTTTAGAAGCATAACCTAAAATATGTGATGCTAATGTTCCAGATGTATATTCTCTAACTGGTTCTGTCACAATATTAATTCCAGGAAATTTATCACTACTTTCTGAAAATTCAGCAACAGCTTCTCTTGGTATATCTTCTGCTATGGTTAATGCTTTTGTACTACTATATCCTGTTGTGGTTATTTCATATCGAATAGCAATGATTTTCCTAATTTCAGATATATCTGTATTTTCTATATCATATTTATCCTTAAATTTATAAAAAGCTTGTTCCGCAGATATGTTTTCATCTAAATTATTACTTTCTTTCCAATTGGCCAATGTCTCATCACTAATGGTAAATTCAAAAGGATTTATAGATATTGGAAAAGAATCTACATATTCTACTTGATATTTTTCTAATAAATTGACAATATTAAGAATCGAATGATTTAATTCATTATCGTCTATTTTGGTTTTATATAATTCCAACTCAAATTTGGTTGAACTACTAACCAATGCTGTACCTGTTCTATCTAATATTTGTCCTCTTGCTGCTTCTAATGTTGTTTCTCTCGTAAGTCTGGTATTGGATTCTTCTCTGTATTCTGCACCATGCACAATTTGTAAATTGAATAATTGTATGATTAATACAATTCCAATACAATATGTTATAACGGTTAAAACATTAAATCTTAAATTTAAATTACTTTTCGACTTTTTATTTTGTTTTCTAAAATTTAATCCTTTCAAGGCCTCACCTTCCTTGCCCATTAGATATTGTTTCTTTTTTTCTATGTTTTAGAAATATCTTGTTAAAATTTTATTTCCTTTATATTCATTTTCAATACTATAGCCAAATTTCTGCATAAGTGGATATACAATAATGACGATAATTAAATTATAAATAATTTCAATTGCTAAGATTTTTATAAAATTCATTATCTCAACATTTGTAGAAAACACTATATAATTTAATATATAAACAAAAGTTTCAAATATAAGTGTAGCACCTAATACCATAAACATAATGGTTGCTCTACTATCTTTAGAAAAATTTTTATCAAATGTAGCTGCCAAAAATCCTATAATACCAAGTCCAACTGCATTAATCCCAATTTGTGCTCCGATTGCTAAATCCAATATGGCCCCTATTACAACACCATATACAACGCCTGTTATTCTATTAGAAAACAATCCTATAAATAAAATAAAGATAACAAATAGATTTGGCATAACACCTGAAATGGTAAACCAATTAAAAAAATTCGCTTGCAAAAAATATATAATAAACGCTGTTATGATAAGAAATATATTGATTGTTAATTTTTTCAATGATTTCACCTCTCTAATTATTGGTTATGACTAATACCGTATCTAGTTTTTCAAAGTCAACAGCAGTTTCTACAATGGCATATCTATCTGTAGCATTTTTTGTGTTTACGACTTTTTTAATATTTCCTACATGTATTCCTTTAGGATATATTCCTCCTAATCCTGAGGTTTCTACACTATCTCCTTGTATGATACCATCATCATCTGGTATATACATTGCTTTCAATGCAGATTCCTCTTCTAGTGTTCCTTTACATACAATGCTTTCATCTGTTGTACTTAATGAACAGCTAACAGAACTTGATGTATCAATAATCGTTCTAATTTTTGCTGTATTATTGGTTACAGAAACAACATGTCCTACTAATCCTTGGTCAGCAATTACAGTCATATTTTCTTTTATCCCATCATCACTTCCAACATTAATCACAATTGTTTTTGAATAGTTACTCATATCTTTATTAATGATATATGCTGGTACTGTTTTGTATTCTCCATACTTTTCTGTTAAGTCTAAATATTCTTTTAGTGTTTCATTTTCTGATTTTATATTTTCTAATTCTCTTAGAGATTGTTCCAATTCACTATTTTTTTGTTCTAACTCTTCATTTTCTTCTTTTAAATTATTAATATCTGTAAAAAATGTACTATTACCACTTATTTTATTTTTTAAATAGGTTAATCCATTTTGTACTGGCATTACTAACTTACTTGCCGCATTTTCAAAGAATGATATTTCACTATCTGAATTTGAAAATATCACAATGAATATTAAAATGACGATTGTTATAACAATACCCGCTATTTCAGCCTTTTTCTTTTTATACATTTCCTACTCCCATACATTTTATTTTTTTCTTCTAGCATTAATCAATACTGTTTTTAATCTTTCTAAATCTTCTAATGTTTTACCAGTTCCTCTAACAACACAATCTAATGGTTCTTCAGCAATATATACTGGCATTCCTGTTTCAATACTTAATAACTTGTCCAAATTTTTTATTAGCGCTCCACCACCTGCTAAAACAATACCTTTTTCCATTATGTCAGATGCTAATTCTGGTGGTGTTTTTTCTAATGTAATTTTTACAATTTCTACAATTTTCTGAATAGATTCTTTCATAGCCTCTTCTATTTGTGTAGAGGTTACTGTAACATTTCTAGGTAAACCATCTGTTAAGTCTCTTCCTCTTACCTCCATTGACATTTCTGTCATAAGTGGCATTGCACATCCGATTTGCATTTTAATTTGTTCTGCTGTTGTATCTCCAATTGCTAAATTCATTTCTCTTTTAATGTAATTGACAATATCTTCATCTAATTCATCACCAGCGATACGTAAAGAATGGCTTACAACAATTCCTCCTAATGATATAACCGCAACCTCTGTGGTTCCCCCTCCAATATCTACAATAATACTTCCACTAGGTTCTCCTACATCTAGTGATGCTCCTATTGCAGCAGCCATTGGTTCTTCAATTAAATATACTTCTTTTGCACCTGCTTGAATAACAGATTCTTCTACAGCTCTTTCTTCTACTTCCGTAATTCCAGATGGTACACCTACTACCACCCTTGGTCTTCCTATATTATATCTTCGTCCTACTTTTCCAATTAAATTTTTCAACATTAACTGTGTTGCTGTAAAATCAGCAATAACCCCATCTTTTAATGGTCTTACAGCTTTAATTTGTTCAGGTGTTCTCCCGAAGCATTTCTTTTGCCTCTGTTCCAGTTGCCATTATATTACCAGTCTTCCTATCAATCGCTACTACTGATGGTTCCTTTAAAACAATTCCTTTTCCTTTTAATGTTACTAGGATATTTGCTGTTCCTAAATCTATCCCAATATCCTTTGACCCAAATGTAAAAAATTTCATAATCATTCCGTTCCTTTCGATTAAAGTTATATTTCTCCATCTTTTGTTAACATTTTTGAAATGATGCTTGTAAATGTCCCATTTCCTATAACAATATGATCTAATAATTGTATATTAAACAATTGTGTAACTTTAAATATTTCTTCCGTCATTTTCATATCTGCTTTGCTAGGTGTCGCATCTCCACTTGGATGATTGTGTACTAATATAATCTTGGGAGCCTGCATTTTTATTGGTTCTGATAAAATATCTTTCATAGACATATTTACCGAATTGATGCCTCCCAATGCTAAATTTTTCATCCTCATAATTTCATTTTTATTATTTAAAATAATCAACTTTACAATCTCTTGTTTTTCTAACCTCATTTCTTCCATTAATAAACTCACAATATCTTCTGGTCTTTTAATTTTTATTTTTTGATAATTTAAAGGTGTTGCCATTCGTATGGCAAGCTCACACACAGCCTTTAATTGTATAGCCTTTACTTTACCAATCCCTTTTATTTTCATAAATTCTGTAATTGTAATTTCTCTTAAAAAATCTAAATTGTTACTTTGAGGATTTGGATTTAAACGTAATAGTTTTTGTGCAAGTGTTACTGAGGATTCATCTTTTGTGCCACTTTTTATAATAATTGCTAATAATTCAGCATTTGATAATGCTTTTTCTCCATATAATTCCATTTTCTCATATGGTCTTTCTGTTTCTGGTAATTGTTTTATTTTAATAGACAAAATATCATTCCTTTCTTTATGAATATTTTGCCCCTATTTTTTAAATTTTCTTATATACAAATATTGCTAATAACATACCTAATATACTTGAAACACTTATTTTAAACATTAATGCAAATGTTATTTTTACAACGCTTAGGTCTAGAACAATCGGATCTTGTAATCCAAATGTTTGACTATACGAAAGCCACCATAACCAATCGATTCTTGACGCTAATTCTCCTAATAATCCCCCAATTACTAAACCTGATAAAATAAATACTAATAATATCCATATATTCTTATCTTTTGTTGCCATTTTTATACCTCCAAGTTAGCCTTTTGTTCTTACGGCTATTTATTTTTTCACATATTGGTATTATATATTGATTTAACATTTTTTTCAAGTAAAACCTTTACTTTTTTCACATTTATATGTTATATTATTTAAAATTTTAATTTTTATTACCAAAAATTATCTATTTAAATATAATAATAATAGTAGTATAATATAATTAATAGATTTTAAGGAGGCTTTTTTATATATGAAAATTGAAAAACTGACTGAGAATAAGATTCGCGTTATTATTAATGCAGAAGACTTAAAAAACAACAATCTTGATTATAATACCATTATGGAAAAACCTATAGAATCCCAAAAACTATTTTTGGAAATGCTGTTAAAAGCAGAAAAGGAAGTTGGCTTTTATACAGAAGGTTGTAAACTTCTCGTAGAAGCATTCTCCTCTTCAGATGGATATTTTGTATTTACTATTACAAAATATATTGAAAAAATAGCAAATTCACCACGCAAATTGAAAGTAACGGCAAAGAAAAAAACAACAAATTTAAATACACAAAGTACAACTTCAATATATAAATTTTCTACTTTTGAAGAATTCTGCGATTTTTGTATTAATATAAATCATCTCCAAAAAATTAATTTTAAACAATTAGCCAAAAACATCTCTTTATATTTATACAATGATACATATTATCTAATATTAGCAAACATAAATGCCAAATACGAATCTCTTAGTATTTTTTATTCTACAATAGCAGAGTTTGCCAGTTTAGCTTCTCATTCTGAAACGTTTAAAACAAAATTATTTGAACATGGAAAGGCATTAATGAAAAGAAATGCTATAGAATTGGGTATAAAATATTTTGTCAATTAATTTATTGTATAACAATAGCTAATCTTTGTAAATTAAGTCGGTGTCTATCTTTTTAATTATTATCATATTGATTTATATACATAAAAATCCACAGTTTGTTCTAAAACTGTGGATTTCTGTTTTCCTTTTATTTCTTATTTTATTCTTGTTCTATTTCATTTTATTTAACTGGATTTTTTATTTTGCATTAATACACATAATTTTGAGGATTATAGGCTACCCCATTTACCCTAACTTCTAAATGTAAATGTGGTCCTGTTGAATTCCCTGTTGAACCAACAGCTGATATTGTTTGTCCTTGTGATACAGTTTGTCCTGCTGATACATATAATTTACTACAATGTGCGTAATATGTTTGAATACCATTTCCATGAGATATAGCAACCATATATCCATAAGAGCCTTTCCATCCTGCAAAAGTAACCGTACCTGATGCTGCTGCTTTCACAGCCGTTCCCGTTGGTGCTGATATATCTAATCCTGTATGTGCTGAAACTCTTATACTACTTCTTGATCCAAATCTAGATGTGATTGTTCCCGAAATTGGTCGAATAAGTGAAACGCCTAGTGATGCTTTTCCACTTGATGTTGTAGTTGCTGTATTGACATATCCTGCTGATGCTTTTGAAGAAGTATTTTTAGCAACTTTTACAGATGTTTTCTTTTCTACATACAATTTAGAAACCACTTCTTCTACTGAAACCATGTCTTTTATTCCTGTTTCATACTTTTCCAAAATTGAAATTTTATCTATATTTTCACTATTTTTTTCTTTTAATGTATTGATAACATTTTCTGCTTCATCAAATGAAGACACATAATACTTTTCTTCTTGATCTTCTAATATAGCATAATATCTATAATATGGTATCCCTTGTTCTTTTACTTTGCTAAAAATTTCTTCATCATTTGTTACAACATTTCTTTTCAATAAACATAATTGATATTCTGGTAATTCATTTACTTGAACAAACGCTATATTTTCATTTGTTCCATCTCCATGGTCTACATATTCGTTTATCTTACGTTGTAATTCAGATTTATTAGATGTATATCCAACTTGCTCACCATTTATAAAAACACTATATGTTGGTTTGTATAAAAATGCAACTGCTCCTATGATTAAAAATATTGCAATCATAAAAAGAATTATGAGTTTCACTCCTCTTCTTGCATGAACCATTACCTTTTTAAACATTACATTATCTCCTTTGTATATGATAATGTAATCATATTGTAATATTTTATTTTTTGCAAAGATATAAAAAGTCTAATTTCCGTAAGTTTATTTGTTTTTTTTTGTGATTACTTTATTTTATTCATTTTTTCTCTCTTTTTCTTTTTTCAATTTTATCCTTTTAGGGAAATGTCCTTTTGGGGACGTTTCTGTTTGGGACATTTTGTCCTTTTAGGGACGTTTCTGTTTGGGACATTTTTGCTCAATCTATTAACATTTTTTCTAATCGGCAAATAAAAATAGTGTAATAAAATTTTATTACACCATTTTTTTTAATGACAAAATATCATTTTTTATTTATTACGCAATTATAGTACTATTGTAATTCTGTCTTAACCGTATTAACCTCTGTTACGGTTGCTTTTTGTGCTGGAATATAATATCCTTTAGCTTGTGCAATTTTAAATAATTCATATTGAAAACTTTCATCATTATTTCTAATTTGTTGAAAAGTTTGTCTTAATTGCATGTTTTCAGCTTCTGATATAGCTGTTTGATAAGCTGTTAAATCTGATTTTACACCAGCTAAAATATCGTTTACCATTGTTTTCTCGTCCATAAATTCCTCCTTAATTATTTAAAAATGTCATTAATTTTTGTTTTGTATTTAAAGCATCTTGAGCAGATTTTGTGAAAAGTTGTTTGATTTGTGGGTCTACAGCTTGTGATGAATATGTGTTTAATTTTTGATACGCTGTTTCATGTGCTCCAATTAGATGTCTTAAATGTTGTAATTCCATTTGATTTAAGTCTGCCATTTTTAATCATTCCTTTCTTTTTTATTTCTGTATTCATTATTTCCAGTTTTATCAATTTTATTCTAAAAAAATAACTTTCGTATAAAATAATATACGAAAGTTATCAGATTGTTGACAAAGTATATAAAAAATATTTTGTTCAACAATCTTTTTTTATTTTTTCCATTTTGTTTTTGGGAT
>CALXFE010000012.1 GCA_944387545.1 uncultured Clostridia bacterium | reverse complement strand
GTACAATACAGAGTTCATTCCCAAGCTGCCTAGTACCTAATCAAAAAATGTCCAATTTTTTGGGTTCAGTACATTTTGGGTAGTCTTCTTTTGTTGAATAGGAAAAATCAGTTTTCCTATTCAATAAAAAACAACGTTGTATGTGGTCAAGATAAAAGTTGATTTTCTTTATAATAAAAAATTCTTAAAAAACCAAAATGAATCTAGTAATTTGCGTCTAAATATGCTAAAATATAGTTGTATTTTTTTGGAAAATGTTGTAAGATTCAAAAAATAATAAAAGGGAGATAATCATAAAAATACATTTTTTAAGATAACCTTTAATATATATGATAATAATTGGGGTGCTAAAAGTAGTAAAAAATATAGCAAAAGGAGGTATCATGCATGAAAAAAAAGAAGAAAAAGAGAAGTAGCAAAAATCATAATAAACAAAATTTAAATAAAAAAAGAATGCATAAAAAAGCCAAAAATAGCACTTCAAAGAAAATAAACCAGAAGGCTGAAAATAACCATCGTAAAGACTCTTTAAAAAAAGACAAAATACATGTATCTGATACTGAAACAAGTAAAAAGATAAAAACTTTAGAAAATACCATAAATGTGAAAGAACAAAATAATAAAACGGCTCAAGAAAAAAATGAAATAAAATCTAAGACAGCTGTTTTATTGCAAGAAAGACCAACAAAGATACAAGAAAATAAAGAAAATAAAAAACAAACATTAGAAAAAAATAAAGCGGATAAAGATAAAAAGGAAAACAAAGAAAAAAGCAAAAAAAAGAAAACAGACAAAGTAAAAAAATCAGAAAGCAAAAATATAAAAGAACAATTAAAAAAAGAAGACGAAAAAAAGACAAACAATGAAAAACTAAAAAAGAAAAGCGATACATGGCAAAAAGTAGGAAAAAATGAAGAACATAACATAGATAAAAAGCAGAGAAAGGAAGAAAAACTTCAAGCAAAAAGAGAGAAGAAAGCAAAAAAGGAAGAAAAACGTAAAAAACATAGAATTTTAAAATTCTTTTTAAAGTTTTTCTTAATACTGATTATTCTTGCACTATTGTTAGTAATAGCAGGGATTTGGGCTTTTGCAGGTCTTCTTTTAGGATGGTTTGGAAATGAAGACATACAAATTAGCAAAGAGGACTTAGAAATAAAAGTATCTAATTCTGTTATAGTAGACCAAAATAATACGGTACTTGCAGATTTAAGCGGTGATGAAAAAAGAAAAATTATTACATTAGAAGATATGGCAGATGATTTACCAGATGCATATATTGCGATAGAAGATGAGAGATTTTATGAGCATAGTGGTGTTGATTTTAAAAGAACAGCAGGAGCAATTGCAAATACATTATTAAATGGGGATAGTAGTTATGGTGGAAGTACGATTACACAACAATTAGTGAAAAATATAACAAATGATAATGAAAGTACGGGAATTGAAGGTATTAAAAGAAAGATAAGAGAATGGCAAAGAGCTTATCAAGTAGAAAGAATGATATCAAAAGAACAAATATTAGAATTATATCTAAACATATTATTTGTTGGAGCCAATAATTTACATGGAGTAGAGCTTGGTGCGGAATACTATTTTAATAAAAGTGCAAAAGATTTAAGCTTAGCAGAATGTGCTTTTATGGCAGGAATTAATCATTCACCAAATGCATATAACCCATATAGTACAACTGTAGATAATTCAGAAAAAATAAAGAATAGGACAATAACTGTTTTGGACAAGATGAAAGAATTGGGATATATATCTGAGGATGAATATCAAAATGCAGTTGCAGATGTACAAAATGGTCTACAATTTGGTACAGGAGAAATTATAGGAGGAAGTGTATTTTCATATCATACAGATGCAGTCATTTCACAAGTGGTAGAACAAGTGATGGAAGAAAAAAATATGACAGAACAAATGGCGAAAAACTATGTATATAGTAGCGGACTTACCATTCATTCTACAGTAGATATGAATATTCAAAATCGATTAGAAGAAGAATATGCAAAAGAAAAGTATATCATTAGAGGAAGAGAAAGAAATAGTGATGGAACATTATTAAATGAACATAGTCAGTCAGGAATGGCAATTGCGGATTATAAAACAGGAAAAGTAGTGGCAGTGGCAGGAGGCTTTGGAGAAAAAACAAGTGCAGGTTGGAACCGAGCAACACAAATGGAAAAACAAACCGGGTCAAGTGTCAAACCTTTGGCAGATGTGGCACCAGCTTTGCAAGAAAAGATTATAACAGCTGCAACGGTTTATGATGATAGTAGCACAAGATTTGGAAAAAACTATGAACCCAAAAACTATAATGGATTTAAAGGGTTAATTAATATAAGAAGTTTTATTAGAACCTCACAAAATATACCAGCAGTTAAGATTATAGTAGAATTAACACCAAAAAAATCATTAGAATATTTGCAAAATATGGGAATCACTTCTCTAGATTCAAATACAGATAATGTATTAAGTTTAGCATTAGGCGGAATGACAAGTGGTGTTAGCCCATTAGAGATGGCATCAGCTTATGGTACAATTGCAAATGACGGTGTATATATCACACCAACATTTTATACAAATGTAACAGATGCTAATGGAAATGTTGTTTTAATATCAAAACAAGAAACAAGACAAGTGATTTCTAAGCAGAATGCATATATTATGAAAACGATTATACAAGAACCAGTAAAATCAGGAGGAACAGCAACTTATTGTGCAATCCCAGGGATGGATGTAGCAGCCAAAACAGGAACAACAGATAATGATTATGATAGATGGCTTTGTGGATTTACACCATATTATGCAGCTGCAACATGGTATGGATATGATAATAGTGAAACCGTATATTTTAGTGGAAATCCAGCAGGACAAATCTGGGATGCCGTTATGACAGACATACATAAAGATTTACCAGGTGCCACTTTTGTAAGACCAGAAGGCATCGTAGAAAGAACTGTATGCAGAACGACAGGTTGTTTAGCATCAAGGAATTGTACAAATATATACACAGAAATTTTCACAGAAGATAATCTTCCAGAACAATGTAGCAATCATGGAAAAGTGCCAAAAGAGACTTTAGGGTTATGGACACCACTAAGTAAAAATAGAAATCGATAAATTAAAAAGGGAATTTTGGGGAATTGTTTACTCAATTTTCCTTTTTTTAATGTAATATCTGAAAAAAGAAATTTGGATATGCTTCTAAAATCTTTACGCTATTGTTTCTAACCGAATTTATAAAAAATGAAAAAAATAAAAAAATGTATAAAAACTATTGACTTAAAGTAAACTCTAAGTGATATATAATATATGTAATATAAAAAGAGATAAAAATTTATAAGATTTTATGATTTGATAGAAAGGAGAGATTTTATGCAAATATCGGAAGTAGCTGAAAAATTTGATTTAACAACAGATACCTTAAGATACTATGAAAGAGAAGGATTAATAGGTCCAATTGCAAAAGGGAATAATGGTATTCGAAATTATACAGAAGAAGATTTACAAAGAATTCAATTCGTAAAATGTATGAGGTCAGCAGGATTAGAAATCAGCTTTTTAAAAAGATACATAAAATTATTTGATGCAGGGGATAAAACCATAAAAGAAAGAAGAGAAATTTTAGTAGAGCAAAGGAAAATATTAAAAGAAAAAATCAATGCTATTATTGCAACGGTTTTATCTATGAAGCCAGATATATTGATTTTTGATGAACCAACAATTGCATTAGATCCTAAAAATAGAAGAAGATTTATTAATGTATTAAATTCTTTAAAAGGAACAAAAATTGTTACGTCACATGATTTGGATTTAATTTATGATACTTGTGATAGAACAGTCTTAATTGCAGATGGAAAAATTATATTTGATGGAGATACAAAAATTGTTTTACAAAATAAAGATGTATTAGAAAACAATGGATTAGAATTGCCTTTGTCTTTGCAAAGAAGATAGAAATAAAGTAGAAGATAAAAATGTTTTGTATTTCTAAAATAAAAGCTGAAGAATATGTAGAAAAAATAAATCAATTTTGTTAAATTTATATAAGATTCATACTTGAAAAATAAAAGAATTAAACGATTTAATTTGTATTTTACATAATTAACTACTTTTTTCACATTGATAAACTAAAAAAGATATGCTAAAATATATGAAAAATGAAAGGAGATAGTTTAGTATGAATGAACTAATTGATAATATAAAAGAAAACACAAAAATAATGATAAAAGATAAAGAATATATAGTTAAGACTAAAACGTATTATGGAATTGAAGAGGATAGTGAAGCATATTATATAAAATATATTATGAATACAGGAGATACACTAGTTATCATACCAGATGACGATTTAATATATATTGGAAATATTATTGAAAATATGAATTATAAAAAGATTGAGAAAAATAAAATAAAATATAATGAAATGGTTTTCAATAAAACAGGAGAAGGAAATCAATATATAAAGAACATAGAGTTTGGAAAAGATGTAGAAGGAAAATGTATATTTGAAGATTATGAGAGCGAAGATAAAATAATAAGTTTAGGATTTTTGCCAGAAGAAAATAGAAGAGCTGATATTCTAGCAGATATAGTAAAGATAGAAGATATAGAAATTAAATAAGAAAAAAAGAAACTTAAATAAAAGAATGAAGGAGACTTGCCATATTAGCAAGTCTCCTTCGTATTGGAAATACGAATTTTTACAGGGTACTTACCCGCCGAAAGATCCACTGCTGTACGGAACTTTCTTACATCATCTTTATTTGAAGTATTATCTCTTAAGAGTATATACCTCTCAGAAATGAAGACGATAGAATAATTCTTACGGACATCTTTCAATTCTGCATGGGAATCAAATTGCTGCATATCAATGGTGGAAACAATAGTATGTTCGTTCCACAAGATAATGGAACCATCAGGCATTAACTCAAGGTTTCCATCCTTTGATAACAACAAATGAATAATGTCATCATTTGTAACAGCAATGTTGTGTCCGAGGCGATCTTGATAGTAGACCATCATTTCTGGATAGCTATCCTTTTCACCCTGAACTTGTGCAACATGGATCGAGTTAACTAAATGGTTAATTGGCATATGCTTACCGATAGCCTCATAAACTGTTTCGGAAAATACGGTATAAGTGCAAATTTCCTGATAGTTAATTAGTACTCGAATGTTTTTGGTTTCTTCCCGTGCGTGCTTAAAAATTCTTTCCATTATGCATACCTCCTTTATTTAGTTAATATAGATTATACCATATTTTAGGAAAAAAATAAACACACTCTTTTCTTGAAAATGAAAATGTATTGCTAAACAATTATAAGTATGATAGAATATGAAAAAAGAGAGGGAAATATCTATGTGCCAAATGATTTAGAAATAGTTGAATTATCATAGGAGAAGAAAATGAATACAGAAAAAATAGAAAATATCATCCATTTCTATATTTTAGCATCAACATTAAAAGACAAAATAAGAAATGGTTGGAAAGTATGGCATATTGAAAGAAAAAGAGTAGAAAGTGTAGCAGAACATATTTATGGTACATGTATGTTAGCAATTGCCATCGATTCAGAATATGATTTTAAAATAGATTTAATGAAAGTAATCAAAATGCTTGTCATTCATGAATTAGAAGAGATAGAGATAAAAGATTTTACACCATTTGATAAGGTTACAAATGAAGAAAAAAGAAAAATGGGAAAAATTGCAGTAGAAGATGTATTAAAAGATTTAACAAAAAAAGAAGAGTTAATAGAATTGATAGAAGAATTTGAGAATATGAAAACAAGAGAATCTATTTTTGCAAAAATGTGTGATAAGTTAGAATCAGATATACAATGTAAGCTATATTGTGAAGAACATTGTTTAGATGTAAATAAGGAAGAAAATAAACAACTTTTAGAAGATGAAAGAATACAAAAACTGATAAAAAACGGTTCAAAAACAATATCTGATTTTTTTGTAGATAATCATAAAAATACAATATTACATCAAGATAAAGTTTTTGAAGAAATAGCAGATTATATAAAAAATAATACTTTGTTAAAGGGGTAAAAATGTTAAAAGAAATAAAAAAAGAATTAGGAGAATAAAGGAGAAAATTATGGCAAAGTTTTGTGTAGTTACTACTGCTTGTGATAAAATGGAAATTGCGAATAAGATAATCAATACACTTTTAGAAAAAAGATTGGTTAGTTGTTGTCAAATGAGCAAAATAGAAAGTAGTTATTGGTGGAAAGGTGAAATTGTAAAAGAGCCAGAGTTTTTTATACAAATGAAAACGAAAAAAGATTTATTTAAAGAAGTGGAAAAAGAAATATTAAATGTACATGATTATGAAACTTGTGAAATTATAGCTTATGATATAGGAGAAGGAAATGATAAGTTTCTTAAGTGGATAGAGGATGAAACGAAACAGAAAAATAAAAAAGATTAAAATTATAATAAAGGAGAAATAAAAGATGTTTAATGTAAAGCATATTGCCATTAGTGTGTCTGACATAGATAAAAGTGTAGAATTTTATAAAAAGTTTGGATTTAAAGAATTGAAAAGTTGGGATGCAGAGGATAGTAGCATAAGAATAAGAATGCTAAAATTAAATGATGTCGTGTTAGAAATGTTTTGTTATAAAGAATATAAAGAATTCCCCGAAACTGCAAAATCAATAGCAACTGATTTGCCTGTAATAGGTACAAAACATTTTGCATTAGGAGTAGAAAATATCTTAAAAGCAAAAGAATTTGTATTAAATAACCATATTTGCGAAAAAGTTGAAATCAAAAAAGGTAGACTTGGAAAACCATATTTCTTCATACAAGATATAGATGGAATATTAGTAGAAATTATTGAAAATGATTAATTTAAAGGGGAAAAACATGGAAATATGGGATATATTAGATAGTGAAGGAAATAAAACAGGAAGAACAATGGTGAAAGGAGAAGAACATGTACCAGAAGGATTTTATCATTTAGGAGCAGATGTCTGGATAAAAAATTCAGAAAATAAGATTTTAATTCAGAAACGTTCTCCTCAAAAAAGATTATCTCCTAATGTATGGGCTATGACAGGAGGTTCTGTCATAAAAGGCGAGACAAGTATAGAAACGATTGAAAGAGAAGCTTTTGAAGAATTGGGTGTAAAATTGAATATAAAGGATGCAAAACGATTAACTTGCTTTAAAACAGGGAATGTGTGGGTAGATACATATTTTCTTAGACAAGATATAGACTTAAATAAAGTGATAATGCAAGAAGAGGAAGTATCTGATGTAAAATGGGCAACTTACGAAGAGATAGAAAATATATATCAAAAAGGTCAATTTATTAAAAATCGTTGGGAATTTGTAAAAGATATCCTGAAAAACTTTTAAAAGATGGAAAAAGAGATAAACAAGTCCAACTGAAGAAATATCAATGAAAGTAAATAAAAAATATTAGTAAGAGTGAATAATCTAGCAGTGATTTCTTAATTTTATGCACTAGATTATATATGCCCAATAAAAACAAAAAAATTCCTTCCAAAATATTGTAATTTTTTATAATATTGATATAATAATAAACGGACATAAACAAGAGAAAGGGAGGATTTTTATGTTAAAGAAAGTAGCGATACTAGCTAATGGTGGAGATGTATCAGGATTTAATGCAGTAATAAGAGCAATAAAAAAGACATGTGAAACAAATGGAATAGAATGTTACGGTTATATTGATGGATACAGAGGACTTGTAAAAAACAATTATATTCGATTAGATGGAAGTGAAAAAGCTTCAGGGATTTTACCAAAGGGAGGTTCAATTATTGGATCTTCAACAAATGCGATTGTTTTCCATTACAAAGTAGAACATGAAGATGGAACCGTGACATATGAAGATTTATCAGATCAATGTGTTAAAAATGTAAAAGAAGCAGGATTTGATTGTGTATTTACATTAGGAGGAGATAGTACACAAAAATCAGCAAGAGATTTATTTTTAAAAGGAATCAATACAATTGGCGTACCAAAAACAATAGATAATGACGTAGCCTGTACAGATGTGACATTTGGATATAATACAGCTGTTCATGTAGCAACTGAAGCTATCGATAGATTACACACTACAGCAGAAACACATGACAGAATTATGGTATTAGAGGTAATGGGGAGATTTGCAGGTTGGATAGCATTAGAATCTGCTATTTCTGGAGGAGCAGATGTTGCCTTAATACCAGAAATACCATATGACATTCATAAAGCATCAGAAGCAATTAATAAAAGAAAAGAACAAGGAAAGAGATTTAGTGTTGTGGTTGTATCGGAAGGAGCACATCCAAAAGATGCTGAGCAAACAACACACTCAGCAGAAGGAATTGACAATAAAGCAGGAATTAGCGTTAAATTCGGCGGAGAAGGAAACAGAGTAGCAAAAGAACTTCAAGAATTAACAGGATTAGAATCAAGATGTACAATTCTAGGGTATATGCAAAGAGGAGGAACACCAACTGCATATGATAGAGTTTTATCTACAAAATATGGAGCAAAAGCAGTAGAGCTTGCAATGGAAGGAAAATTTGGTGTTTTAACTGTTATTAAAAATGGAAAATTAGATTGTGTACCACTAGAAGTCGTTGTTGGAGAAAACAAAGAAATTGGTGCTGTTCAAGGTGGTACAGCAGAAAGTAATGTCAGATATGTAACAATGGATGACGATTTGGTAAAAACAGCAAGAGATATTGGAATTAGCTTAGGAGACTAAATCGGAATTTTGGGAACAGACGCATTTTCCCTTTTTCAATCGAATATTTAAAGAAAGTATTTTGTGATACTTTCTTTTTGTTTTATAAAGAAAAAATCAATTCGCCCCTAAAATCCCGATTTATTACATTTATATTACATTTTTTAGGTTTTTATTGTGATAAAAAAATATTATTGGTATAATTTGGGTGTAATAAAAATTACGAAGGAGGAATTGTTATGTTAAAATCAAATGTAGCATGGAGTACCAATGAAGATAGTTATACACAAGGAAAAGAAGCAGCAGCGAAAGCAGTTGTAGATTTAGTACAAACAAAAGTGGCATTTTTATATACATCAGTAGATTGTGATGTAAACAAAGTATTAGAAGGAGCAAAATCAGAATTAGGAACAGCTCCTATTATAGGATGTACATCAAGTGCAGGTATTATTGTGCCAGATGGATTTATTTCATCAGACCATGGATTTACAGGAATATTAGCATTAGGTGACCCAGATGCAGAAGTCGGTGTAGCAAGTTCCGAAAGAGGAAAAGACCCAAGAGAAACAGGTAGAAAAGTTGCAATGGAAGCTATGAAAATGGCAGGAAGAACAGATGCACCAGCATATTTCTATATGGTTGCTTCTCCAGCAGAAGAAGAATTCTATATCAAAGGAATTGAAGATGTTATTGGAAGAGTACCAGTATTTGGTGGAAGCGCTGCAGACAACACGGTTGAAGGGAAATGGAGTATTTATACAAATGATAAAGTATTTGCAGATGGTGTTGCAGTTGCATTTTTCTATACAGATAAAGAAATAAAAAATGTATATACAGGCGAATATCATGAAACAATAAATTCAGGTGTTATTACAAAAATAAAAGGAAATAGAACATTAGTTGAAATAGATGGAACACCTGCTTTAAAGAAATATGCTTCTTGGACTGGCAAGAAGATGAAAGATTTAGAAGCAGATAATCTATTAGTTTCAACAATAACAGCACCTTTAGGTGTAAAAGATAGATTAGGAGATTTAATAGCCATTCGTCATCCAATGTATGGAAACAAAGATGGTTCAATGAATATAGGAGCAAATTTAGCAGTAAATACAGCTGTTATACAAATGGAAGCATCAGTTGATGAATTAATTGATTCTACAGGAAAAACAATGAAAGCATTAAATAAAGAAATGAATGGAGATATAGGAGCTTATTTATTAGTTCATTGTGGTGGAAGACGATTAGGCATTGGAGATAGAATTGATGAGGTTGCAAAACAATTAAAGAAACAAGCAAAAGGTGTACCATTTATCACAATATTTACATTTGGTGAGTATGGTGTAAAAGACCATGGTGCAAATACAACAGGAGGTTTAATGCTATCATTCACAGCATTTGGTAAATGAAGAGCAGGGGAAAAACCACAAACCAAGGAAAATTATGAATGTACAACAGAAAGTTATACAACAAAGGATGGTCAGAATATTGAAGTGACTGTTTGTAAAAATATAAATCTTGAAAAAAGGGAGGGAACGACAGTGGAAAATTTAATAGGCTATGAATGGAAAGAAGCTTCAAATGGAGCTAAAATAGAGGTTGTCAATCCAGCCACTCAAGAATTAATTGATACAGTACCAAATGTAACAGAAGAAGATGTAGATGAAGCAGTAAAGGTTGCGGTAGTAGAACAAAAGAAATGGGAAAAACTATCTGTCTATGAAAGAGCGGATATTTTATATAAATTTGTTGATTTAATAGAAGAAAATAAAGAAAGATTAGCCGTTCTTTTATCGAATGAAACAGGGAAACCAATCAAAGAAGCAAGAGGAGAAATTGCAAATGTCAGAATTGGTACAAGAGGATTTATTGAAAGGGCAAAACATTTATATGGTGAAAGCATTCCAGCAGGAACAGAAGCTGGACAAGAAACAACGATGCAAATCACCAAAAGATACCCAATTGGTGTTATTGCAGCAATAATTCCATTCAATTTCCCAAGTGATTTATTCTGCCAAAAAGTACCACCAGCATTAATGATGGGAAATAGTATTATTGTAAAACCATCAAATTATAACCCATTAACATTAATTGAATATGTTAAATTAATGATTGAAGCAGGTGTGCCAGCAGGATGTATTCAAATATTAACAGGTGATGGACCAACAGCAGGTCAAGCTTTAGCAAGACATCCAGGTGTTCATCTAGTATCACTAACTGGAGGAACAGCAGCTGGAATTCAAACAATGGGAACAGCATCAAAAAATTTAACACATGTCATGCTAGAATTAGGAGGAAATGATGCATTTATCTTCTTAGAAGATGGAGACATGGATTTAGCAGTAAAAGAAACGATTTGGGGAAGATTATATAATGGTGGACAAGTTTGCTGTGCAAGTAAAAGATTTTTAATCCATAATTCTAGAAAACAAGAATTTATTAATAGAATGAAAGAAGTAATTCGTAATCTAAAAGTAGGAGACCCAATGCAAGAAGACACAGATATGGGACCAATGATTAATATCAATGCAGCAAAAAGAATAGAGAACCAAGTAAATCAAATGGTAGCAGAAGGAGCAACCATCGTTTGTGGAGGAAAAAGAGAAGATGCTTATTACTACCCAACAATTCTAGATAATGTAACAAAAGATATGGAAGTTGCAAAAGACATGGAAATCTTTGGACCAGTTATTTCTGTTATCGGATTTGATGATGTAGAAGAAGCAATTGAAATTGCAAACCAATCTTCATATGGATTATGTGGATGTGTCATTTCAAAAGATTATTCAAAAGCAATGAAAATAGCAGACAAGTTAGAATGTGGAGGCGCAGTTGTAAACCGGAGCAAGCTTCTATCGTTCATTTGAAATGCCATTTGGAGGATGGAAACATTCTGGAATCGGAAATGAAGGTGTCTTAACAACTTTACAAGAAATGTCAAGATTAAAAACAATCGTATTAAAAAATATATTATAGGAATTTTAGAATTTGTCCAATTGGGGATGTTTCTGTTTGGGACATTTTATGCAAATTTAGAAAATGACTTGAATGGTAACCATAACAATGTCCTAAACAAAAAAGTCCTTAATTGGACATCTAAGAAAAGGTGAGATAAGATGAATAAGAAAAAAATAGTGATTATTTCGGTATGTGTACTAGTTGCTTTAATGATTATTGGGGTAGCAATATACTTTACAACAAGAAATGTGACAGAATCAGCTAATGAAAATAAATTATCAAAAATGTATGATAAAATGATGCAAGATGAAACATATAGTATAACATTCACACTAAATGATGAAAATAAATATACAGTTTCAAGAAAAGGCAATATGGCAAATATTGATATGTATAGTCATGGAAATCATACAACACATCTCATAAAAGATGGCAATACAAGTTTATTAATATATAGTACAAAAACATATTATACTTATCAAAATAATGAAATAGAACTTACAGAATTATCAAATGAATTAAATGAAATCATACAGAGCCAAGAACCTGAAAAAGGTAAAGAAGAAATAGATGGAAAAACATATAACTATGAAGAATATAAAGGCATATCATATTTTTTAATGAATGCAGATGAAGAAATTTCAGAAGATAATACAAGTACAAGGTTTTATTTTAAAGGTGATGAGCTAAAATATATAAAAACAATCATGGGAGAAAAATCTGAGCAAATACAAGTGGATGTATCTTATAATGTAGACAATAGTTTATTTGAAATACCAGCTGATTTCCAAGAAGGGTAATTTTAAAATATTTAAGGAGGAATGAAAAAATGTCAATGAAATTTGTTTTAAATGAAACATCATATTTTGGAAAAGGAGCAAGAGAAGAACTTGCAGGAGAAATTCAAAAAAGAGGATTCAAAAAAGTATTTTTAGTAAGTGATAAATCTTTAGTAGAAGCAGGTGTAACGGCTAAAGTAGAAGAAATATTAAATAAAGCCAATATACCATATGATTTATATGATGAAATCAAACCAAATCCAACCATAAAAAATGTAACAGACGGTGTTGAGGCATGCAAAAAATCAGGAGCAGATTTAATTGTGGCTGTAGGTGGAGGATCAAGCATTGATACATCAAAAGGGATATCAATTGTTATGACAAACCCAGATAGAGCAGATATTAAATCATTAAATGGTGCTTCAAACACAGTAAATAGAGGAATGCCAATTATTGCACTTCCAACAACAGCAGGAACAGCTGCAGAAGTTACAATTAACTATGTTATAACAGATGAAGAAGCAGAAATTAAAATGGTTTGTGTAGATCCAAACGATATTCCAATTTTAGCAATTATTGACTCAGAATTAATGGCGTCAATGCCAAAGAGTTTAGCAGCAGCAACTGGTATGGATGCATTAACACATGCTGTAGAAGGATATATCACATTAGCACATAATGAAATGTCAGACATGTTTCATATGAAGGCTATCAAAATGATATTTAAATATTTATCAGCAGCAGTTAATGATAAAGATGAAGAAGCAATTGAAATGATGGGAATGGCGCAATATATTGCTGGAATGGGATTTTCAAATGTAGGACTTGGAATTGTTCATTCTATGGCACACCAATTAGGAGCTGTATATGATACACCACATGGAATTGCAAATGCTATGTTACTTCCAACAGTTATGGAATTTAATGGAGAGGTTTGTTATGAAAGATTTAGAGATATTTTAAAAGAATTAGGATATCCAGCTGATAAATACACAAAAGAAGAAGTTATTAAAACATTTGTAAACAAAATCAAAGATTTATCAGAAGAAGTTGGAATTACAACAAAAATAACAGACTATGGAGCAAAAGAAGAAGATTTTGAAATGCTTGCTGAAAAAGCAATGAATGACCCATGTAAGCCAGGAAATCCAAGAGAAGTAGATAAAGAAACATTTATAGAGTTATATAGAAAAGCAGCAAAATAAATTATCTGAAAAAACTTTCCTAAAGTAATGAACTTTAAGAAAGTTTTTTCAGATAATAGAATTAGTAAAATTTTATGAAATATAAAAATTTGTAAAATATAAAAAAATTAAAAAAATACTTGTAAAATCAAAAAAAATGTGTCATAATATTAACATAAAAGAAAAAGACGATAAAAAAGAGGAGTATGTTTACACATATTTTTAGAGAATAGAAGTCATGGGCTGGGAGCTTCTTAAATCATGGTAAACAGAAGGTAGCTTTTTTTGTTGATATTCTGAAATATGAGTAAGAATATCCGTATAAGCAACGTTAAAGGCTAAATGAGATATATAACAAGAGATTTATAAATCAGTTATATAATTAAGGTGGTACCGTGGATTTATTCGCCCTTATGTTTTATACATAAGGGCTTTTTTGAATTTATAAGAAAGAATGAACAAAGGTGTGTGTTCCTTTCGCTCAAAATTGAACGATTTGGCACGTCCCCAACGTTCAGAAAAGGAGGAAGATGGATATGCAAAATAAGTATAATCCAAAAGATTTTGAGGAAAAACTGTATCAAGAATGGGAGGAAAAAGGGTATTTTAAACCTAGTATGGATAAAACCAAAGAAAGTTATTGTATTATGATGCCGCCACCAAATGTAACAGGGAAATTACACATGGGGCATGCATTAGATGATACCATTCAAGATATTTTAATTCGTTTTAAAAGAATGCAAGGATATAATACTTTATGGCTTCCAGGAACAGACCATGCTGCAATTTCAACAGAAATGAAGGTAGTTGAAAAATTAAGAAATGAAGGAAAAATAAAACAAGCATTGGGTAGAAAAAAATTTTTAGAAGAAGCATGGGAATGGACAAGAATTTATGGTGGTACCATTGAAATGCAACAAAAGAAATTGGGGTGCTCTTGTGATTGGGATAGAAAACGTTTCACAATGGACGAAGGATTGTCAGATGCTGTTTTAGAGCAATTTGTTGATCTATATAACAAAGGACTTATCTATAAAGGCAAAAGAATGATTAACTATTGTCCAAGTTGTAAGACATCTATATCAGATGCAGAGGTAGAATATAAAGAAGAAGCATCTCATTTATGGCATATCCGTTATCAAATCACAGGAGAAAAAGATAGATATATTGTGGTTGCTACAACAAGACCTGAAACGATGCTTGGAGATACAGCAGTTGCCGTTCATCCAGATGATGAAAGATACAAAGATTTAGTGGGAAAAACATGTATCTTACCAATCATGAATAAAGAAATTCCAATTATTGCAGATGACTTTGTTGACAAAGAATTTGGAACAGGATGTGTTAAAATCACACCAGCCCATGATATGAATGATTATCAAGCAGGCTTAAAACATAATCTAGAAATTGTAGAAGTATTTGATGAAGACTATAAAATGGGAGATTTAGTTCCAGAATATAAAGGAATGGATTTATTAGAAGCAAGAAAAGCAATAGTGAAAAAACTAGAAGAAATTGGAGCATTGGTAAAAACAGAAGACTATACCCATAATGTTGCTAAATGTGAAAGATGTAAAACAACGATTGAACCTAAAATATCTGAGCAATGGTTTGTTTCTATGAAAGATTTAGCAAAAAGAGCGGCAGATTCTGTTAGAAATAATGAAGCTAGATTTATTCCTAAAAAATACGAAAAACAATATTTCAATTGGCTAGATAATATACAAGATTGGTGTATTTCAAGACAATTATGGTGGGGACATCAAATACCAGCATATTATTGTGAAGAATGTGGACATATTAATGTTGCAAAAACAGCACCTACAAAATGTGAAAAATGTGGAAGTACAAAACTACATCAAGATGAAGATACATTAGACACATGGTTTAGTTCTGCATTATGGCCATTCTCAACCTTAGGTTGGCCAAACAAAGAGACAGAGGATTACAAAACCTTTTATCCAACAAATGTACTCGTTACAGGATTTGATATTATTACTTTCTGGGTATCTAGAATGATGTCACAAGGATTAGAATTTACAGGTCAAGTGCCATTTAAAGATATTTTAATTCATGGAATGGTTCGTGATAGCCAAGGAAGAAAAATGTCTAAGACATTAGGAAATGGTATAGATCCAATTGAAATTATTGACCAATATGGAGCAGATAGTTTAAGATTTGCTGTTATATCTGGAACCACAATGGGAAATGATATTCGATATATGCCAGAAAAATTAGAGCAAGCATCAAACTTTGCCAATAAAATATGGAATGCTGCAAAATTCATTATAAATACATTAGCAGATGAAGAAAAAGTAAGAGAATTTTGCTATCAAGTTTATGAAAAAGATAAAGCATATAACCCAGATTTACTTAGAATAGAAGACAAATGGATATTGAACAAATTTGACAAATTGGTACTAGATGTTACTAGAAACATGGAAAATTATGATTTAGGTGTTGCACTAGACAAAATATACAACTTTATTTGGAATGAATTTTGTGATTGGTATATTGAAATGGTAAAACCACGTATATATAGTAATGACGAAAATACAAAAATTGCTGTTAGTGATATATTAAATCATGTATTTGGATCTTGCTTAAAACTATTGCATCCATTTATGCCATTTGTCACAGCAGAAATTTATAGAGATTTAATCTGCTTTGGAACAAAAGATATTATTGTAGCAAAATGGCCAACGATAAGAGAAAACTTTGTTTTCGACAAAGAAGAAATGATGATGGAAAAAATCAAGGAAATTATTGTAGAAATTAGAAATGTAAGAAATACAAAAAATATCCATCCAAGCAAAAAATCAACATTAATTTTGGTAAGTTCAGAATATGAAAAAGAATTAAAAGAGGCAGAAGATATTTTATTAAAACTTGGATTTGCAGATAAAGTGCTTATACAAAATACCTATACAAATATCCCAAAAGACGTTATTAAAATCATTACAGACGGAATAGAAGTGTTTATTCCATTAGAAGGCTTGATTGATTTAGAAGAAGAAAGAAAACGTCTAGAGGAAGAAAAGAAAAGACTAGAAGATGAAGTTGCAAGGTGTGAGAAAATGTTATCAAATCCTGGATTCATGAATAAAGCACCGCAAAGTAAAATTGATGAAGAAAAAGCAAAATTAGAGAAATACAAAGATATGCTAGCAAAAGTGGAAGAATCTTTAAAATAGAAATTATTAAAAATATAAGATGAGCACGTTCTATATGTAATAGAAGAGCGTGCTTTATCTTATTTTAAATCATAGAAATTTTGGAAAATATAACCTTGTTCTTTCAAGTACTGAATAGAATCTTTTAAAACAAGATGTGTTTCATTCACATCAGAAGTATCATGCATTAGAATGACTAATGTACCCTTATTTTTAGAAGATTCTTTTAAATTATTTAATAATCCTGCATTGCTATACTTTTTTTCAGAATCTTTATTTAAAGCATTCCAATCTATATAGGTATAATCTATATCAGAAAGAAATTCTGCATATTCTTGTTTTTTGGTTTTATAGCTTGATGCCATATATCCATTCGGAAATCGGAAAACATGAGATGAATAATTTTCTATACCAATTGCCCTAGTAATTTCTACATCAGTAGATAGAATTTCATTAATAAAACTATTAGCGCTAGCATATAGTTTATCATTATGATGACTATAACCATGGTTGGCAATATAGTGTCCTTCATCATATGCACGCTTGACAATTTCAGGATGTTCTTTAACATGTTTTCCAATAACAAAAAATGTTGCCTTTACATTTTCCTCAGACAATATATCTAAAACTTTGGGTGTTGATTTTAAGGTGGGACCATCATCAAATGTTAAATAAGCAATTTTTTCTTCTTGATTCATAAGGTTAAAAATTTTTTGTTGAAAAGTATTTTCGTTTGAAGCACTGATAGATAAAACATTTGGAATTATACAAAAATGATTAAAAGCAAAGAGGTTTAATGTGAATATAAATATGCCAAATAAAGCTATAAAAAATCTAGTGATAGATTTCTTTTTTATCATAACGAATTTCATAAATTTCCTCCATTACAATTAAAATATTGTGTATAAGAATTATCATTTATTTTTTATTCATAATTCATAATCAATATGCTAAAGAAAATAGAATAATGTTAATTTATTAAGAGTATGTGTGAATTTTACAAAAAACAACTTGAAAAAACCAAGCAATAGTGGCTTGGTCCTTTCGATTAAACTTAAATATCAAGTTTAATTTTTTTCGCAGACTTTAGGACTTGAATGTGATATATAAAGCTGCATCAAACTCTTCTGTTTCAAAATATTTGCTAAACGGCTCTTGCTGGAATATAGCATGTATATCCGAAATAGCGGATTGAGTAGGTAGGATGCTTTCGATTTCTCGCATCTTCTGCCGGGTATTTGGCATGTTTCTCAGTATCGACATATAGTCATAGATATCATTATCGTCAAGATAATATTCAATACCATCTATCAGAGGTGATTTCCAACAAAGTTGTAATGCACCATTATTATGATAGATTATAAGGGTATCCAAATTGAAATCTATGGACTCCTGTGTAGACTTATTAAAAAGTTCTACAATTGAGCGTACATATTTTTTGGCATGCTGTTCTTTAGCAGATGCAAGATTTTTTTGTTTAGCAATCCGGTCTTCAAGTATTTTGGATAAATGTTCCTCCATGTAATCATTTTTTTTGTTTGAGTTTTTTTCTAAATTCCTCATAATGTTTACCTCCTATATCCTTAAAATCTACTACTTAAAAAATAACTCTATATACAGTATATCATATTTCACATGAAATTTCAAAAAAAGGTTGAAATGGTAATTTGAATTTTAAAAAAAATATGATATACTGCAATAAAAAAAGGAGTTTTAATTATGAAAATACAATTCATAGGAACAGGAACAATACCAGATATTGCAAATAGTGCAAGTATATTAATAAATGACCATATATTATTTGATATGCCAAATGGAAATTTAAAAGCAATGATAAGGCAAAATATTGAGATAATGAAGATAGATACTTTAATCATATCTCATACACATGCAGACCATTGCTTTGATGCACCATTTCTATTATGGTATAAGAAAAATTATTATAAAGTAGGATATCAATTATCTACAAAAATCGTTACAGATGAAGTTACAAGAAACACAATAGAAACGCTAACAAAATTATCCTATTTTAGTTCTGCAAGAAAAGTAGAAAAAGAATTTATTGATGCTGGAGATGTAAATAATATAAAAATATGTGATGATGTAGAAATATCAAACGAACCAATGGTACATAGTGAGATTAAATATGCGAATGGCTATATTATAAAAGATAACAATGTAAGTATTGGATTAACAGGAGATACAAGTTATTGTGAAGGTGTAAGAAAAATTGCAAGTAGAGTAGATTATTTGATTTGTGATATGACATTAGAAACAGGAAATGACTCACACATGGGAATAAATAATATGCTAGAACTTTTAAAAGATTATCCAAATCTTAAAATAATACCAATACATATGCACGATAAAACAAGGAAAGAAGCTAAAAAGCTAAAGGAAGATAATTTACTTATATATGAAGATGGCCAAGTATTAGAGCTATAAGGACCAAAGGATAAATCAAAAAATGGAATTTAAGGTGATGTGATTTCTTTACGAAAGAGATTAAATAATAGGAGGAGTAGATAAATGCAATTCAATTTAAAAGCAACATTAACAAAAGAAGATACCAAAGATAAATATATATTTTGGGATATAGATGGGACACTCGCACCATATAGATTTAACAATCATGTAGGAGACCCAGAAGGCAATGATAGTGGAATGTCTTTAAAAGAAATAGAAGAAGGCATATTTCTGGAAAGAAAACCGTCTAAACATATGCAAAAAGTAATAAAAGAATGTCAAGCAAAAGAAAATATTATCATGAGTCATTGTATAAATGAAAAAGAAAAAAATGATAAAGAAAAATGGCTAGACATATATTATCCTAATATAACAAAAAAAGTATTTCCAATTTATGAGAAGGAATCAAAAGCAGATACAATTCTAGAATATTGTAAAAACAATGACATTTCTTTAGATGAAGTAATATTTGTAGATGATGTTATTACAATTTTAAGAGAAACAGAGAAAAAAGGGATAAATGCTTGGCATATTAGTAGTTTTTTAGATTGGGATTATCAAAAGTAGAAGCCACGCATTTTATGCGTGGCTATGATTTGACGATTTGAAGACAGATAAAAAATTTTATCATGACTTCAGCTTTTTTATTATCTTAATAGATTAAACCAACTAGAAAATACCTTTGTACTCATTGTTGCAATATCAATTTTATTAACAGAAATTTGAGAAATCAAGTTAACTGTTGCAAGAACTTCACCATCTAAGGAAAAAGAAATTTCACCCACTTTTTGCCCACTAGAAATAGGAGCAAAAATATTTTCATTTATAGTCACAGTTTGTTCTATATTTTTTTCACTACCTTTTGCTAATAATATACCAGCATCATTTTCTAGTACAACAGGAATGGTTGCTTGAACCCCTTTATTAATATTTGTTGTTTGAATTAAATCTCCAGCCTTTCCAAAACTTTGATAAGAAAAATTATTAAAACCATAATCTAATAACTTTTCGGCCTCTGAAAATCGTACCTTTGTAGAAGGTGCTTTCATAATGACAGCAATTAAAGATAAATTATCACGTGTGGCACTAGCAGATAAATTGTATAAAGCAAGAGAGGTTGAACCAGTTTTTAAACCAGTAGCACCATTATAATTTTTAATTAAACGATTTGTATTAGAAAGTTGTGTTTCACCATCTCGCAAAGTATCCATCCAGATCGTTGTATAGTTAGTAATCTGAGGATATTTGTTAAGTAACTCTCTAGACATAACAGCAATATCATAACTAGAAGTAACATGCCCATCTTCATCTAAACCATGACAATTTTTAAAAGTAGTGTCACTCATACCTAATTCATAAGCTTTATCATTCATCATTTGAACAAAAGCCTCTTCTGAGCCAGCAATATATTCCGCCATAGCAACAACACAATCATTAGCAGAATTAACACAAATGGCTTTTAGCATTTCATCAACTGTTAACGTTTCTGTTGAGTCTAACCATATTTGAGAACCACCCATAGAAGCAGCATTTTCACTACAAGGTACAGCATCTGTTAAAGAAATTTTTCCAGAATCTAATGCTTCCATAATTAAAAGTATACTCATAACTTTTGTAACAGAAGCAGGTCGTAATTGTTCATGAATATTATGGGCATATAAAATTCTACCAGAAGATTGCTCAATTAAAATAGCGGATGCAGATTCTAAATTCAAAGAATTATCATCTGTTATTTCACTGGTTGCATTTGTAAGTAAAGAACCATTCTCTTCTATATTAGAAACATCAGTAGAAGGGTTCGTAGTTGTATCTGTACTTGTATTTGTATTGTTAGAAATATTAGTTGTATTTCCAGACATAGTATTAGAGCTATTGGCATTGGTAGTTGAATTTGTCATATTTGTATTGCTAGAAGTGTTTAGTGTATTGTCAACAATATTTAATGTATTGGCATTGCTGGACCAAACATATAAAGAATCATCAGAAGCAGATACAAAAGAAGCGTAAGAAATAAAAATGCAAAATACAAGAAGAATACTAAAGAAACGTTTAACATTTGTTTTATTCATATATTTGTAAATCATAAAAACCTCCAAAGTAGCAGATAACTGCTAAAGATATAGATCATAATTTATTAAAATATATGATGAAAAAAATGAAAAAAGAACTGGCAAAAGGAGTAAAACTTGAAAAAATGCTTAAAAAGTGAGATAATAGTATAGAACCAATGTAAACACATATGATTTGAAGGAGGAGGATACGATATGAAAATCGTAGTAGAAAGTGTAACCGATATCATTTACAAAGGACGGATCAAGACGAGCACAGATGGAAACTTTCCTTTTGTCTTGAACACAGTTACAGGAGAATATCGAATAGGGAAGGAAGCGATAAATAAGGTTAATTGGACCTTTGCAATGAAACAGCTGCTTCCAAACCAGGCGGTAA
The DNA here is from genome assembly GCA_944387545.1 of uncultured Clostridia bacterium. Lineage (GTDB taxonomy): Bacteria > Bacillota > Clostridia > TANB77 > CAG-508 > CAG-269. The sequence continues at coordinate 22,451 of CALXFE010000012.1, read as the reverse complement.
ATATGGTATAAGAGCTACGCTCTCCCAGAGAGGAAGAAAGAAATTTCGTATATTTGAAGTTTTTTTCTTCCTCTCTTTTTCTTGACAATATTTTGGAATAAAGATAAGATAAAAGAAAATAGAATGGATAATCAAAAAGAGGAAAAGATATGATTAAAATATTATTAGTAGAAGATGATAAAAACATAACTGCCACTATTTCCTACTATTTACAATTAGAAGGATTTGCTATTCATACAGCAAAAACAGTAAAAGAAGGGATTGAGAAAATAAAAAATAATCATTATGATTTGATGTTGTTAGATATTAATTTACCAGATGGAACAGGATATGATCTATACCAACAAATGAAAATGATACAAGAAATTCCAACTATATTTTTAACAGCACTAGATGAAGAAAAAGATATTGTAAAAGGATTTGACTTAGGAGCAGATGACTATATTACCAAACCATTTCATGCAGGAGAATTACTATCTAGAATAAAAAATGTATTAAGACATAATGTAAAAAAAGAAAAAGAAGAAACAATAAAAATAAAAAATGTAGAAATGAACTATACAACACGGAAAAGTATTAAAAGATAAGCAAGAAATGGAATTAACAGCATTAGAATACAAGATTTTAGTAATGCTATTTGAAAACAGAGGAAAAATCATAACAAGAGAACAAATACTATCTTATATCTGGGATAGTGAAGAAAACTTTGTAAATGATAATACGTTAACTGTATATATCAAAAGAATCAGAGAAAAAATAGAAAATGATCCCAATAAACCAGAAATTATCAAAACAGTTAGAGGACTAGGATACAAAATTGAACAATAGGATGTGCTAAATCGTCCTTATGATCAACATATAAATTTGCAAAAGTTACATAAAATGTCCCAAACAGAAACGTCCCCAATTGGACAAAAAGGAGAAATATGAACACAAAACAAAAAAGAAATTTATATATCTATATAACTATGCTATTAGTTGCTATCATATTGCTAATCATATTTACTGTTTATTATATACAAAGAAACTATAAAGAAAGTCTATATGACTACACCAATCAAGTAATTACAAAAATTATAGAAGAATATCCTGAACAAGAAGAGGAGATTATACAAGATATATTTTTTAACAGTTTAGAAAGTAGTGAAAGTGTAGAGGATATTTTAAGTAAATATGGATTCAGTACTGAAAATATTGATACAGAAAATACACAATTTGAAATTATCTATAAATTAATCATTCTATTTTCAATTCTTTTTATTATAACTACTTTAGGAGTGGTATGCATATATACGATATATATACGAAAACAAAATCAGAAGCTAAAAGATTTAGATGCTTATTGTAAAGAAATATTAAAAGGAAACTATATCATAGATTTAAAAGAACAAGATGAAAGTGATTTTAGTAAATTAAAAAATGATATTTATGATATGACCATTATGCTAAAAGAGAAAAATAGTTTACTAGAAAAGAATAATAAAGATTTTGAAAAATTGATAGCAGACATTTCCCATCAATTAAAAACACCACTGACTTCTTTAAATCTAATCAATGACATTTTATATACAGAGTTACCTGAAGAGAAGAAAAAAGAATTTTTAGATAGTAGTCAAAAAGAATTAGAAAAAATTAATTGGCTCATAAAAACTGTTTTAAATATAGCTAAATTAGACTCAAAAACACTGATTTTAGACAAAAAAGATGAAAACACATATCATTTATGCTTAGAAGTGAAAAACAATTTTAAAGCTATGTGTGAGACCAATCATGCTACTATCGAAATCGTTTCAAATAAAGAGGAAACGATTCATTGTGATAAAAAATGGACAATAGAAGCCATGAACAATATTGTAAAAAATGCAATTGAGCATGGTGCCAAAACGGTAATGATAAAAATAGAGGAGAATCATCTTTATACCAAAATAAAGATAAGAGATGATGGAGAAGGCATAGATAAAGAAGATTTAGGTCATATTTTTGATAGATTTTATAAAGCGAAAAATAGTAAAGAAAATAGTTTAGGAATTGGACTTGCTTTTTGTAAAAGTATTATCAAAAATCAAGATGGAGATATTCGTGTAAAGAGTTCTAAAAAGGAAGAAGATACGGGGACCGAGTTTATAGTAAAATTATATAAATAAATGAAGAATAAAAAATAAAATAATTTTAAAAGTCATTTTAGAGTCACTTTTATGTAGTAATATAATACTAACAATAAAAGTGACATTTCTGTTAGATAGAAAATGCATCTTTATATACAGGAAAATGTCGCTGTATTCTAAATATCATAAAAAGAAAGGAGATTGTTTATGGAGATATTAAAAGTAGAGAATCTAAGTAAAAAATATGGTAAAAAAGATACAGAAGTTGTTGCATTAGACAATGTATCATTTAGTGTAAATAAAGGAGAATTTGTAGCCATTATAGGTGCTTCTGGAAGTGGAAAATCCACTTTGTTACATTTGATTGGAGGGGTGGATAAACCAACAAGTGGAAAGGTATACATTAATGGAACAGATATTTATTCTTTAAGCAATGATAATTTAGCAATTTTTAGAAGGAGACAAGTGGGGCTTATTTATCAATTCTATAATTTAATTCCTATACTAAATGTAAAAGAAAACATCACCTTACCATGTGATTTAGATGGTCAAAAAGTAGATAAAAAACGATTAAATGAATTGTTATATATTTTAGGATTAGAAAAAAGAGTAAATCATTTACCAAATGAATTATCAGGAGGGCAACAACAAAGAGTTTCCATTGGAAGAGCGATGATTAATAATCCAAGTATTGTTTTAGCCGATGAGCCAACAGGAAATTTGGATAGTAAAGCATCACGAGAGATTATTGATTTATTAAAAGTGTCTAATCAAAAATATAATCAAACTTTAATTGTGATTACGCATGATGAAAATATTGCACTAGAAGCAGATAGAATTATTACCATACAAGATGGAAAGTTGATTAGTGATGAGAAGATAAAATAATTCTTTTCCAATGAAATATAGATTCTAAGTTGATAGAAGGGAATGAGATGAAAGATGAAAATTTTAAATAGATTGACACTCAAAAATTTAAAATTAAATAAAAAAAGAACGATTGTAACCATTATTGGTATTTCTCTTTCAGTTGCTTTAATATGTGCGATCACTACATTTGCTGTTAGCTTTCAAAAATCTATGATAGAAAGAGGAGTTAAAACAAATGGAGATTATCATATTCATGTGGAAGATGTATCAAAAGAAAATGAAAAATATTTAGAGAATAATGCAGAAATAGAGAAATTAGAAATATCACAAGATATAGGATATGCGAAATTAGAACAATCTCAAAATGAAAATAAACCATATGCCTATGTTGAAGGCTATGATGAAGCACTTTTACAAAATGGAGGAATTATCTTAATTGAAGGAAGATTGCCAGAAAATGAAAATGAAATTATGATACCAGAACACGTGATTCAAAATGGAAAAGTAGATTTAAGTGTTGGGGAAACTATAGAACTTGAAATAGGTAACAGGTACAAAGGAGAACATGTATTAAATCAATCTAATCCCTATTATACAGATCAAGATAGATTAGATAGAAAAGAAAGTGGAATCGAAGATGATTTAGAACAAGAAACGTTTGTAGCAAATACGAAGAAAACCTATACAATTGTAGGAATTATGGAAAGACTAAACAGTGAAAGTTATTCTGCACCAGGATATACCATGATAACAAAATTAGATAAAATTGATGATACCAAAAATATAAATATGTCACTTGTCTTAAAAAATCCAGCAGAAACATATGATTTTGAAGAATATTTAAAAGAAGATTTGAAAATTAATGAAGCAGATATTTCTGAGAATGAACAATTGCTATATTATGTAGGTGTTTTCAAAAGTGGAAGAATGGAAAACTTTGTTATGATTATGGCGCTAATTGTTATTGGTATTATTGTTTTCACATCTGCATTTGTCATTAAAAATAGTTTTAGTATTTCTCTTACAGAAAAAACAAGAGAATTGGGAATGATTGCAAGTGTAGGCGCAACATCAAAGCAAATTAGAAAAAGTATCTTTTTTGAAGGTGCCATATTAGGCTTAATTTCAATACCTCTGGGAATTGTTATTGGAATTGTGGCAATTTGGATTGTATTGGCAATCGTTAATGGAATTATCAACTCAGGGGCAACACCGTTAATTGATAATTTTGAGTTAAAGTTAACCATATCTTGGCTAGCGATTGTCGTAGCGATTATTGTATCTGTTTTCATGATTATGATTTCTTTAATCAGACCAAGTTATCGAGCAAGCAAAATTTCTCCTATTGATGCTATAAGAGAAGTTTCTGATGTAAAAATGAAAAAGAATAGGAAGAGAAAAAATAAGGAATATAAATTAACGAAAAGGCTTTTTGGAATAGAAGGCGTTATTGCTAGAAAAAATTTTAGAAGAAGTAAGAAAAAGTATAGAACGACTATCTTTTCTATATTTTTAAGTATTGTATTATTTATATCCATGAATGCATTTGCAGAAAGTGTATTTGGCTTATCTTCATTACAATATCAAGACAGTAGAATCAATTTGATAGTATACAGCAATTATAACGAGGATGAAGCAGAAAGAAAAACATATTTTGACAAAATCAAAAATTTAGATGGGATTACAGAATATGCAATTTTAAAAAATACACATGCTTATATAGATACAGAAAAACTTTATACCCCAAAAGCTTACAGTGAATATGCGGATATGAATGCACTAGTAATATATGCGATAGGGGATGAAGCTTATAGAAATTATGTAGCAGAATTAGGCTTAAATTATGATGAAGTAAAAGATAAAGCGATATTATGTGATACTAGAATTTTCTATGAATATGAAGAAGGTAGAGATGGCGTAAAAAGAGTGGAAGACAACTTATTTAATCTAAATGCAGGTGATACATTAGAATATTATAATATGTCAGATGAAAATGGTAATTTATCAGATAAAGGTACAATAGAAATTGCAAAAAGAGCAGATAAATATCCATTAGGTTCCTTATTTAGTGATGCAAATGCAAATCCAGTTATCATTATTTCGGATGAAATGATGGAAAACTTTGATTATAGCTTGGCTTCTATAGATATAAATGCAGAAGATCCATACAAATTGCAAGAGGAAATTATAGAAATCGATAGAACGAATAAAGATAATATTTATAACATGGAAGAAGATGTAAGAGCAGCTAGAAGTATGAATTTAATTGTATCTATATTTATATATGGATTTATCGCTGTTATTTCTATTATTGGTGTAACCAATATTTTTAATACCATAACGACCAATATGGCACTTAGAAATAGAGAATTTGCTATATTAAAGTCTATAGGAATGACCAATAAGGAATTTAGAAAAATGATAAATTATGAAAGTTTTATATATGGGTTAAAAGCACTTGTATTTGGATTGCCAGTAGGTGTTGCATTATCTTATCTAATCTATACAGTTACAGCAGATGTGTATACAACAAGTTATGAACTTCCTATCATACCAATACTAATTTCAATCATATTTGTATTTGCTATTATTTCTATTACGATGCGCTATGCAGTTAAAAAGACTAAAAATCAAAATATTATTGAAACAATTCGAAAGGAAAATATTTAATCTTTTGGGGACGTGCCAAATTGAACATTTTTTGTTCAAAAGGGACAGACCATTTTAACAATTATATACTTACTAAAAAGGTTGCCAAAATATCCTGTCCCCTTTGGCAACTTTTATGATTCTTCAATTAAATCTTGCCAATATTTCTTAGGCATAAATTGCATTTGACATCTAGCATTTTTTCTTTCTTGTATAGCAATGGTTTTGAAAAATAATTTCCACAGTTCTTGATATTTTTGTTCTTCTTTGGTAATATCTGGTATTGTTAAATTGCTACTATCCATGATTTTATAGTCTTGTGTATTGTATAAAAAACAAATATTTCTGTTTTTATCATGTATAATAAAGTTTTGTGTAGGAAGTCTTTTTATAAAATGATGTCCTAAAGGTTCTATGATATTGTTATCAGGATGAATAGAAGCGTAATATAGATTTTCTCCAATTTCCATAAAGCGAAGTAAGCCTTTTAATTTATGACATTCTGATAAAGCTTTTTTTCTCATATTTATTACAGAAAATACATAAGAAACAGTAAGCATAGTATTAATCTTAGGACCGATATCAAATCCATCACATAAATACTTTAGAATTTTCATTTCTTTTTCTTTTCCATCTGATAAAAAGGCATAAAAGCCATTATATAAAGTTTCATAGCAAATGTTTTTATGGATTCCTTCAAAGACTCGTTTTGATTTTTCATAATTTGTATCTATATATTGTATTTTATCTAAGAAGTTTGGTGTATATGCCTCTTCTGAAACAATTTTTTGTGGCAATGTTTTTGCAGAATAACTGTCAAAAACAATGGTAAGGAATCCATCAAATGTACCATCATATAAATAGGTGGTATTTATAAGCTTCCAGTTAGACATTTTATTTTATCCTCCTTTGTAGGTGGCAATGTATCAAAAATTGATAATTGCTCATATTTCTTTTGTGGAATGGTGTTTCTTTCTGCATATAATAAGTTGGTTTCAATAAAATTTTTGTTGAATTTATTAACTTGATAAAAATATTTACCTTTGCAAGTAATAAAATATTGCGCTCTTTTTAAAACAACACCTAGCTTTTTTAAACTCTCAAAATCTAGTAAAAATTCTCTTCTAGCAGTAATAATTTTTTTGGCACTAATCACACCAATACCAGGAATCCTAAGAAGCGTATGATAATTGGCTGTATTAATTTCTATTGGGAATTTATCTAAATTTCTTAAAGCCCAATCACATTTGGGATCTAATAAAGTATTGAAATTTGGGTGTTTCTCATCTAATAATTCATCTGCTTGAAATCCATAAAATCGAAGTAGCCAATCTGCTTGATATAAGCGGTTTTCTCTTAAAAGAGGAGGCTTTTCTAAAGTAGGTAAATTTTTATCATTATTAATAGAAACATAAGCAGAATAATAGACTCTTTTTAGGTTTAAAGATTTATACATCCCTTCAGAAAGCTTTAAAATCTTTAAATCTGTTTCAGGTGTAGCACCAACCATTAATTGTGTCGTTTGACCTGCTGGAACAAATTTCTTTTTATATTTTGATTTATCCATTTTATTTAATTTTAGTGTATTGGAAATATAAGTCATTGGTTTTAAAATGCCATCTTTTTCTTTTTGAGGTGCTAGTAATTTTAAACTGTCATTAGAAGGAAGTTCTATATTAATACTCATTCTATCCACTAAAATACCTAACGTATCAATTAATTCTCGACTACAACCAGGAATGGTTTTACAGTGAATATATCCGTTAAAATGATATTCATTTCTTAAAATACTAGCTGTATTGACTAATCTTTCCATTGTATAGTCAGGAGATTTGATAACCGCTGAACTTAAAAATAAACCTTCGATATAATTTCGTTTATAAAAGTGAATAGTTAAATCTGCAACCTCACGAGGTGTAAAAGTAGCTCTAGGTACAGAATTTGAAGAACGGTTAATACAATATTTGCAATCATATATACAAGCATTTGTAAATAAAATTTTTAAAAGAGAAATACATCTACCATCTGCACCCCAGCTATGACAAATACCAGAAACATGACCATTTCCAATTCCATTGTCTATATTTTTTCGATTACTGCCACTAGAACTACAAGAAGCATCATATTTAGCAGAATCTGCCAGTATTTTTAATTTATCAAAAATTTCCATAGCACACCTCCAAACACATGTACGATTATATCATTTGAAAAGTAAAATTGCAATACATTTTAGAACAAATTTTCGTAAATTTAACTAATACTACATTTTACATAAATGTAAAAACAGGATATAATATTTCCATCTCTCTTTGTTAATATTTTAAACAATCAAATTACAAATCCTTAAAAATTTGTGAATCTATATTGAAAATTTTAAAAGGAAACTATATAATACTAAACGATATATGCAAAAGTAAATTTAGAAAAAGAAAGGATATAGAAATGATACAAATAGAAAACAAAAATCAAAATAACTATGGAAATATATATGGAGAAATCAAAACAGCTATTCCTAAAATAAAAGTAATAGGAATTGGTGGAGGTGGCAATAATGCTGTCAGACAAATGGTTGAAGATAAAGTAAACGATGTTGAATTTTATTTTATCAATACAGAGCTTGCTATGTTAAATAAAACAAAAATGGAACATGTCTTACAAATTGGAAAAGAGACAACAAAAGGATTAGGTGCTGGAGCAAATCCAGATATGGGAGAAAAGGCAGCCATTGAAAGTAAAGAAGACATAAAACAAATACTAGCAGGAACACAACTATTATTCTTAACAGCTGGAATGGGAGGCGGAACCGGAACAGGTGCAATTCCAGTAGTGGCAGAAATAGCACAAGAGATGGGAATCCAAACCATTGCGATTGTCACAAAACCATTCCTTTTTGAAGGAAGATTAAGAGCAAGTAGAGCAGATGTTGGTATAGAAAAACTAAAACAACATGTAAATAGTCTGATTTTAATTTCAAATGATAAATTATTAAAAGTAGCAGGAAATCAAAAAATGAGTGTCATAAATGCATTTAAAATGGCAGATAATGTATTAGAACAAGGAATAAAAAGTATTACAGACTTAATTACATTCGTAGGAGATATCAATGTCGATTTTGCGGATATTACAACAATGTTAACATATAAGGGAATGGCTTATATGGGAATAGGTGAAGCTGAAGGAGAAGGCAGAATGATAGATGCAGTTAATCAAGCTATTGATAATGCGCTTACAGAAAATAAGATTAATAATGCAAAAGGTGTCATCTTTAATGTTAGAGGAAATTCAAAACTAGCATTAAGCGAAATTAATGATGGTATTGGCAAGATTAACGATTTAATTAGTGAAGATGCCAATGTTGTATTTGGAACGATTACAGATGAAGCTTTAGGTGATAAAATTGTTGTTACAGTGATTGCTACTGGTGTAGAGTAGTCATCGACAATCAATCGACTGATGTAAAGTTCAGGGCAGAGACTTTTTTAAGTTTCTGTCCTGAATTCATTTAATAAGAATACTTTCAATCAATAAAACTCTTTCAATTTTCTATAAACACGTTTTCTATCAAATACAAACATAAAAATCAAATAAAATAGGACAAACAAAGAAATTTGCATAATCGTATTTAATGAAAAAGATGAAAAACGGACAGGTAATAATTTAATCAATAAATAAGACACGAAACATGATATAATTGGTCTTAGTATAAATTTTTTATAATTTATCGAATATTTTATTTTCTTCTTTAACTGAATACTACTAATGGTAAAGTTTAAAAGTTCACTCACGAAAATACTTAAAATATATCCATACATACCCATAATCGGAACAATAAAAAAGATAATTGAAATGGTAACTAATAAATCAATAATATTACAAACCATAACACTTACTTGCTCATTAATGCCTTTTAACATATTATCAATAATATTATCTATATACATGAAAAAGATAAGAGGAGCCAATATTTTTATCCAAATACCTGCTTCTATGGATTGATAGACCATAAGACTAATTTCATTAGCAAATATAATAAATATGCCTGTTACGCAAATGGAAAAAATAAATGTAACTTTAAAAATCGTATCACAAACTGTTTTTAGTCGATTATAATTCCCCCCCGCAAGCAATCGTGAAAATTCTGGAACCAATAAACCACTAAAAGAACTAATTAAGACATTTGCAAACATAATAACTGGCATAACCATTCCGACTAATCAAACCATAATTTGAAACAGCTAAAGAATAGGAGATTCCAGATAATTCTAATCGAATGGGAATCAAAAATTGTTTTAAAGAAGAAAGTCCAGAACGGATGCAAGAGGTCACACTAATCGGAAAAGCAATTGTAAAAATCTTTTTTTTCATTTGCACAGGCAAGCCTCTTTTAGATATGTATTTCCTTCTATCCACTAAATAAAAAATTATATTTAAGCTGAAAGAAAATACTTCAGATATGACATCAGCTAAGATTAAAAAAATGCATATAGATTCTACATCTTTTGAAGGATTAAAATATAACAAACAAACAGTAGCAATAATCTTTACACCGGTTTCTAAAATTTGTGAAATCGCACTTTTATATGGCTTTTCAACAGATGAAAAATAGCCTCCAATGACAGAAGAAACAGAAATGAGAGGCAAGCCAAAAGCTATTAAATAAAGAGGGGTTCTTGATACCATATTTTTTAGCCATGTAGAAGAAATCAAAGGAGCGAAGAAGATAATTAAGATAGAGCTACTAATGCCTAATAATATAGCAAATATAATAGAGGTCTTCACAGCTTTCAAACCATTCAAATAATTCTTTTTAGCAAACTCTTCAGAAACAATACAAGTACAAGCAATTCCAATCCCAGAAGTAGCAACAGTAATGGCAAAACCATAAACAGACATAAGTAAACTAAAAATACCAATTGCTTCAGATCCTACTTTATTGGCTACATATATATTAAAAATTAATCCAATACCACGCATGCCAAGTGCAGTTATTGTCAAAATAATTCCATTAATAAAAAATAATTTTGTCTTTCTCAAAATATCACCTTTTTAAATGATATTTAAAAAAAAAGAAAATTATGTCCTTTTGGGGACGTTTCTTTTTGGGACATTTTTATTATTGTAAGTTTTATTATAATAAGATAGAAAAAAACAGAGGAGGATAGAAAAAGAAAAATTTGAGTGTGTTCTTAAATACGCTTATTGTGCTTTCAAGCTGAGAAGGCTAACATTTACTAAACCAGTTGTAACAGAAGATAGAATTTTTATATCGTTTCCAGAATTATTTTTAAATTTAAAATCATAACTGCCATAGGCAACGGCCGCATCTTTATCATTTGGCACATAAGGGACATGATTACTATGAGGATGCCTTTCAGTAACTGTTAAACTAGGAACAGCTAATACAGCGTTGTATAAAGTACTACTAACCTGACAATTGCCACCACCATATCCTTTTTTCTTATTTCCATTATGATCATATATATCAGCTTCTAAATAACCTTTACTACTGGTAGATGGACCAATTGTATTACAAAATGAAAAAGTTTCACCATTTTTTACAATTGTTCCATTTAGTGCAGTGGTTGTAATTTCCATATTTTTTGTTCTATTGGAATCATTGGAATATATTTTGGTAGAAAAAGCAGATAGTTGTTCTTCTACAGTTTTAGGTGTATTAACTGTATTGGAAGTATTTGTTGATGTAGTATTCAACTCATTCAGAGAATTATTTTGTTCAGTATTAGATGTTTTTTCGTTATTAGAAGTGTTATTTTCAGCCGAAGTTTTATTTGCTTCATAATTTGCATTTCTATCATTGGAATTTGTATTTTTTATATAAAAATAGATACCAATTCCAATTAATAAAAGTAAAGCAATAATTATAAATATTCCTAATTTTTTATTCATATAAATCACCAAATTTATTGTGTCCAAAAGTGTGAAAATTATTGACAATTCATAAAAAAATATATATAATTATATATGTATATAAAAGAAAAAGGAGAAAAAATATGCTTGCTAAATATTGGAAAAAAATTGGAATGCTTATTTTAATCATAGCTTGTGTGTTTAATATAATGAGTAAATTAATACATAAACTTTCACTTAACAGTGAAATGTTATCTTCTGCACAATATGTATATGAACAACAGCAGAAAAATGAAACAAATAATGAAAATAAATAAATTAGGGCTTGAAAAATATAAAAAAATATGTTATGATAAAAAACAGTCAGATTATTTCAATTAAGAAAGAGGTGAACGATAAATGAAAGAAGGAATACATCCAAGTTACAACCAAACAACAATTACATGCGCATGTGGAAATGTATTAGAAGTTGGTTCAACAAAAAAAGATATAAAAGTAGATATATGTTCTAAATGTCATCCATTCTGGACAGGAAATTTAAGACAAGAAACAGTTGGTGGAAGAGCAGACAGATTCAAGAAAAAATATGGACTTGCATAAAAATAAAAGTAGAAAAAATCTACTTTTATTTTTTTGTTTATTGTTTATTCATTATATAATTTAGATATTTCCTCACAAGTTAAAATATCAACAACTTTTAATTTTGCCATTTTTCCAGACAATGGAGAATGAATAGTACCTCTTGGTGTTAAAAATACTAAATAATTATAAGAAGAAATAAAGAGTTCTACATTTCCATTATCATTAGTATCATACCCATATCCAAATTCAACAAATTCATTATTTTCATTCAAAGTTAAAAGAGTTACATATGGTCTAAATTCATCATTTCTATCTAAAATCTCATAAGTTACTAAAAATATATTATGAAAAGAAATACCCTCTAATGTAAATGATTTGATATACTTGATATCAATTAAATCAAGAAATCTTGCTTTATCAGAAAGATAGGTATATTCTTCCAAATCTTTTATAGGCATTGATTCTCGTGTCTTTAAAAAATAAGGATTTACTGTATTTCCTGATATAGCATCTACAAAAGATTTCATATCAAGCATTCCCCATAATGATAGTAAATGATTATTTATTTTATTCTTAATATTTCTTCCTAAAAGGTCATTAATGTTCAATGTTTGTAATTCTTCTAAAGAAACATTTTTATTTGTATGTTTTGCTTGAGTATATATTTCTTCGACACCAGAGCGCCCTTTTCTTTTTGAAAATTTTGTTTTTAATAAAGAATCAAAATCTTTCATAATCCTTTAAAATCCTCCTTAGCATATTTCATAATTCTATTATATCATTAAAAATCAGATTAAAAAAGATTTTACAAACAATTTTCTTGCAAAAATTGCGAAAATATAATAAAATATGCAAATGATGGAGGTATGAGTGTGAATACAATAAATGAAGTAAAAAAACAAGAAGAATATATAGAAAAAATAAAAGAATTAAATACAGGAAAAAATTTAAAATATCACATTTTAACAATGGGATGTCAACTAAATGAAAATGATTCTGAAAAACTTTGTGGTATGTTAGAAAATATGGGATATCTAAAAACAGATAACTTTCAAGAAGCAGATTTGAACTTATTTAATACTTGTTGTGTAAGAGAAAATGCAGAAGATAAGTTATTTGGAAAATTAGGAGAGCTAAAACGTGTAAAAGAAGAAAAAGGGACAATTATTGCCATTGGTGGTTGTATGATGCAAGAAAAACATATAACCGATAAAATAAAAGAATCTTACCCTTTTGTCGATATTCTATTTGGAACCCATACACTATATCGTTTTCCAGAAGATTTATATAAAGCATTAATTGAAAAGAAAAAACAAGAAGATATTTTAGATATAGATGGAGAAATCTATGAAGGTCTTCCTATAAAAAGAGATAGCAATATAAAAGCTTCTGTTACCATTATGAATGGATGTAATAATTTTTGTACATATTGTATTGTACCATATGTAAGAGGAAGAGAAAGAAGTAGAGAACCAAAAGAGATTATAAAAGAAGTAGAAGAATTAGCCAAACAAGGTTATAAAGAAATTACCTTATTAGGACAAAATGTCAATTCCTATTTACGTGTAGAAAAAGAAAAGGGAAAACCATTTGAAGCATATGAAGGGGTAAATTCTTTTGCAACTTTATTAAGAGCAATCAACAAAATAGAAGGAATTGAAAGAATTCGATTTGTTTCACCACATCCAAAAGATTTTACAGATGATGTAATTGAAGCGATTCGTGATTGTGATAAAGTATGTAAATTAATACATTTACCTTTACAATCTGGAAATACAAAAGTATTAAAAGAAATGAATCGAAGATATACAAAAGAACAATATCTAAATTTGGTGGATAAAATGAAAGCTCAAATACCAAATCTAACATTATCAACAGATATTATTGTTGGATTTCCAGGAGAGACAGAAGAAGAATTTGAAGATACCTTAGATGTTGTAAGAAAAGTAAAATTTGAACAAGTATATATGTTTATCTATTCAAGAAGAGTAGGCACTCCAGGAGATAAAATGGAAAATCAAATTCCAGAAGATATAAAGCATAACCGTTTTGATAGATTAAAAGCATTAGTTGAAAGTCAAATAGAAGAAAATAATCAAAAATATGTAGGAACCATTCAAAAAGTATTAGTAGAAGGAACCAGTAAAAATAATGAAAATATGTTAACAGGGAGAACAGATAGCAATAAAGTGGTTATATTTGAAGGAGATAAACACTTGATTAACCAAATGATAGAATTAGAAATTGTATCAGAACATATGTGGTATTTGAAAGGAAGTGTATATGATGGAAGCAAAAAATGAAAATCATTTACAAAAAAGAATAAAACCAAAGCAATATACGCATATAGATTATGAAGCCATTTTAATAGAAGCTATGCAAGAAAGATGTTCCATAGAGGAATGTTTGGCGAGAAATGGTTTAAAAATTGCGAGATCTACAGTCCTTAGAAATATTAGAAAGATAAAAGAAAATGGAGAAGATTTATCAATTATAGATTTATATGAAAAAGAATATGTACCAAATATGCAAAAAGAAAAATTGCCTGAAAAATTACAACAGAAAATAGATGAATTACCTAGTAGAGTGGTTGTTATAAAACCGGAATTGGAAGATTTATTAAAAAAGTTAAACATTATGAATGAAATTTTAGAACAGACTAATGGAAATTATAGTGAGGCTGCTAGAATTATCAGTTCTGGAACAACTATATTAGGAAATGTAACTATTTCTCATACTGGATTAGAGAAAAATATAAAACACTATCAGGAAATAAAAAGAGAATTAGCAAAAGAAAAGAAACAAAAGGAAAAAGAAGGAGAGGAAGAAATATAGATGGCAGAAAATAAAGATAAAGAATTTTCACCGATGATGCAAAGATATCTTGAAACAAAAGAACAATATAAAGATTGTATCTTGTTTTACAGATTAGGCGATTTTTATGAAATGTTTTTTGATGATGCCATTACTGCTGCAAGAGAATTAGAAATTACATTAACAGGAAAAGATTGCGGGCAAGCAGAAAGAGCACCAATGGCAGGTGTACCACATCATGCGGCTGAAATGTATATTTCAAAATTAATTGCAAAAGGATATAAAGTTGCAATCTGTGAACAATTAGAAGATCCCAAAACAGCAAAAGGAATTGTAAAAAGAGGCGTTATTAGAGTTGTTACACCAGGTACTATAGTAGAGAGTAATATGCTTGAAGAAAGAAAAAACAACTATATTATGTCTATTTTTAAGTCTGGAATTTATTTTGGATTTAGTGTATGTGATATATCAACAGGAGAATTTTATGCAGCAGAAATTAAAGACAACAACAACTTTCCTACACTTTTAGATGAGATTGCAAGATACACACCATCAGAACTAGTTATTAATTCTAATTTAGCAGACTGCACAGAAGAAATGAGTAAAATTAGAGAGCGTTTTAACATATATATTACAAGATTTCAAGACAAATTCTTTGATACGAAACCAGATATGATTAAACTACGATTTAACTTAGTCGATACGAACCAAAAGCCAATTGAAAATATAGAAGAAAAAAGCTTTGCAGTCGCAAGTATTAATGCGTTAATTGAATATATAGAACAAACGCAAATGACCAGCCTAGACCATATTAATAAAATTACGATTTATCAAATATCAAAATATATGTCATTAGATATCAATGCTAGAAGAAATCTAGAAATTACAGAAAAAATGAGAGACAAGTCTAAAAAAGGAACATTATTATGGGTATTAGATAAAACATCAACCTCTATGGGAGGAAGACATTTAAGAAGATGGCTAAATGACCCTTTAATCGACACATTAGAAATTAATAAGAGATTACAAGCTGTAAAAGAATTAAAAGAAAATGTTATGCTAAGAGGAGATGTAATCGATAATCTAAAAAAAGTATATGATATTGAAAGACTAGCTGGGAAAATGGCATATGGAAATGCTAATGCAAGAGATATGATTACATTAAAAAATTCTTTAGCAAGATTGCCAGATGTAAAAGCAGTATTGCAAACTTGCCAATCTCCAATGCTAAAAGACATTTATGAAAATTTAGATGAATTGCAAGACATTTATGAATTGATTGAAAAATCAATTGTAGAAGACCCACCAATGACTGTAAAAGATGGTGGAATTATAAAATTAGGATATGATGAAGAGGTTGATAAATTAAAAACTGCTACAACAGAAGGAAAAAATTGGATTATTCAACTAGAAGCTGAAGAAAAAGAAAAAACAGGAATTAAAAACTTGAAAGTAGGATTTAATAAAGTATTTGGTTATTTTATAGAAGTCACCAAATCAAATTTAGACCAAGTTCCGGAAAGATATGTCAGAAAACAAACCTTAACAAATGCAGAAAGATATATTACAGAAGAGTTAAAAAACTTAGAAAATCAAATCTTAGGTGCAGAGGAAAAAGTTGTTAGTTTAGAATATGATTTGTTTACAAAAATAAGAGAAGAAATTGCTAAAAATGTTATCAGATTGCAAAAAACAGCAACACTGGTATCTACTTTAGATGTATTAACATCATTTGCTCGGGGTAGCAGAAGATATGAATTACTGTATGCCACAAGTGGATAATTCAGGCGTTATTGATATAAAAGCAGGAAGACACCCTGTTATTGAAAAAATGTTAGGTGCTGGAGAGTTTGTAGAAAATGACACCTATCTAGATAAAGACGAAAATCGATTATCAATTATTACAGGACCCAATATGGCAGGTAAATCTACCTATATGAGACAAGTGGCTTTAATTACATTA
The DNA here is from genome assembly GCA_944387545.1 of uncultured Clostridia bacterium. Classification (GTDB taxonomy): domain Bacteria; phylum Bacillota; class Clostridia; order TANB77; family CAG-508; genus CAG-269. The sequence goes on along the minus strand of CALXFE010000012.1, from coordinate 5,600 downwards.
ATGGCACAAGTGGGAAGCTTTGTACCAGCAGAAGAAGCCAAAATTGGTGTGGTTGATAAAATCTTTACAAGAGTTGGTGCTTCTGATGATTTAAGTATGGGACAAAGTACGTTTATGGTAGAAATGATGGAAGTAGCAACCATTTTGAAAGAAGCAACACCAAACAGTTTAGTTATTCTAGATGAAATTGGAAGAGGCACTTCTACCTATGATGGTTTATCTATTGCTTGGGCAGTAGCAGAATATATAGCTAATAAAGAAAAATGTGGAGCCAAAACGTTATTTGCAACACATTATCATGAATTAACAGAGCTAGAAGAAAAAATAGAAGGTGTTAAAAACTATTCGATTGCTGTTAAAGAAAAAGGAGAAGATATTATCTTTTTAAGAAAGATTGTGAGAGGCGGAACAGATGAAAGTTATGGTATTCATGTTGCAAGATTAGCAGGTGTTCCAAAATTGGTTACAGAAGAGGCAAACAAAATCTTAAAATCTTTAGAAAGAAAAAATATATTAACAGGTAAAAAAGAAGAAAAGAAAGATAAAAAACAAGTAGAGGGACAATTTGATATGTATAATTTCAAATTAGCAGAAATTGCTCATGAAATTGATAAAATCAACCTAAATGAATTAACACCAATTGATGCCTTAAATACATTGGTAAGAATAAAAGAAAAAATGAAATAATAAAATAATAAAATAATAAAATAATAAAGAAATATCTATTCTAATCAGGATAGATATTTTTATATATAAATTCTTAATTTTCTTATAGATTTGTTAAAAGAATATGAAATTGACATAATATGGATAAAGGTGATATAATCATATTATGAAACTATAATTACTCAACCACAATTAAGGGGAGGACACACGAATGAGAAAATCAGAAGAGTTATTAAAAAACATAGAAAATATGCGGAAAGAATTATTAGAGTTAGCTAGGAAAGATAGAAGAATTTTTGAGATTATAGAGCGATTAGATTCTTTTGAAATTGATCCTAAACTCGATGCAAACGGAAAGATAAGAATGCTTTGCAAAGAAGGATTTGCTATTCTTAGAGGAGGAAGAATCAAAGAAGACGAAATGTTATATGCACTTACTATAATGGATTTTTACGGTGGTTTATATTATAAATGCAGAAAAATAATTCGAAGGATTCGAAAAAAGGAATATAGGCTAAAGATAGATGCTTTACTCCTAAATATGGGAAGACTAATAAGAAAGCAGGCACTTAATGTAAAACCAAATGAAGAATTTGAAACAGAAAGGTTTTACATAGATTTTAAAGCGTTTGTCCAAGTTGCCATAAAAGCATTGGGACATAAGTATGACCAGATAGGATACAGACATCTTACAGATACATTTGATGAAAAGGAAGCTAAAGAACTGGAACATATAAGAACAATATATGAAAAAATAAGTTTTAAAGAGAATACAATTACTTATTTCGATTATATTTTAAAGACTTCCAGAACCTTTTGTATTAACAATACTGTAGAAATGCAGTATATGGTCATGAATCTGTATACAAAGGTGTATACAGAATCCGTATTATGGCTGAAGAAAGAAGATCCATCAGGACAATGGTGCCCAGCAACACCTTGGCAACTTATAAGAAGAAAAGAAGTCAGTAATGGCTTCTTTTTCTAGTTTATTTGAAAAATGTAAAAATGAACGAAAACTTTTATATTCAACATAAGAAATATTGCTAAAGAAATAGATGATTGATATAATGAAAAAAATACATTATGAAGAAATAGTAGGAAAGAAAGAAAAATTTATATAAAGAAGATCTAGAATTGTTTTGAATTTTTCTGTCATTCTGTATACCTCTTTCATTTTAGTTACAAGAAATACTGCAAAATAGCAGTATTTTATGAATAAGTTACAGCAAATATTATATTACATTTACATAATTGATGCAAGATGGTAATAAAATTTAACGATAGATAGATTTTTTATTAGATATTTATTCACTATAATAAATGAGTGACCAAAAATTCCCATAGAAAAAAGCAAAAAGACATGCTAAGATAGTATTAGAGGTGAAGGATATATATGAGATTACTAAAGAAATATGGAGATACATTATTGGTAAAAGAGTTAAAGGCAAGTTATCATTTCTTTATAAAAGAAGCAAACGTAGACTTAAAAAGTGATGGTTATGGGTTAATAAAAGATAAAGATATGTATGCAGATGAAATTGCAAGTATTGCCTCTGTTGGATATGGATTAGCAGGTTTAGTAATTGGTGTTTATAGAAATTGGATTTCTTATCCAGAAGCTTATAGAAGAACAAATAGAACTTTAGATACTTTTTTGAATTATGTAGAAGGAAAAAATGGATTTTATTATCATTTTGTAAATATACATACAGGAAAAAGAGAATGGAATTGTGAAATATCCATTATTGATACGGCGATTTTTATATGTGGAGCTATATTAGCAGGAGAATATTTTCGAGGAAGAATAAAGCAAAAAGCAGAAGAACTATATAAAAGAGTGAATTGGGAATGGTATAGAAACAAAGAAAGTAATTATTTTTATATGGGATATAAACCAGAAACAGGATTTTGGGGACATTGGGATATGTATGCTGAGCAATTGATATTATATATTTTAGGTGTTGCTTCTCCAACATATCCAATCAGTAAGAGTATGTATGATGATATGAAAAAAGAAAGATGTACATATGAAGGTATAGAAGATATTATCTATACATATTGTGGAACATTATTTACTTATCAATTTTCTCATGCGTGGATAGATTTTAGAGATAGAAAAGATGAAAATGGTATTGATTGGTTTGAAAATTCAAAAAAAGCAACGGTAGCTAATCGAATATATTGTATCAAAAATAAAGATAGATTTAAAACATTTGGTGAAAATTCATGGGGATTAACAGCATGCTTAGGACCTAATGGGTATTCAGGTGAATATGGGGCAATGCCAGCTTTAGCAAATGTTGATAGACAAAATGATGGGACAGTTAGTCCATGTGGCGCAGCAGGTTCAATTGTATTTACACCAGAATTAAGTGTAAAAGCATTGGAGAATTATTACAATCATTATCCAAAATTATGGGGAAAATATGGATTTATTGATGGATATAATTTAGAAAATGGTGAGTGGTATTCCAAAGAAGTCATAGGAATTGATAAAGGTATATCTATGATGATGATAGAAAATTATCTATCTCAATTTGTATGGAAAAATTTTATGAAGAATGAATATATACAAAAGGGGTTAGAGATGTTACATATCAACAAAGAAAATACATCAAAACAAAAGGTGATAATATGAAGCATAAAAAAATTATAGAATTATTAAATGAAATGACGATAGAAGAAAAAATAGGACAAATGATACAAATTACAGGAGATATATTTTTATCAGATGATACCAAAAGCATGTTAACAGGACCATTAAAAGATTTACATTTATCTAAAGAAAAGATATATCATGTAGGTTCTGTTTTAAATATTGTCGGAGCAGAAAGGGTAAAAAAAGTACAAGATACATATTTATCAAATAGCAGATTAAAAATACCTTTATTATTTATGGATGACATTATTAATGGATATAAAATTGCATTTCCCATACCAATTGCGCAAGGGTGTTCATGGAATACCCAAGCCATAAAAGAAATGACAGAAATATCTAGCATGGAATCTAGTATAGCAGGTGCAAATGTTAATTTTTCACCAATGGTAGATTTATCAAGAGATGCAAGATGGGGAAGAGTGATGGAATCTATCGGAGGAGAAGATCCTCTTCTAGGAGAAATTTATGCGAAAACAATGGTTAAGGCATATCAAGGAAAAAAACTTTCAGAAATAGGAAAAATAGCATCTTGTGTAAAACATATAGCAGGTTACGGAGCGGTAGAAGCTGGAAGGGACTATAACACAGTAGATATGTCAGAAAGAGAATTTAGACAATATTACTTACCGGCATATAAGTCAGCAATAGAAGCAGGTGCAGAAATGATTATGACATCATTTAATATATTAAATGGCATTCCATCTACAGTAAACAAATGGCTGATTCAAGAAGTGATAAGGAAAGAATTGGGATTTAAAGGAATTATCATTTCAGATTATAATGCAATTGAAGAAACTATAGCACATGGATATTCTGAAAACGAAAGAGAAGCGGCAAGAAATGCTATTAATGCAGGTGTTGACATTGATATGATGTCTAGCATATATGCAAATCATTTAAAAGACTTGTGCTTGGAAAATCAAGAAATAGAAAACAAAGTAAATAAAAGCGTTTTAAGAATATTGACATTAAAAAATAAATTAGGATTATTTGAAAATCCATATGGAAATGCAAATGAAATAAAAGAAAAAACATATGTAATGAATGCAACAAATCTAGAAAAGGCAAAAAAGCTAACACAAGAAACATTTGTCTTATTGAAAAATAACAACCATGTGTTACCATTACAAAAAAATAGAAAGATTGCTCTAATTGGACCATATATAGATAATATTGGAATCACTGGGTCATGGTCTATGTTTTCTGACAGAACAAAAAATGATACCATCTTAGATATGTTTAAAGAGAAAATAGGAATTCAGGTATTGTATGCAAAAGGGTGTGAAATTTTAAGACAAGAAGAAATTAATAAAATATTATCAGCAGACGGATTACCTATGGTGCATGTAGAAAATGAAAGCCAAAAAGAGAAAGAGATGATTATTTCAGCTATACAAGTTGCAAAAAAGGCAGATGTGATTCTTTTAGCATTAGGAGAGCATTATAGACAAAGTGGAGAAGCATGTTCACGTTCTAATATTGCTTTACCAGAAAATCAAATAGAATTAATCAATGAATTATATAAATTATCAAAGCCAATGATATTAATTTTATTTAATGGTAGACCAATCGAATTAAGTAGCATAGAGAAAAAATTAGATGCGATTTTAGAGGTATGGTTTCCAGGAACCACAGGAGCAAAAGCCATTACAGAAATGCTATTAGGAGAAGAAAATCCATCAGGAAAATTAACTATGAGCTTTCCACAAAATGTAGGACAATGTCCAGTATATTATAACCATTATAATACAGGTAGACCACATCATAATAACCTTCGATATGTATCCAGATATCAAGACATTCCGACAGAAAGTTTTTATCCATTTGGATATGGTTTGTCATATTGTAATTTTAAATATACAGAGTTATACCTAAACAAACATATAATGAATGGAAATGAAACGATTACTGTAACTGTGAAAATAGAAAATCAAAGTGATTATGCAGGATATGAAGTGGTGCAATTATATATTCAAGACTTATATGGAAGTGTTGTAAGACCAGTAAAAGAATTAAAGGCATTTAAAAAAGAATATTTTAGACCCCATGAAATAAAATATATACATTTTGATATAGATATGCATATGTTAAAGTTTTGGAATAATAAACTAGAATTTATAGCCGAAAATGGAGAATTTAAACTCTTTGTGGGAGGAGATTCTGAGAAAGTTTTAGAGGAAAAATTTGAATTAACCTATTAGTGTCAAGAAGTTTCGGAAAATTTTTGTAAGAACTTAGAAATTAAAATCTAAGTTCTTAAATTTTAATGATG
>CALXFE010000011.1 GCA_944387545.1 uncultured Clostridia bacterium | reverse complement strand
AATCTCAAAAATCAAGAAACAAAGTCAGTTCAAGATTTTAATGAAGAGAAATCCTACTAAAAATTTATGCTATCTTTGAGGACGTTTCTGTTTGGGATATTTTATTAATTTTAAATTTAAATATTTTTAGTAGTAAAAATAATGTATATCCTATTTTATGAGATTAAATGTGCAAATGAAAGAATATTACAAATGCTTATTAATGAATAAAATAGGATATACATTATTCGTTGCTTTTAATTAACATTAATATAAAAATGTCCCAAACAGAAACGTCCCCAAAAGGACAAAATAGATGTTACTCTGTTCTTAATGCTTCTACTGGATCTTTTTTACTTGCCATTCTGGCTGGAATTAGTCCTGCAATAATCGTTAACACCATACTAATTACTACAAGTATCACGCCGCCAACTACTGGAAGTTTAATATTTACTGCAACACCTGTTACTGCATAAATAACTTTGGTGATTGGTATATTTAGCAATATGGTTACGCCTATTCCTAATAAACCAGCAATTAGTCCGACAATAAAGGTCTCTGCATTGAAGACTCTTGATATATCTTTTTTAGAGGCTCCGATGGCTCTTAATATACCAATTTCTTTTGTTCTTTCTAATACAGAAATATAAGTAATAATTCCTATCATAATAGATGATACAACTAATGAGATGGCAACAAATGCTATTAATACATAACTGATTGTATCAATAATTTGGCTAACAGAGCTCATCATGATACCAATTAAATCTGTATAATTAATAATATTTTCCTCTTTTCCTTCATCTCTTTGTTTTTGATTATAATTATCTATCTCTTGAGTTATAGTATCTTTTGCATCAAAGTCTTTTGGATAAATACTAATTGATGATGGTTTGTTAAGATCAACAGCACCTAATAACTCCAAGTTCCCATCATAACTAGCATTCGCATTATTACTATATGTTTCCATAATTTCAGCTAATTCTTCTGTACTTAATGTTGCAAGCTGTGCTCTTTGCTCATTGCTTAATTGGCTATAATCAAAAGTATCAGAATTTTCATCTGGAAATGTTAATGCTGTAAATACATTGATATCTGGATTATTTTTTTGTTCTTTTACAATTTCTGCTTCATTAGATTGGTTAATAACATATTCTTTTAGTTCTTTTGTATAACCAATTCCTCCGCTCATTTCTGTTGCCACACTTTGTTCATTTTGCTTGATGATTCCAACAACTTTTATATTTTCACAGTTGCTAAGCTTTTCTTTCATGTATGCCTCATCATCACTTTTGTCTACCCATAACCCATTTTCTTTTTCATAATAGTCTGAATTTAATACTAGTTTAAAAGATAAATTTAGTAAATCATCATAGGTATATGTTGTTGTTTCCAATGTTTCAACTGTTTCTCCATTTTGTACCTTTTTCCATTTTTCTTCCAATTCTTGTTGGTCTTTTAGTCCTAGAGTATATAAGGTGTAATCACTAATTTCATTATTTTCATTGACAATTAAAACGACTTCATTATACTTTGTTGGCCAATTTCCGGCTACTAAATTATATTGAGAATGTAGCAATTCTTCATTATCTAACATTTCTTCCCACACATCTGTATTAGACATACCTATTGTCATACTTGAACCAAACATAGAACTCATAGATGAATTTTCCTGTGCTTCCACCATCTCTCCCATTCCTAATGCGTTCATAACTGTACTTGGGTTTACTCGAACTACACCATTAGATGTGTCTTCTTTATATAAATTTATATTTAAATGATAATTGTATTGTATGCTACTAGCATTATCTTTTATTTCATGTCCTTCGTTTTCAATATAGTTTTTTAAAGCTTCTAAATTATTATTAGTAACTTTACTAGATAATGTTGATAACATATCATTCATAATATCTTTTGAATAAATTTTGCCATCTTCATGCGTTTGTGTATTTTCTTCTGTTTCTCCCATCAAACTTTCCATCATACTAGAAATATCTACTGTTGATTCATCAATCGTTATTGGATATGAAGACAATGTATCTTCTTCTACTTTATTAATATAATTTTGTACACCATTTGATATGGATAATATTAAGGCAATTCCTATAATTCCTATACTTCCAGCAAATGATGTTAATAAAGTTCTCCCTTTTTTTGTCATTAAATTATTCAAACTTAATCTTAAAGCTGTAAAAAACCTCATAGATGTTCTGCCATCTTTTGCTTTGGCATCTTTTTCATTCTCTCTATCTTCCTTAGTAAATGGCTTTGTGTCATCTGTTATCACACCATCTAAAATCCTAACAATTCTTGTAGAATATTTTTCCGCTAATTCTGGGTTATGTGTTACCATAACAATTAACTTTTCTTTTGAAATTTCTTTTAATATCTCCATAATTTGGACACTGGTTTTGGTATCTAAGGCTCCTGTTGGTTCATCTGCCAAAATAATATCTGGGTCATTAACCAATGCTCTTGCGATTGCTACCCTTTGCATTTGTCCCCCTGATAATTGGTTTGGCTTTTTATGAATTTGCTCTTTTAGACCTACATCTTGCAATGCTTTAATTGCTCTTTCTTTTCTTTCTTCTTTAGATACGCCTGAGATGGTAAGTGCTAATTCTACATTAGAAAGGACTGTTTGATGCGGAATTAAGTTATAATTTTGAAATACAAAACCAACTGAATAATTTCTGTATGCATCCCAATCTTTATCTTTAAATTTTTTGGTTGATTTTTCATTGATAATTAGATCTCCTGATGTATATCTATCCAATCCTCCAATAATATTTAAAAGCGTTGTTTTTCCACATCCGCTTTGCCCTAAAATAGAAACAAATTCACTCTTCCTAAATTCTATACTAATACCTTTTAACGCCTGAACCTTTGTATCTCCTGAAAGATAATCTTTTGTTATATTTTTTAATTCTAACATTTTCTCTCTCCTTATATAATCAATTTGTATTTGTTTTTCCTTTAAGATGTGACATTCATAAAATATTGTTATTTAAAAATGACAAATAGTCATGTATATTTTTAACATGACTATTTAATTTATTCAATATTTTTCACATAAATTTTACAAATTTAATTACAAATAATTTTCATTTGATTCTTCTGCAAATGTTATATTGGCATCAGTGTTAATTGTATCTAAATTTATTTTTACACTTCCACTGCCTACTGTTTCTCGATTAGATGTTATTTCTTTTTCATCTATATAAGTTGTTCCAAAACGTTTTTGGCTATTAATTTGATACTCTTCTTGTTTTCCAATGAATTTTATATTGGTATCGGCATAATCTAAATCTATTTTTGCATTTTCGACAACTTTTACATTTAGATTCTGCATTCCCGATTCAGAATCTAAATCTAATCTTTTTACTTCACTATCATATATGTCTATATCGGCATATTTACTATTTAATTCCATATTATTTCCTATCAATTTATCTATCTTGCAATAATTGTTATACATATCTAACGTTATAGTTGTTGCATTTAATTTTTCTATATCTGCTGATACATATTTTATATCTAAATCAATATTATCTAATTGCTGTTCTTCTGGAATGTAGATTGTGATAATGATATTCTCATTAGAAAAGTATGATGGTAATTTTTCGTCACTAATTTTTAATGCATCTCCATTTTGTTTAAATTCCATTTTATCAGGTATATTAGTTCCTTCAATTTTAAAACTATCGCCATTTCTTATAATTAATTCTGTTACTTCTAAATCCACTTCTAGTCTTTTTATGTTATTATATTCTTTTGTAATATTTTCTGGATGATATTTTTCTATATCTCCAACCATATTTCTAATTTCTGTTTGGGAACCATTCACAAGCCCCCTTACTATCCCTAAAAATGCAACTATAATTACAATGGAAAGATAAATTCCAAATATAATAGCAGCATATTTTATAAATTTTTGTAATCCTGTCATTTGATATCAACACCCCCAAACATACAAAAACTATTTACATAGATTGTAGGTAATTTTTCATCATATTTTCTATTTGTCTTATTTGAAGTTGCTCCAAATATTGGTGTTGATTTCACTTTGATATTAACATTTTCTGGTACCATAATTTCTACACCACCAAAAACAGCACATGCTTTTATTAGTTTATCCTCTTTTATAATCGCTTTTCTTAAGTCTAAGTCTGCACTCCCAAATACAGCTGTTAAACTTGCCCCATTAAATTCTTGATTATTAAAATCATTTTTCACTTCACCAAAAGTTGCACAATATTCTTCTAATTTTTCTCCTTTTTGATTTAATTCTTTATTCTTTTTTTCTATCTTACTATCTATTCTATCTTTAAATATTAAGTTAATTCCTATTAATATGATAACAACTGGTATGATTAGTCTCCAAATAAGGTCAAAATCTAAAATATCTCTACACGCTAGTAATAGTAAAATTCCAATAATTAACCATACAGCACTCCAAAATTTGTTTTCTCTTGCAACTAATTCTATTGCACTTGGAATAATAATAAATAAAGTCCACCATCCATCAAAAAATATATTTATATCTGTAATCCCCAATGCATTTAAAGCAAGTATGACACCTATTATGACTAATACAATCCCCCATAAAGTATTCCCTAATTTTCTCATTATAAATCCTCCTTTATTCATCACAATTTACTTGTTATCTATATTTTATCCTATTCTGCCATATTTTACAATACAATAAAGAGATTCATTCTATTGTTCTTTTAATAAATCTCTTTAAACACTCTTTATATACATTATATGTATGAATTTTCAATTTTAGGTACAGCATAATATTTATTATTGACAGCATGTATTTTTTGTTGAACTATATTCTTTAATTCTTCATGACTTATGTTATTATCCGCAGAAACGACTAAATCAAATATCAAATTAATTCTATCCCCACCATCTGTCATTCTAAAATCGTGGATGGAGAATTCGGGATTAATTTCTTTTACAATTTCTTCTGTTTTCTTTTTCATTTCATTGATTTCTTCATTATCTGTTACAATGGGATCCATATGAATGGTTGTTATACAGTTAAATTCTTCATAAATATCTTGTTCCATTTGATCTATCACATCATGTGCTTTACATATATCACAGTTTGCTGGCACTTCTGCATGGAAAGATACAATTTTTCTTCCTGGTCCATAATCATGTACCATGATATCATGAATGCCTGATATCATTTCATATTTTTTCGTAAACGCTTCCAAATTTTCAACAAATTCTGTATCCGGCTTCATACCTAACAATAAATCTATTGTCTCTTTTAATGCTTTAAAACCTGTGAATAAAATAAATATAGCCACAAAAATACTAGCATATCCATCAATAGATACACCCCATCTTTTTGCCACAATTGCAGATAGCAATACTACAAATGTAGATATTGAATCAGAAATACTGTCATATGCATTTCCTTTGATTGCTGCTGAATCTATTGTTTTCGCAATTTTGTTATAGAATATAAATAACCATAATTTCGTTAGAACTGCAATGACTAAAATCACAATAGTAATATTACTGATATCTGGTAATGTTGGATGAATAATTTTATCAAATGAGCTCTTAAATAGTTCTACGCCTACTAATACGATTAAAATATCTACGATAAATGCTGTAATATATTCCATTCTTCCATGTCCCCATGGATGGTCTTTATCTATTTTCTTCTGAGACACCTTAAATCCAATCATTGTAACAATTGATGAACCTGCATCTGTTACATTGTTTAACGCGTCTGAAATGATAGAAATAGAATTAGCAAATATTCCAATTACTAGTTTTACTAGTGACAAGAAAATATTGACAATAATTCCTGTAATACTTGAAAGCATTCCATATTTTGCTCTTGTTTCTGGTCTTTCTACACTTTTATCTTTTATAAATAGTTTTATTAATAAATTTGTCATTTTTCCCCTTTCTACTCTTTTTATTCTCTATCTAAAATAATATATTTATATCTCATTTCAATTCTTAAAAAGTTTCCTTATTTTTACATATTTTATCATACTATCGTTGATTTATCAATAATTTTTTATGTGTTTATATCTATATATATGTATATTCTTAAATTTTTATCTGCATGTCTTATTTCATTTTTTTGATTAGTCTTTTATACTCTTATATAAAAACCTCCTGTTTAATATATTTTGTAACTCTAATTACAAAGTCTATATTATACATGAGGTTTTTTATTTCTCAATTATAACTTTAATTAATCATGATTATTATATTAATTTACAATTTCAAGTTCAAATAGTACAGCTCCATCTCCCCTAGAACTACTACAATATAACACTAAATATTTTGTCTTATCTACTATTTCGAATGAAACCGTTTTTTGCCCATTTGTTACACCAGGTATCTCTGATTCATACAGTATCTGCATATTTTCATCTAATAATCGAATTTGTGCATACATCCATCCCAAATGTGCTTGTACTGTTAATCCAATGGCTGATTGATCAACTGCCATATATTTATATCCTTGTGATATTTTTCCTGAATTATCATAAGTGCTTAATGAACCATCGTATGCTTGTTCTGTAATTGCCCTACTATCTAGTTCACATTTCTGCGTAACAACACCAGATTCTTCTCCATTTTTTAGTTTATTTTTAGCATATATCGTTTCTCCTACAGCTAATTGTATCACTTCTCCATTATATTCTTGCCAACTCATATTATCTTTACTATATAACACTTTGTCTACTAGATTCTCATTATCAATTGATAATGTCACCTTCATATTTGGTTTGTTTATTCCACTACTAGTCAACTCCGGATATGTGTTTTGTATGACATTAATTTGCGGTTTATTCTTGATTTCTATTTCATATAATAATGCTCCGTCGCCACCACTGTTACTACAATACAATACTAAATATTTTGTCTTATCTACTATTTCAAACGAAACTGTCTTTTTTCCATTACTTACACCTGGTATTTCTGATTCATATAGTATTTCCTCATTTTCATCTAATAATCGAATTTGTGCATACATCCAGCCTAAATATGCTTCTACTGTCAAACCAATAGCAGATGGGTCAACTAACATATATTTATATCCTTGTGCTATTTTTCCAGAATTATCATAAGTGCTTAATGAACCATCATATGCTTGTTCTGTAATTGCCCTACTATCTAGTTCAGCTTTGTGACTAACAATTTCCGATTCTCCTCCATTTTTAAATTGGTTCTTAGCATATATTGTTTCCCCAATTTCTAGTTTTATTTCTTCTCCATTGTATTCTTTCCAACTGCCATTATTCTTATTGTATAACACTTTTTCTATGCTATTTTGAGCAATATTGCTTAATGTTACCTTCATATATGGCACATTGATTCCAGCACTAGTTAATTCTGGATATGCCTTTTGGATGACATTAATTTGAGGTTTACTCTTGATTTCTATTTCATATAATAATGCTCCATCTCCCCCTTCATCACTACAATATAACACTAAGTATTTTGTCTTATCTACTATTTCAAACGAAACTGTCTTTTTTCCATTACTTACACCTGGTATATCTGATTCATATAATATTTCCTCATTTTCATCTAATAATCGAATTTGTGCATATCTCCAACCCAAATGCGCTTCTACTGCCAAACCAATAGCAGATGGGTCAACTAACATATATTTATATCCCTTATCAATTGTCCCTGCATTATAATACGTTGACAAAGATCCATCATATGCTTCAGGTCCAATGGCTTTTGGATCAATAACCACTTCTTTAGAATTTATAGCTTCTGCTCCTGTGATTGTATTTACAGATTTTGCATACACAACCATATTTTTCCCAGTGGCAAATGGCCCTGTATATTCCTGCCAACTCCTTCCATCATCAAGGCTGTAATAATTTTTATAAAAGCTATCGTCAGCATATTTTATTCTTACTGTTCCAGCAGCCTCTACGCCTGTATCCTTTAGGACTGGATATTCATTGACATCTTCAAATTCTGGTCTTATCATTATTTCCGTATTTCTTTCTGTGTTATCTGGAATATGATGTATTTTTCCAGAGTATCTATGTCCTTCATAACAAAATAGTAATCCTGTACTAGTATCAATTATATATGGATGTTTACTATTGACATCTAGTTCATCAAAATCAATCCAATATAAAATGGTATTTTCTAATGGTTCTTCTGTCTTTTCTTCTATTTGTTCAATTAATTCTGTCTTTTCTTCTTTCCATTTTTCCGTTTCTTCACTTGTAATTCTCTCTCCCAAAGGAAAAACCGACAAATTCGTTTCTCTCTTTGTTCTATTTTCAATTTGAATGTTTAAGTTATATAAATCCACTTGTTCTGCAACATTTTGGTATTCTGTTAAAAATGATGCTTGTACACTTTTATCTATTAGTCCATTTTCTCCTGTTAAAGATGCAACTGCCACTCCCACTAGTATTAATAAGATAATGATTGTGATGACTAATGCAATTAATGTGATACCTGTATTGTTTTTTGTACAGCTTAAATTACATCGGATTTCTTCATTTTGTTTGGTCTGTTTTTCTATTTTTTTATTTTTTAACATCTAGTTTTTCCTTTCTTCCTTTAAAGCTAGCAATACAAACCTATTTTCATAGGTCTATATTACTATCTTTTTTCTTTATTTGTTTTCTTTTATTGATATATCACTTTTTATTCGTTATTAGAATTTGTTTTAATTTCCACATCATAAACTTCATCTATTGTTACATTTGCACTAGCTTGTATTCCTCTTTGTTCTCCTTTTTCTATTGTTCCTATATATGCGCCTATTTCTGCTATGCTATTTCCAGCTTCATCTTTTAATATAATTGTTATTGGCATTTCTTCTGTTTTTTGTTCCCCTACATTTGTTGCACTTGCTGTTATCTTGGCTAGTCCATTTTCTTCTCTTATATTAATATTACCAATTTCAATTTCTCCTATTTTTCTTTTTTCTTGTAATTTTTCACTAGTTGCTATTTTACTTCCATCTTCTTGCACTGCTATTCGTTCTTGTTCTTGTGCTGTTTCTTGATTTTCATCTTTCGGTCTTTTTTGGAAATATAGTAATATGATAGCTATTATTGTGATGATAACCAATATTAGTATCATTCTTTTTTCTTTCTTTTTCATTTTTTTCCTCCTAGTTTATTTTACTACTCTCATTTCAATGTCTTTTACATCACTATAGTCTCCTGTAATTCCTGTTATAAATATCTTATCTCTTCCAACCTCTACATTTTCTATATTTTGTCTCATTTCTCCTACTTGGTTTCCATTTTCATCTTTTAGTATGATTTCTATATTCAAGTTTTTAGCCTTATTCGAGTTATTATGCATTTTCGCTCGAATTGTTGTTATTCCTCCTGCATACGAACTGGTTATTTCACTAAATTCTACATCTTTTAATTCTATATTTTCAGTTGCTACTCCATTTTGTATTTCGATATTCTCTTTTTCAGGCATTCCTAAGCTTATAATTATCACACTGATGAATACGATTGCGATTATGACTAATACGATAATTAAAAGCTTACTTTCTTTTTTTATTTTTTTCATACTTTTCCTCCATTATATTTCTGGTCTGATTTCATAAATCCTATTACGTCCCCAAGATCCGCAATATAATATTAATTTTTCTGCGTCTTCTGGTATTGTAAATAATTGGTTAACATTTAATTCTCCTGACCCTACTTGCGCTAATGTGGTTTCTTCCCCATCTGCATTTACCACTTTAATTGCACCTCTATAATATAAATATGCCTTTATATATATTTGTTTTCCTCTTACGCTTGAATCTATTTCCATAAAAGTATTTGCATCTGCATTTACGTAATATGTTTCTTCGTTTCCATCATATGCATTTGGGCCTATCGCATCTGCTAATAAAGTTGCTGTGTACGATGGTATAGTATCTGTTTCATTTCCATACTTGTCTATTCCTTTTGCATAAATTGTTTCTCCTATTTCTAATGCAATTGCTTCTTCTTTATATTCTGTCCAGTCTCCATCATTTATTTTATATAGTTTCTGTACTGTAGTATGTGCATAGTTTATTTTTACTTTGCTATAACCCGCTCTTATATTATATTCTGTTATAGTTGGATAAGTTCTTTCAATATCAAAAGTTGGATCATTTCCAAACCTAATTTCATAAATTCTATTACGTCCCCAAGATCCGCAATATAATATTAATTTTTCTGCGTCTTCTGGTATTGTAAATAATTGGTTAACATTTAATTCTCCTGACCCTACTTGCGCTAATGTGGTTTCTTCCCCATCTGCATTTACCACTTTAATTGCACCTCTATAATATAAATATGCCTTTATATATATTTGTTTTCCTCTTGCGCTTGAATCTATTTCCATAAAAGTATTTGCATCTGCATTTACGTAATATGTTTCTTCGTTTCCATCATATGCCTCTGGTCCTATTGCGTCTGCTGGCATTGACACAGCTTTACTTGTTTCTATTTCTAATCCTGATGCTTTTTTCACACTCTTTGCTCTTATTGTTCCTGCTATTGCCGTGAAACTTCCTTCATATTTTAGCCATGTTTCTCCATTATTTAAACTGTAGAAATTATCTATATCATCTCTGTCATCATATATGATTTCTGTTGAACCATCTACTTCTACTCCATATTCTGTTAGTATTGGATATCCATAATTACTGTTTATTTGTGGTGCTTCTGGCATATCTAAATCTATGTTGCTCACAATTTTGCTTACTTCTGTTACATTTCCTGCTCTATCTGTTCCTTTTGCATATATAGTAACTGTTTTATCACTATTTAGTAGTCCTTGGTTTATAATGTCATAAGCACTTAAGGTGATTTCTCCTGTATAGTCTTGCCATGTTCCTTTTTCTCCTATTTTATATTGATTTTTTACACTATCTCCATAATCTATATTCGCTTTTGCTTCTATTACAATTCCTTGTTCTGGTGTTACATTTATATTTACCTCTGGTCCTTCTGTGTCTATGTTTATGACATTTATTGTATATACTTGTTTATTTCCTACACCATCTTCTGCATAGAATGTATAATATCCATTTTTTGTTATGGTTACTGTTGAATTATTTGGTATACTTTCTCCTTGCTTTGCAAAATAGCTTTCTCCTTGTACACCTTCTGCCCATTTTACTTCTGCTACTCTTGTATCATCTGTTACATCTACTTTTACTTGTAGTGTTTGTGTTTCTTTTTCTAGATCTGCTGTTAGTTTTATTTCTGGTTGTTGTTCATCTATATTGGTTATTTGCTTTTCTGCTTCTTCTCCCCAGACCTCTGATTGGTTCATTCCTTTGGCTAGAATTACTGTGTTATTTTTCTTTATTGTAAAGCTTCCTTCATAATCTTTCCATCCTTCTGTGCTTCCATCTGGTTCAATGATTTTATATTGTTTTTCTTTTAATGTACTTTTATATATTATACTTACTTGTACTTCTCTTGCTGGTTCTTCTGTGCTTAAGACTATTTGTGGTGTTTCTGGTTTTACTGTATCCCATCTCATAGAGATTTCTTCTAATATTTCTTGGATATCTCCTTCTATGACATATACTGTTCCTTGCCAATTTACTGATTTTCCTGTTTCGTCTACTATTTGTATTTTTACATTTCCTTGTGCATCTAATAGTTTATCCTTATACTCTGGTTTTACGAGTAATATTCCTGCTTCTTTATATCCTGTCCATTCTCCTTCTTCTTTTATCTTATATTCTCTTCCTGTTGAGCCTTCTGGATAATTTAGTTTTATTATATAATAATCTCCTAAATCTATAATTGTTGGTGGTATTGGTTCTGTGATATTTTCTACTTTATATATACTTTCTGCTTTCTCTCCTCTACTGTTTTCATTATATGCTCTTATTGTACAATTTTTTTCTACCTTAAATTCTCCTGTATAATCTACCAATCCCCCTCCATCTATTTCATATTGTTTTACTGTGGCATCTGGATCATAATTGATTTTGATTTTTACTGAACTTGCTTGTAAACTATTTTGTGGGTCTGCTATTATTTCTGGCTCTATGATTCCTTTATTTAAATTCGTTATCACTTTATAGGCTTGACCTACTCCATTTTTACTTTTTGCATATGCATATATGGTTGCATTTTCTGTTATTTCAAATGCTCCTTCATATAGTTTTTGCTCTCCATTTTTTCCAATGCTATAATATCTTTCTTCTGCTCTTTCATCATATTCGATTTCTATTTCGACTTTTTCAACTTTCTTGCTACTTACAATTGGGTCTGGTCTTGCTATGATATTGATTCCTAAGTTTTCTACCATAGTAGGATTGTCTCCTATATTGGTTATATTTAGTGTATCATATGCTACTCCTGCTTCATTTATCGCTCTTGCTGATACAACACAATTTTCGGTCACTTTAAATCCACTTTCATATTTCTTATAGATTACTCCATCTGTACTGTATTCTACTCTTTCTGCATCTCTACTTACTATCTCTATCGTTACTTCTTCTACATTTTTTGCATATGGATATGGATATGGCGTCGCTTTTATAGATACATATGGTTTTCCTTGTTTTTGTATCATATCAATTATTTTATAGCCTATTTTTGAGGTCTTTCCATCTGTTGTTGTGTAGTATGCACTGACTAATGTATTTTCTTGTACTCTTACTGCTTTTGTGTATTCTTCCCATTTTCCACTACCTATTTTTATATATATCTTTTTATATGTCATTGGTGGTTGTACCGTTACATCTACGCTTTCTGTATATACTCCATTTTTATTCTCTGTTACTTGTATGGTTGGTGCGGCAGGTGTTTCTACTTCACTACTGCTTCCTCCTCCTGGATTTCCGCTGTCACTACTTCCACTTTGGCCTCCGCCGCCTGTTGTTCCTGAGCCTCCTCCTGAGCCTCCTCCTTGCCAGCTTCCTTGTTCATCTCCTACTCGTCTTATATATACATTGTCATATCCCCAGCTGGTTTTTTCACTTATTTTGTTTCCTTCTGTATCATATATATTATCTACTCTTTTTGCTCTGGCATATATCATGGTTCTTTCCCCTACTTCGAATTCTCCATTATATGTCTGCCATGATCCATTTCCTACTTTATACTCTTTCGTTACTGCATTTGCATCATATATGATTTTTACTTTTGTCGTTTCCCCTGCTTCTACTTGGTATTTCTCTGGTTCTATTATAACCCCTACTTTTCCACTTGGTGGTATGATGATTTCTTCATCATTGATTTTATATTTTATATATATATCTTGTACTCTATCTAATTGTACCCATATTGGTCCTGTATAGTCTTTCCAGTCTTCTTCTCTTATCTCTCCTTCTCCTTTTAATAGCCATTTCCTATCTGTACTATTTTCTGGGTAATACAATGTTAATCTTATCCATCCATTAAATATATCTTTATATTCTTCATCTATTTGCGTTATATCTTCTAATGTATGCCATGTCCTTTTCCTAAATGTTTCTCCTTCATAGTCATATATTTTTTCTGTTGTTATATCCATTATATATTTATGTTTTATTCCTGTTGCTCCTATTTTTTCTTTATCTATTTCATATAATGGTATTTGCTCTAATGAAAGTCCTGGATTTCTTGCAATGATTTCTTCTTCTAGGGTTGGTATTTTTTCTTGTATTTCCCTTTTATCTTCTACGGTTAGTTTTTCTTTTAATGGTAATTTCTCTAATTGTGTCATTTCTTCTCCACTATATGCGTCTATCTCTTTTCCCGCTTTGTATATATACACACCTTCTTCTATGGTTCTATAATTACTCACAAATCTTGATTCGATTGCTTTGTCGATTAGTCCCCCTGGCATTAAGGTAACAATACTTACACCCACTAATATTAATAGCACAATGATTGTGATTACCAGTGCTATTAATGTAATACCATTATTACCAAACTTTTTCATTTAATCCTCCTTATAAAATTTATTTTTCTAAAACTTATACTACATCCTGTAATCTCCTACTTTTAATATACCACATCCTGTAATTTAGGTTCAATATTTTTAAAAAATTGTATTTTTTTTGTAACAATATGGCAATATTTTTGTAACATTTACAGTTCTATCCTGTAAGGTAATCTAAGATTTTGCTATACAATAATTTAAATTAGCTCTAAATGATACAGGAGGTCTTTATGAAAGTAAAAACTTTAAATGGAAATCTAAATATTATTGGTAAAAATTTAAGAAAATATAGAAAATTAAAAAAAATTTCTCAACCAGAAATTTGTAGAAAATTAGATTTAATTGGTGTTACAATGTATATTTGTGATATTTATGAAATCGAATATGGTAAAAAAACAGTAAAAGATTTTGAAGCATTGGCATTTTGTAAAGTTTTAGGAATTAGTTTAGATGATTTATATAATGATACAGATCAATATTATGAAGCATAAAAAATGATTATAGCATAAATTTATTTTTATACTATAATCATTTTTTTGTTTTAAACAATTGCAAAAGTTAATTCGCCTTTTGCGGCTACTTTACCATCAACTGTTGCAATGGCTTCTCCGATTCCAATAGGTCCTTTTTTCTTTATAATTCTAACCTCTAATTTCAATCTATCTCCTGGAACTACTTGTCTTTTAAATCTCAATTTGTCAATTCCACCAAAAAGTGCATTTTTCCCTTTATTTTCCTCCATAGAAAGGATTGCTACAGCACCTGTTTGTGCTAATGATTCCACAATTAATACCCCTGGCATAATTGGATTTCCTGGAAAATGTCCTTTGAAATAATATTCATCTTCACTTACATTTTTATAAGCTATTGCACTTTCTCCTGGTGTATATTCTTCTACTTCATCAATCATTAAAAATGGGTCTCTTTGTGGAATGATTTCTTTAATTTGTTCTTTATCTAACATTTTTATTGTCCTTTCTTCTTTAAAATTATAATTTTATCAAAATTTAAATGTTCCAAACAGAAACGTCCTCGATTGGACATTTGAACATTATTTTACTTTAAATAAAGGTGTTCCATATTCTACAACATCTTCATTTTTTACACAAATTTCTACAATTTCTCCATCAAATTCTGATTCAATTTCATTCATTAATTTCATGGCTTCTACAATACATACTACTTGACCTTTTGCTATTTTGTCACCCACTTTTACAAAAGGGTCTTTGTCTGGTGCTGAACTAGCATAGAAAGTTCCTACCATTGGTGATTTTATAATCTTGTAATTTTCTTCTTTTTTGTTTTCCACAGCAACAATTCCTTTTTCTTCTTGTGGTTTTACAACAGGTACAGTCATTGGTGCACCTGCTTCTATAACATGTGGTTCAACAATTACTTCTCTTTTTTCACTTTTTTTCATACTGATTTTAATTCCGTCTGGAAATTCTATTTCTAATTCTTCTAATTTAGAATTTCCCATGTCATCCATTAATTTTTTAATATCTTTATAATCCATCTTCGTCCCTCCATTTTTTATAAAAATAATTTCATTTCTATTTTACATCATTTTTTCTGATTTGAAAATGTTTATTTATTCAATATTGAATAAATAAACATTTTATATTCTATTCTTCATATTTTTTTAATAAAATGCTACTATTATGTCCACCAAATCCTAATGAATTTGAAATTGCATATCTAACCTCAACATTTCTTCCTTCATTTGGTACAACATCTAAGTCACATTCTTCATCTGGAACTTGATAATTAATTGTTGCTGGAACAAATCCTTCTTGGATTGCTTTTGCACAAACAATTGCTTCAATACCACCAGCTGCTCCTAATAGATGTCCTGTATGTCCTTTTGTTGAACTTACCATAACTTTTTTAGCTATTTCTTCTCCTAAGGCTGTTTTAATTGCTTGTGTTTCACAGGTATCATTTAAGTGTGTAGATGTACCATGTGCATTGATATATGTAATTTCTTCAGGTCTCACATTTCCCTCTTCCATTGCAATTTTCATGGCTCTTGCACCACCTTCTCCTCCTGGTGCTGGTGATGTTATATGATAGGCATCTGAAGTAGCACCATATCCAACAATTTCAGCATAAATCTTGGCACCTCTTTTTTTAGCATGTTCTAATTCTTCTAAAATAATAACGCCTGCTCCTTCTCCCATAACAAATCCACTTCTTTCCTTGTCAAATGGGATACTTGCTCTTGTTTTATCCTCTGTTTTGGTTAATGCTTTAATGTTTGTAAATCCTGCGATGCCAAGTGGTGTAATTCCTGCTTCTGTTCCACCTGCTAAAACGATATCTTGATATCCATGTTTTATCATTCTAAAGCTTTCTCCTATACAATGTGTCCCTGAAGCACATGCTGTAACCATTGCAATAGATTCTCCTTTTGCACCAATATCGATTGCTACATTTCCTGTTGCCATGTTAGGAATCCCCATTGGAATATACATTGGAGAAACTCTATCTGGTCCTTTTTCCATAAATTTTCCATGTTCATTTTCTGTGGTCTCAATTCCACCAATTCCAGAGCCAATAATAATACCTACTCTTTCCATATTTTCAGTTTCTTTATCTAATCCGCTATCTTTCCAAGCTTCTCTAGCAGCTACCATTGCATATTGAGAAAACTTATCTAGTCTTTTTGCATCTTTTCTATCAAAATAGTTTTCTGGATTATATTCTTTTAATTCTGCTGCTAATTTTACTTTAAAATCTGTTGTGTCAAAACTCTTAATTTCATCAATTCCACATTTACCTGTTTTTATTCCATCCCAAAATTCATTTGTATTGTTTCCTATTGGCGTTAACGCACCCAAACCTGTAATAACAACTCTTCTTTCCATTTTACTCTTCCTTTCATTTTTTATTATTCTTACATTACCATTCCACCATCAACATTGATTACTTGCCCTGTTATATATGAACTTTCATCAGAACCTAAAAAGTATATTAAATTTGCTACTTCTTCTGCTGTTCCCATTCTTTTTAATGGTATTTGATTATGAATATTTTCCTTAACTTCATCTGATAACACAGCTGTCATATCTGTTTCTATAAATCCTGGTGCTACTGCATTAGATCTGATATTTCTTGATGCAAGTTCTTTTGCTATACTTTTTGTGAATCCAATAATGCCTGCTTTTGATGCTGAATAATTGCATTGTCCTGCATTTCCTGCAACACCTACTACTGATGATAAATTAATAATACTTCCTTTTCTTTTTTTCATCATATATTTTGTAACCGCTTTTGTTACGATATATGTTCCTTTTAAGTTGATTTCTATAACTTTATCAAATTCTTCTTCGCTCATTCTCATTAATAAATTATCTCTTGTAATTCCTGCATTGTTTATTAAAACATCTATGGCTCCAAATTCTTCTATTGCTTTTTTTACCACTTCTTCTATAGCTTCTTTATCTGTAACATCTGCTTGCATAACCAATGCTTTAACACCCTTATTTTCAAATTCAGATATTAATTCTTGTACATTTGTTTTGCTTGATACATAGTTAATAACGACATTATACCCATTCTCTGCAAATTTTAATGCCACTTCTTTTCCGATTCCTCTTGAACCTCCTGTTACAAATACTGTTTTACTTTCTTCCATTTTCCTTCTTCCTTCCTTTTTCTTTTTTTACAATCCATTTTTACCCAAGACATCTTTTTATATCGAATACTTGCATACATAAAACACATTTCCTTTTATTTATGTTCTTCTAAATATTTTTCTAAACTTTCTACATTATTTATATTGTATGTATTTGCTTTTTTATTTTCTTTTTTAACAAATCCTGTTAACGTTCTTCCTGGTCCAATTTCTAGATATTCTTCTACTTGTTCTTCTTCCATTAATTTGATAGCTTTGTCAAATCTTACTGGACTAATAATATGGTTTGCTAGAATTTCTTTTATGTTATCATTTTCATGATAGTAATTTCCATCTAAATTTTTAATTACTTTTATTTCATTATTCATATGAAATTTTATATTTTCTAATTCTTTCTCATAGGCTTCTTTTGCCTTTTCTAGTTTTATTGTATGGAACGGACCACTTGTGTTTAATTTAATGGCTCTTTTTGCTCCCATCTCTTTTAGTTTTTCCATTGCTTTGTCTATAGCATCTTCTTCTCCAGATATAACAGTTTGCACACTACAATTATAATTAGCAACTACAATGAATTTATTTTCTTTTGCAATTTCTCTACAAACTTCTTCTATTTTCTTTGAATCTAAGCCAATAATTGCTGCCATAGAAAATTTCTCATCTGGTAATAGATTTCCCATGTAGTAGCCTCTTTTTTGAATTAACTTTATTCCATCTTCAAAACTAATTATTCCGGCATATATTAAAGCTCCATATTCTCCAAGACTTAATCCTGTTGCCATATCAGCTGTTATTCCATTTGCTTTTAATACCTCTAATATTGCTAGACTTGTTGTTAATATAGCAATTTGTGTATTTTCTGTCTTATTTAATTCTTCCTCAGGTCCTTCAAAACAAAGTTTTTTGACATCTAGTCCAGATATATTTGAAGCCTCATCATATACCTTTTTAGCCTCTTCATATTTTTCATAAATATCTTTTCCCATTCCTACTACTTGTGCGCCTTGTCCTGGGAACAAAAATGCTCTTTTCATTATCTTTTCTTCCTTTCTTTTTTATATTTTTATTATATTATTTTATATTTCCATCAATATACTGCCTGTATTTAGACCGCCACCATAGCCTAATAGAATAACTTTGTCTCCACTTTCTAAAAGACCATTTTCTTTCATATCATATAAAGCAATTGGTATACTTGCACAAAAAGTATTTCCCCTTGTTTGTATATTTGTATATATTTTTTCTGGTTCAATATGCAACCTTGAAGCAATGGCCTTCATGATTTTTAAATTTGATTGATGTGGTATGATGTATTTTATATCTTCTATGTTCATATCTGCTTTATCTAATACTTCTTTTATATTTTCAACTGTTTTTGTAACAGCATATTTATATACTTCTTTTCCATTCATATATATTTTTTCGCCACATTTGTATGTTAAAATATCATTCTTATCGCCATCCGCTTGTATATTAGATATATATGTCTTTGAATGATTTTGTTTTTCAACTCTTCCCATTAACGTTGCCCCTGCTCCGTCTGATAGCACTACTGCTGTTCCTATATCTTCTTCATCAATAATTTGAGATAATTTATCTACTCCAATAATTAATGCTTTTTGTACATCTCCTGAATCTATATATCGTTTTGCAATATCAAAGCTATTTATATATCCTGCACACCCTGCTAATATATCTAAGCATATACATGGTTTTAAATTTAAATGTTTTTGAATATAATTTGAAATGCCTGGCATTAATATATTAGTACTTGTTGTTGCAGTTATTATCAAGCCAATATCATCTTTTACAGCAAACTTTTCAAAAAGATTTTCTACAGCCTTTATTGCCATATCTTCTATTTTTTCCTCTTCTGCATAATATCTATTTTTAATTCCTGTTCGTTTTTCTATATATCCTCTCTCTAAGCCTAATTTTTCTTCTAATTCTTCATTTTCTACTTGCTTTTTTGGAAAATATATTCCATTTGCTAATATATTTATATTATTCACCTTATACCTCTTTCTCGTTTTTAATATAAGTTTTGCCTTATATATTTATATACTATTTTTCTATTTTTTTCTATTAGTATGACTGGTCAAAAATAGAGAATATTTACTTATTTTCAAGCAAACATTCTCTATTTTATCATCCATAATACTCATTATTCTTCTTCGTTATTTTGATTATTTTCCTCTTGAGATTCATTATTTTCTTCTACAGATTCATTATTTACTTGATTATTAGATTCCGTATCGTTATTCACCGTATTGGTTTGTGTTGTGTTTGATGAATTTCTTGTATTATTTGTTGCATTTTGTACACCTAATCTATCCAAGTATTCTTCTACATCATAAGTTTTATCGTTTGCAGTCATCTTATAAGATTTTTCTCCTCCATTTACTGTCATGTAGATGTCATCAACAAACGCTTTAAATGGTTGCTCTCCTGATGCATTGATTAGTGTATATCTTTCGTTCAAGCAAGCTACAATTACATTATAATCTGGTATAACTAACAAATTGATTGCTTCTTTATTGTTATTTGCAATATAGCCTAAACTATCATATTCAAAATTTACAATTTGATTTCCCTTTTTATCAAATAGTCCCCATTTTTCATTTCTCATAACTGGTATTAAGGAATCTACTAAAATATAACCTGTTTTTAAATCATTTTCTTCAAATCTAGATATATCTACTCCTATTTGGTCATTTTCTGTATATATAACCGTATTTCCATTTAAATCAATTACACCAAATTTTCTATTTCTTTCAACCAAATATAATCCAGAATCATAGTCCATTAATTCTATGCTATCATAATTTATATTTACCTTTGTCTTTTTGTCTGTTCCAATTATACCATATTTGTCATCACTACATACAATAAAATCACCTGTAGATTCTTGATAAATAATATCATCATATTTACATTCTAATATTTCTGTTCCATCTATTGGATTTATAACACCATAATTTTTCTCATCTGTTACAACAAGCATATTTTTTACAACAGCTTTATCATTTTCAAAGTTTTCACTTAACTTTGTATATCCATAATCTAAAATCGTATTTGTATATGCACTAATTAAAAATGGTGTTGTATTCATTGTAATAATATTATTATTTTGGTCATATGCAAATGTTGTATTAAATGCTTTTTGCATTCCATCAGTTGTTATATATAATTCTCCATTAATTGCTTTTACCGGCTTATCCATATATAGATATGTATAATTATTTTCATTCGCTTCCAAATTTAATTTATATATCTTGTTAGAATTCAATGTAAAATTAGCAATTTCTCCTTCACATTGTATATAACATTTACTATTATCTTCAGATTTATTACTATATTCTCCATTATAGCAATTATATCCCAAATATGAAGATATTGCTCTTATAGGTACATATATTGTTCCATCAGATTCAAATACCAATAAGTTTTTGACATCTGCATTTACTTGATTGTTTAACACTACTTTTAAAGTTGTTCCTTGTAAATACATCATATAAGAAACAATTCCTATAATGGCTATTACGATTAAAACAATAAATATAATGATAATTTTCATCATATTTTTTGTTTTGTTTTCATTTTTACTTGAATAATTTTCATCTAACAAATTCATTTGTATCCCTCCTAATTAGAATATCCATATTTTTTATAAAAGTCGTTTTTGAAATTTTCGAGATTATCCCTCTCTATTTCTATTCTAACCTTTTCCATTAAATTAGTCAAGAACCTTAAGTTATGAATTGATAATAATCTGACACCTAATATCTCATTTGTTTTGATTAAATGTCTGATGTATGCTCTCGAATAATTTTGGCAAGTATAACAATCACACTCTGCGTCTAATGGATTCCAATCTCTTTCATAGGTTGCATTTCTAACAACTATTTTTCCATTCCATGTCATAGCTGTACCATTTCTCGCAATTCTAGTAGGTAACACACAATCACACATATCAATTCCTGCAATTGCTGCTTCTATTAAATAATCCGGCGTTCCAACCCCCATTAGATATCTTGGTTTATTTTTTGGCATTAATGGTGCTGTAAATCGAAGCATTTTTAGGAATTCTTCTTTTGGTTCTCCTACACTGATACCACCAATCGCATATCCTGGTAAATCTAATTCTATTAAGTCTTTTGCACTTTGTTCTCTTAAATCCTCATAAAAACCACCTTGAATAATTCCAAAAAGTGCTTGATTTTCTGTTTTATGTGCTTCTTTACATCTTTTTGCCCATCTCGTTGTTCTTTCCATAGATTGTTTGGTATATTCATAGCTAGCAGGATATTCAACACACTCATCAAAAGCCATAATAATATCAGCACCCAAATCCTCTTCTGTTTTCATCACACTTTCTGGTGAAAAGAAATGTTTACTTCCATCTAAATGAGATTTAAATTCTACACCTTCTTCTGAAATGGTTCTTAATTCACCTAAACTAAATACCTGAAATCCTCCACTATCTGTTAAAATTGGTCTATCCCAATTCATAAATTTATGAAGACCTCCTGCTTCTTTTACAATCTCTTGTCCTGGTCTTAAATACAAATGATATGTATTGGAAAGTATAATTTGCGCACCCACCATATCTTTTAATTCCTCTGGTGTCATAGATTTTACAGTTGCCTGTGTTCCTACTGGCATAAATACCGGTGTTTGTATATCTCCATGTGGTGTATGAATGACACCTCTTCTTGCTCCTGTAGTTTTATCTTCATGTAATAGTTCATAAGTTACTGCTGGTTTCATGTTTCCTCCTTTATTTAGCTTTATCATTTCGACTATATATGTGTAAAGTTCAATATTTGTTATTCCATCTTCTTTTATATATAATTATAATCTTACAATATAAACATAGCATCTCCAAAACTAAAAAATCTGTATTTTTCTCTAACAGCTTCATGATATGCTTTCAAAATATATTCTTTTCCTGCTAATGCAGATACAAGCATCAATAAAGTTGATTGTGGTAAATGAAAATTTGTGATTAGTCCATCCAAGCATTTGAAATGATATCCTGGATAAATAAATATGTTTGTATCACCTTCTGTTTCTTTTACCAATCCATTTTCATTTGCTATGGTTTCTAGAACTCTGCAAGAAGTTGTTCCTACTGCGATAACTTTCTTTCCTTGTCTTTTCGTTTCATTAATTTTTTCTACATCTTCTTGTTTTATATAAAAGTGTTCTGTGTGCATTTCATGATTTTCTACATTTTCTTCTTTAACTGGTCTAAAAGTTCCTATTCCTACATGTAAGGTAACATTTGCAATTTTGACACCTTTTTCTTCTATCTTTTTTAATAGTTCTGGTGTAAAATGTAACCCTGCTGTTGGAGCTGCAGCTGACCCATCATATTTTGCATATACGGTTTGATATCGATCATTGTCTTTTAATTCTTCATGAATATATGGAGGTAATGGCATTAGTCCAATCTTATCTAATATTTCATTAAAAATACCTTCATATGAGAATTTTACTTTTCTTGTTCCTCCTTGCATAATTTCTAAAATTTCAGCAATTAATAATCCATCACCAAAAATGACTTTTGTACCAACATGAAGTTTATTTCCTGGTCTTACAATACTTTCCCATATATCACCTTCAATATTATTTAAAAGCAAAAATTCCACATTTGCACCTGTTTCTTTTTTTCCATAAATTCTAGCAGGAATCACTTTTGTGTTATTTCTTACTAGACAATCTCCAGGTTCAAGGTATTCTATAATATCCTTAAAGGTCTTATGTTCTATTGTTTGTTTGCTTCTATCTAAAACCATTAATCTAGATTCATCTCTTTTTTCTATTGGTGTTTGTGCAATTAATTCTTCTGGTAAATTATAATTAAATTCTGATACTTTCACTGTTTCCTCCTATATCTTTATAGTTCTCCTATTACTAATTTAATATTTCTAAATAAGTTTTCGAAAATTCCTCGTATTTCTTCAATGATGTTTTGTGGTTCTTTATATACATCTAAGGTATATGCATATGAAAAATTTGATTTCTTCGCTGGTTTTAATGTATATATTTCACTTGGTAAGCCTATATATCCATTTGCTGTATAGATTTCTTTATTCATATAAGCTTTATACCAGTTTTTTTGTCCTATTAGATATTCATTTTCATATCCATATTGTTTATAGTCATGTAATTCTGGTATGGTATACCCATATTCTTTTGCTGTTCTTTCTAAAGAATGTAAAAATTCATGTAAAAATACTTCTTCTGGAAATTGATTTACTCTTGTACTATATTTATATATATAACTTTTTGAACTATTTGGTAATCGGATATTGGAAAATCCTATCCCATAATAATCCATAGAACCTAGTCCTATCCAATCTTTGATTTCTATGTCATCTTCATATTCTTCATTTCCTAGTCTTACTACTACAAAAATATGATCATAATTGTTTTGGTTTATTGTATCTTTTATCTGTTTTTCTATATCTTCTGGTGCAACATAATATCCAAATTCATCATCATAAGATAGTGATGTGATTGGTTCTTGTATATCATATATATCACAGTCTGCTGTCATTTTTCCTTCTGATAATGTTTTGCAACAACTTTCAAATCTATCTATTGTATTTTTTATATCTGTTTTATCGGCTTCGGTTACTTGAATATTTATATCTTTATTGTCAATTACTACATTTGTATTTTCAAAAATGAAACAAGCAAATTTCCATCTACTGTTTTCATCATTCTTTCCCTCTTCGATTTTAAAATCAGAAAACCAAGCTTCTCCTTTTGCATATCCCGCAGTTCCACCTAGTCTAAAAGCAATATCAACAGTCTCTCTATTTTTAGAGTTAAATATCAATTCTATTTCCTGCCAATCACTATCTCCACTAATTGCAATAGACCTTTCTGTGGTATTGGATACAGAAATTTGTGCTCCGACACTAGACACATTTTTTTCTGCTTCAACATCTTTTGTTTTTACCATACAAGTTACCCTATATGGTGTATTTTTTTGTACTTGTATTTCTTTGGAGAACATAGCATCATTATAATCATTTGATGTTATGTTATAACTATTTATTTCAGAATACTTTATTTTTTCATCTCGTTTAAACTCCGATAGGTTATGTTTTGCTTCACTTCTAAGAAATTCATTAAAGTTATTGCTCTGATAAAATTGATATGCAAAGTATACTGCAATCATTAAAATGATAAATGTTATGCTATTCACAATCAATGCTTTTAGATTTATTCTTTTTTTCATGTCTAACTTTCCTTTTTATTATTCTTTAATTATTCTTTTTCTAATAACACAATCGTATACACATAATTTTGATATTTTGTATTAAATTTTGTAGGTTCTATTAATGTTTTTATTCCTTCTTTTGGGAAGGCATTGTATAATTCACAATTTTCTGAATCAATTAGCCAA
Source organism: uncultured Clostridia bacterium (assembly GCA_944387545.1). Taxonomy (GTDB): domain Bacteria; phylum Bacillota; class Clostridia; order TANB77; family CAG-508; genus CAG-269. Next base: position 23,187 of record CALXFE010000011.1, on the reverse strand, counting down.
ATCCTTCCATGATAATCTTTTAATATATCATCATAATTATATATAATTTTCATTCCTGGTCCATACGCTTTGTATGCTTCTTCTACATCCCAGTATTCTCCATTATAGAAATATTGTGTACTTTCAGGGAAAAAGGCTGCAATAACGCCACCATTTCCAATATTGGAATATATCAAAATGTCATTTGGCTCTATATTTTCTTCTAGAAAATCTATTTGCTTCATATTACTTTTATCATAATTTATCATCATATTGGTTACATTACTAATACAAGCTAAAATAAATATTACTGCACATATGGCAATTGTTACCCATTTTCTTTTTTCTTTTGCCATAAAAAATGCGAATCCAAAAATATATAATCCTGTTATGACAATTAAATATCTTGCATATAAAATTGGTGTAAATATAGAAATCAATAACACAGCTATAATAACCAATAAATATATACTGATTGCTAATAAACCTGGACACATTTCTTCTTTTTCTTTTTTAGCTTTATATATTCTATATAAAAGATATACATACATTACAATAGAAGCTACTAATGCAATAATTGTATGAACATCAAAAGTAAATTCTGTATCTAATTGTCTTCTAAATTGGAAACTTAGTACCTCTATAAATGTACTATATTCTAATGTTATCCAAAAGCCCCCACCTACATGTGCTACTTGTCCTTTTAAATACCATAACCAAGGAATATATAAAAGAATTTGTATCACTGCTAAAATGATAAAGTTTCTAAATAATTTTGTATTTTCTTTTCTATTCTTAATAAGGTAGATTAGTAAAAAGAAATTGATTAAGCCTGCTGCTGCTAATGCATAATAATGTATATAACATGCCATTATACTAAAAATCCCAAATATAATTATGTTTTTATTTTGTATTTTTAATACTTCCTTATTCTTCACTGTTTTATATAATCTATACCCATATATAGCAAGTAATGTTACAATTAGGCATGACCATGAATACATTCGGATTTCCTGACTATATGTACACATAACAGGTAAAAAATAGACTAAAAATGAAAATAAAATCCCTATTTTTTCTCCAAAATCTTTTCTTATATGGGTGTATCCCAATATTCCTAAAATGACAATAGCCAGTACAGAAAACAATCTAAACGCCACTATTTGATTTCCAAAAATCATCCATACAATGTGTAACATCCAGTAATACAATGGTGGATGAACATCATTTCCTGTTATATTCCATATATCAATAAAATTATGTTTTGCAATTGCTACAGAATAACTTTCATCAAACCATATATCTTCGTGAAATGCTGATAATAATATAAATATAATTCCTAGTATTAGGATACCTATATGTATATATTTTTTGTTAATGTTCTTTAATTTTCCCATATTTTTCTCCCTTAATTGTTTGCATTTTTCCAATAATAATAATAATAATAATAAGTGGAGCATTATTTATTGTCATGGTTAACAACATTTTAAACGTCCACTTATCTTTTTATATTATTCATTTACTAAACTAATTCTTTTTCAGTTTGTGTTTTATCAGAAACATCTGATATTTTTATACTTCTTACATGGTTGATTTTCTCCCAAGATGTATTTCTTATAAATAAACATTTAAAGTTAATACATATCCATGTTAATAAAAATAGTGGATAGCATAACAATCCTTTTGCCATTGGTTTTATTTTTCTACCATCTAGCCACATTGCAAACATTCCTACTAATATTGGTAATATAAATGTTGGTACTAAATAGAATACTAGATTTTTTATTAATTCTGCTGTTGTTATTGATTCTGCATTATACATGACAAAGTTTGTAAATAATAATACCATTGTTATAATAAACATTGGAATACTTCCAACAATATATAATAAGCCATCAAAATTAATCATCTTTTTATTTTCTTTTGCAGCTATTGCTAAATCCTTTGTATATTTTTTTATACATTGAATATGTCCTACTGTCCATCTACTTCTTTGTGACCAGCTTTGTCTAAAGCCTGTAGGTTGTTCGTCATAAACAATTGCATCTGTTGCCCAACCTAATTTCTTTCCTTTTATGATTCTCTTTAAAGAAAATTCTATATCTTCTGTTAATGTTTCTGTATCCCAACCTTGTGGTTTTATTACATCAAATCTTACCATAAAACCTGTACCATTTAATAATGGTGATAATCCTATATTATATCTTGCTAAATGATAAAATCTATGCATTTGCCAATAGAAGATAGCATATCCTGCTGTTATCCAGTTGTCAGATGGGTTTTTAATATCTCTATAACCTTGTACAACATCTTCTCCTTGACATAATTTTTTATTCATATTTTTAATAAAGTTTTTATCCACAATATTGTCAGCATCAAACACAAAGAACGCATCATATGGTGCATCTTCTGCAATTTTTTGTTGTAAAAACCAATTTAAAGCATATCCTTTTGTTTTCTTTGTTTCATCATATCTTTCATATACAATTGCACCGGCATCTCTCGCTATTTTTGCTGTATTATCTGTACAGTTATCTGCTATTACATAGATATCATATAAATCTTTATTATATGTTTGATTTTTTAAACTTTCGATTAAATTCCCAACCACTGCTTCTTCATTATGTGCAGGTATAATTGCCATAAATCTGTGATCTTTATTTTCTTTTAAAGGCTTATCCTTTAGTTTTACTAAAGAACATAAACTTACTATTACTTGATACAACCAAAATATTGTAACAGTCCATACTAAAGCTTCTCTTAGTATATATAAATAATCCATTTTTTTACCTCTCTTTTTAATAATACTTTCTATATATTATTATACTACCTTTTATATTATACTATTATTGGCAAAATATTGCAACTTTTTTAGTGAAAATTAATATATTTTTAATAAATCTTATCTTCCTCTTTCTCCACGCATGTTTTCAGCGTCTTGTTCTATGTCTTCTTCCATTCTTTTTTGAAAATCTTCTAATGATTCATCATTTTTTTTGTTCTTCCATCCTTTTTCCACCATATCTCTAACTTCTCTTTGCGTAAACTTATCTGCAATTTCTTCATTTTTCATTAATTCTGTTGTAATTTCATCTACATGATTATGATTTCCTGTATGGAAATTCCCATCTAAATCTTCTGGTTCCATTTCTTCACATGGCTCATCTCTCGAATCTTCATGAGCATTTGCTTCTTGATAAGATGCTTCTACTGAGCGATAACCGTCTTGATATTCTTGTGCTAATTTTTGTGTTTCTTCATCCATGCCTTCTACCGGATTTTTAGCATTTGAGGTTTCCAATTGTCTATCTAGACTTTTATTTCCTTCAACACCTTTTCCACCAATTGTTTTGTCATGTGAATGATAAACCTCTACTTCTCCATATTGACCTTTTTCTATTCCTATTGTTTCTTCTCCTTGAATTCTTAGTCTTGTTAAAACATCTCCTTTTTCTGCATGTTTGTTTTTGTTTTGATCTATTTGGTAATTTCTTTCTGTTGGATTGGTTCCTTCTTGTGTATCATTTTCTAAATTTAAAGCTCTTACAATTGGTTTTCCATCTTTTCCCGTTTTATTGGTTATAACAACTGCTTCATATCTTGAAGATTGCCCTTGTAATCTTTTTCCGTTTTCATCTCTTAAATTTTTCAAATCATCTGATTCCACGATTCCTAGTTTTCCATTTTTTTCATCTGCACCTTTAATTTTTCCAGCCTTTTCTAACTTTTCTCCTAACGAATCAAAGTCTGTTGCCATTGTGTCCATATCCACTTCTTGTTTTATATTAATATCACCTGTCGTATTTTCTCTTGGTATTGCATCTTTTTCTTCTTTCTCTTTTTCAAGCTCTTTTGAGTTTTTAGATAAAGTTTTTTCTCCTTTTTTCTTTTCTTCCTCTTGTCCTATCCCTTTTTCATATCCCATTTGCCTATCATAAACATTTTCTTGCTCATTTTTTCTTTCTTCTGTCTTTATTATTTCTTCTTTACCTGTTTTTTCAATGATTTGTGTGATTTCATCTCTAATTTGTCCTGATAGTGCATTTTCTATAGAATTTTCTCTAAAAACAATTAAGTCATCTCCCATAACATCTGGATCATAAGCTCCAATTACTGCATCATCTAAAAAATATTTATATATGTCGCCTTCTTTTCTTACTGCAAGTTCTTTCATTTTACCCTGTATTTCTATTTTTCCTAATAATTTCATGATTTTCTCTATGTATAATGTACGTATACATATCTCCTTTCATAAGTTTTTTATCAACATTATGTCCTTTCCTGTCATCACAAATTTATTATATTACAACTTTCTTATCCTTTCAACTTTTTAAGAAAATTTTAATTTACTATTTTTTCTTTTTATGGTATAATTAAAAGGTAGAGCATAATATATTGAGAGGGATTTATGTTATGGGAAAATTAATACATGATTTTAAACATCCTATAGATAATACAGAATTTTTAAATATTATAGATGAACTTATCCGTAATGAAACAGTTCAAGAAATGAAAAACTACAGGCAACATTATGAAACCACCTGTTTTGACCATTGTTACATGGTAGCTTTTTATTGTTATTTAATTTGCAAAAAATATCACCTGGATTATATTTCTGTTACTAGAGCTGCTATGGTTCATGATTTATTTCTATATGATTGGCGTGTTAGACAACCAGGCAGAAAAGGGCTTCATGCATTTACTCACGGAAAACTTGCTTGTGAAAATGCAAGTAAAATATTTGACTTAAGCCAAAAAGAAAAAGATATGATTATTACCCATATGTGGCCTGTAACATTACAGTTTCCAACTTCGATAGAAGGTCTTATATTGACTTTTGTTGATAAATATTGTGCGGTTTCTGAAACTTTAGAAGTTGTAAAGTCTAGAATGTTTATGAAAAAAGCATTTCGCTATGCTTATTTATTTTTTAGTTTTATTATGATACGATTTTAACGATTTCTTAATTTTATATATAAAAACACTTTTTATAGATATATTCAAATCCATAAAAAGTGTTTTTTTATTTTTTAGAATTCATATCTGATCTTCACTTTAAAAACTTTCTTTATGCAGATTAGTCTCCTCCAAAAATATCAAAAATCTCTCCCATAAAAGATTCCCTTTTTCTTCTACGAGGATATTTGCTATCTTTATAATATTTGTCATCATAATCATCATCATGGTAATGTTTTCTTTCTTCATATTTATCATCATATTTCTTATTTTCATGTTTATATTCATAATGCTCTTTATTGTATGCCTCTTCTTTTTCTATTAATTTTTCTAGCTCTCCTCTATCTAACCAAATCCCTCTACATTCTGGGCAATAATCAATTTCCACTCCTCTTTTCTCAGACATTAAAAGTGTAACATCTTTACATACTGGACATTTCATACTCATACCTCCATTAATCAATTTTTGTTAAATTAATTTTTCTTACCACATCCCAACTTTTTTTCATTATATATAGTCTTGTTATCTTTGTCAATATATTTTTATTATTCACTACAAAATCAATAACTTTTTGTTTTTCTATTCTCATTTCATAATTTTTATAATATAATGGCAATGTATAAGAAATATAATTATATTTTTTATCAACTATTAAAGAATCAGGTGATTTAAATGAAAAAAATTTTATTCAAAGGCTGTGGAACAGCTATTAGTACACCTTTTGATGAAAATGGTGTTAATCTTAAAGAATTTGAAAGATTGGTTAACTTTCAAATTGAAAATGGTGTTGATGCCATTATTGTATGCGGAACCACTGGAGAATCTTCTACAATGACTGAAGAAGAAAAAGATGCCACAATATCTTGTGCTGTAAAAACGTCCAATGGAAGAGTTCCTATTATTGCAGGTACAGGTGGTAATAATACAATGAAAGTCATTGAAAATTCTAAAAAAGCAGAAGCTTTAGGAGTCGACGGACTTTTAATTGTTACACCTTACTACAATAAATGTACACAAAAAGGATTAATTGAACACTACAAATTGATTGCAGAAAGTGTTTCATTACCAATTATTTTATATAGTGTACCTAGTAGAACTGGTGTCAATATTTTGCCACAAACTTGTTTAGAATTGTCTAAGATAGATAATATTGTAGCTATTAAAGAAGCTAGTGGAAATTTATCACAAGTAGCAGAAATTGCGCATCTATGTGGTAATAATCTATTTATATATTCAGGAAATGATGACCAAGTGTTACCTGTATTATCGCTAGGTGGCTTAGGGGTTATTTCTGTTTTATCAAATGTAAAACCAAAATATACACATGATATGGTTCAAAACTTTTTTGATGGTAATGTTGCAAAAGCTACAAAAATGCAATTAGATGCTTTACCTTTAGTAAATGCTTTATTTTCTGAAGTAAATCCAATTCCTGTAAAAGCTGCCCTAAATCATATTGGCTTTGCTTTTGGAATTCCTAGATTACCACTTACAAAAATGAGTAGTGATAAAGAAAGAATATTAATTGAAGAATTAGATAAATTAGATTAATTAGCTTTTAATCACAAATTATTAATTAATAAAGTAAATAAAATAACAAATACATAAAGTAATAAATCTTAAAAAATATGGAGGTATAAAAATGTTAAACGTACTTGTAAATGGTTGTAATGGAAAAATGGGAAATGTCGTATGTAATTTAATAGAAGAAAATGAAAATATGCAAGTAATTGGTGGTTTTGACAAAGTCAGTTATTCAGATTCAAAATTTCCAATCTTTACAGAAATAGAAAATATTCATGTAAAACCAGATGTCATTGTTGACTTTTCTCTTCCTGTTGCAACTTTAAATATCTTAAATTATGCTAAAGCAAATAACATACCAATGGTTATTGCAACAACTGGATTTACAGACGAACAAAATCAAATAATAACAAATGCTAGCAAAACAATTCCTATATTTAAATCTGCAAATATGTCTTTTGACATTATGATTATGAAAAAATTGGTTGCGAAACTTGCCCCACTTTTAAAAGATACAGATATAGAAATTATTGAAGCACATCATAACAGAAAAGTCGACAGTCCTAGTGGTACTGCTCAGATGTTAGCAGATAGTATCAATGAAGCTTTAGGAAACACACTTCATTATGAATATAACAGACATGATAAACACGAAAAACGTGATAAACATGAAATCGGTATGTCTTCTATTAGAGGTGGAAACATTGTTGGAGAACATACTGTAGAGTTTATTGGCAATTTTGAAACATTTGAAATTAAACATACTAGTTATTCTAGAAATGTATTTGCAGAAGGTGCTTTAAAAGCTGCTGATTTTATTGTAAATCAAGTTCCTGGTCTATACTCTATGGAAGATATGACATTCTAAATTTTGTCCATTTGGGAACATTTCCTTTTGAGACATTTTAATAACAAGGTGGAGATACACAAAATGCATATCTCCACCTTGTTTTGTTTATTATTAATTAGCTATCCAAATTCTGTTACAATTATAATATTTCATTACTAAGCTTTTTTATTTTCTTCAGTTTCTGGTTTTTCTTCAGCTTTAGCTTCTTCTTTTTTAGGTTCTTCTACTTCTTTAACCTCTTCAACAACCTCTTCTGAAACTGTATCAACTGTTTCTTGTACTGCAACATTTTCTGTTTCTATAGCTGGTGCTTCTTCTGGAGCTTCTTCTACTGCTGGTTCTTCTACTAAATCTTCTTTTATAACAATTTCTCTGTCTTCAATTCTTGCTCCAACTTGTTCTTTAGTTTTAGCTGCTTTACCAACTCTATCTCTTAAGTAGTATAATTTTGCTCTTCTTGCTTTACCTACTCTTACTAATTCTACTTTTTCAACTAATGGAGAGTGTACTAAGAATGTTTTTTCAACACCTACACCATAAGAATTTTTTCTTACTGTAAATGTTTGGTTCACTCCTCCACCTTGTACTTTTATAATGATTCCTTCAAAAACTTGGATTCTTTCTTTATTTCCTTCTTTTATTCTTACGTGTACTTTTACTGTATTACCAACTTTTAATTCTGGTATCTTATTCTTCAATTGTTCATGTTCAATTGATTTTATAATATCCATTTTAGAATTTCCTCCTTCTTCTTAATGTCAAGGGACACATCTTTTCCTTGGGTATTTCTGTTAGGACAAGATATGTCCCTTACCCTTATAAATACATGTTGACCCTTGCTAAAATTAATTTATTTTAATAATTCTGGTCTTTTCTTTTTTGTGATTTCTAAAGATTTTTCTTTTCGCCATTTTTCTATATTTTCGTGATGTCCTGAAAGTAATATTTCTGGAACTTTCATTCCTTCAAACACCTCTGGTCTTGTATATTGTGGATATTCTAGAAGTCCATTTGAAAAACTTTCTTCTTTTATAGAATCTTCCTTTAAAACGCCTTCTACATATCTACTAACACTATCAATTAACACCATTGCTGGAATTTCTCCTCCTGTTAATACATAGTCTCCAATAGATATTTCTTCATCTACAATTTTGTCTAATACCCTTTGGTCTATTCCTTCATAATGTCCACAAAGTATAACTAAATGGCTTTCTTTTGATAATTCTTCTACCTTTTTTTGGTTTAATTTTTTTCCTTGTGGTGACATATAGATAACTTTTGCATGTTTATCTTTCACAGATTGATATGCGTCATATACCACATCTGGTTTCATAACCATTCCAGCACCACCACCATAAGGTGTATCATCTACTTTTTTATGTTTATCCTTTGAAAAATCTCTAATATTAACTACATTAATATTTATTAGATTTTTTTCAATTGCTTTTCCAATAATACTTTGATTTAAGATTTCAAACATTTCTGGAAATAATGTTAAAACATCAAATTTCATAAAATACTCCTTTTATAGTAACCCTGGAAGTAAATGTACTATGATTTTTTTATTTTCTATATCAATTTGCTTAATTACATTCTGTATGGCTGGTAAAAGAATTTGTTTTCCTTGCTTATCTTTTACAACATATATGTCATTACTACCAGTATTGAATATGTCATCTAAAATTCCTAATAAAACTTGTTCGTCTGTATATACTTCTAGTCCAAGTAAATCCACAATATAATATCTACCTTCTTCTAGTTCTTCTACTGAATCCCTAGAAATTGTTAAATAGGCATTTCTTAGTTGTTCTGCTTGTTCTATCTTGTCTATACTTTTAAATTTTATTAATACCATATCTTTATGATATTTTACTTCTTCAATTTCATATTCTGTTTGATTACCGTTTTTTTCGACATATACTGTTTTTAATTTGTCAAATCTTCTGATATCATCTGTAAATGGTTTTACCTTTACCATCCCTTTTATTCCAAATGTATTCACAATTTGACCAATTTCTAGATTTGGTAACATATTGGTTACTCCTATTATTATTATCCTAAAAATTCTACTGTAGCTTTTTTATGTTCTTTATTTGCAACAGCTTTCATAACATTTCTAATAGATTGTGCAATTCTACCTTGCTTACCTATTACTTTCCCCATATCTTCTTGGGCAACTTTCACCTCAAATGTAACTGACTTTCCATTATCTATTTCATTAATTTCAATAGCTTCTTTGTCATCTACTAAATTTGAAATGATAATTTTTAAAAATTCTTCCATAATTGAATCCTTCCTTATTAAACAAATCAAAAACGACATTTTCATTTGTTTATTAGTTAGCTTTTTCAATTAAAGCTTTAACTGTATCTGTTGGTTTTGCACCATTTTTAATCCATTTTTCAACTTTTTCTTTGTCTAATACGATTGTAGCTGGGTCTGTCATTGGATTATATGTTCCTATTTGCTCTATGATTTTTCCATCTCTTGGAGATTTAGAATCAGCAACTACGATATGATAGAATGGAGCTTTTTTCTTTCCTTGTCTTTGTAATCTTATTTTTACCATTTTTTGTTCACCTCCTGAAATCGAGATTATGGGGACGGACTCAAAAATCCCTTTTTGATTTTTCCAATCCTCTAATCACTTTATTTTTATATATAAATTTAAAAATTTAATAACAACTTAAAATTTAAAATTCTTTAATGCATTTTCATCAATTCCATTTAATAATTTCTTCATACCACCCTTGTTGTTTTTCATCTGTTTCATCATTTTTTGTGTCATTTCAAAAGATTTTATAAATTTGTTAATGTCTTGTACAGTTGTTCCGCTTCCGTTTTGCAATCCTTTGTCTTCTACTTGCATTTAATAATTTCGTGTTTCGTTTTTCTTCTTTTGTCATCGAACAAATCATTGCTTCAATTTTAACAAATTCTTTATCATCTACTTTTAAATCTTTTATTTGATTAAATCCTGGTATCAATTTTAATAATGATGAAAATGAACCCATTTTCTTTACTTGTCTTATTTGTGCTAAATAATCATCTAAATCTAATTCTTTTTTCTTCATTTGTTTTTCAAGTTGTTCTGCTTGTTCCATATCAAATGATTCTTCAGCTTTTTCAATAACAGCCAAAATATCTCCCATTCCTAGGATTCTTTGTGCCATTCTATCTGGATGAAATACTTCTATATCACTTAGTTTTTCTCCAGTTGTTGCAAACTTAATTGGTTTTCCTGTTACCTTTTTAACAGAAAGTGCTGCACCACCTCTTGTATCACCATCTAATTTGGTTAAAACAATTCCGTCTATTCCAACAGCATCACTAAAGCTTTGCGCAACATTTACCGCATCTTGACCTGTCATACTATCCACAACAAGTAAAATTTCATGAGGTTTGATATTTGCTTTTAAATTCTTCAATTCTTGCATTAGTTCTTCATCAATATGTAGTCTACCTGCTGTATCTAAGATGACTACATCATTTAGTTTTGACATAGCAACAGATAAGGCTTGTCTTGCAATATGCACAACATCTTTTGAGTTCTCATTTGCAAAGACAGGTATGTTTAACTGTGCTCCAACAACTTGTAATTGTTTAATAGCAGCTGGTCTATATACGTCACATGCAACTAATAATGGCTTTTTGCCTTGCTTTCTAAGTAAATTTGCCAACTTTCCTGCTGTTGTTGTTTTACCTGAACCTTGAAGTCCTACTAACATAATAATCGTTGGTGGATTTGGTGTAAAATTAATTTGACTTGTTTGTCCACCTAATAATTCTACCAATTCATCTTTTACAATTTTTACAACTTGTTGACCTGGAGTTAAAGATTTTAAAACATCTTGCCCTAAGGCTTTTTCTTGAATGGTTGCTATAAAGTCTTTTACAATTTTATAGTTAACATCAGCTTCTAATAGTGCAAGCTTTACTTCTCTTAGCATTTCTTTTAAATCTGATTCAGTAATTCTTGCTTTACCTCTAATTTTTCTTGTGATTTCTTGTAATCTAGAAGATAATCCTTCAAAAGCCATATTTTTCAACTCCATTCATTTTTTAAACTAAACAATTTAATTCTTTTTTTATATGTTCTAATACAACAGCTACTTGCTCATCAGAAGATTCTTTTTGAATCTTTGTTAATTCTGATAAAACTTGTTCAATCTTTTTTTCTTGTTTTAACATCCTTTTCATAAACAATAGCTTTTCTTCATATTCAAAAAGCTTCTTTTCCCCCTTTTTGATGATATCTCTAACAGCTTGTCTTGTAATTTTATTGTTTTCTGCAATTTCTGATAAAGACAAGTCATTATTATAGTAGTCGTCTATGAATTCAAATTGTTTTTCAGTTAACAATTTTCCATATAAATCACATAATATACTGATTTCTACGTTTTTTTCCATAAATAACGACTCCTTTAAAATGTAATGCCAATATACTTTACACTATTTTCTTTAATTTGTCAATAGTTTTTTTAAAAAAGTGTCCCATCGGACACTTTAATAATAGTTATATCCACCATATCCATTATTCATAAAGTTATTCATTCTTCTATTAGATATAGTAACAAATTTAATAGAATAGATATCACAATAGGTAATTGTATCACTTTCTAATGAACGTAATAAAATATAACTTGCCCCAACATCTTCTAATATACCAATTCTATCAACTAAATTATTCGTACCAATTAAAAATTCTACTCTCATTAGTTTTCCAATTTGTTCTCGTAAAAAAGCTGGTGTATATATAGAATTGGTTAGAATTTCTGGTGAATTTTGATTAATGGTTACATTTCTATTTTCTCTTTTGTCTTGTCTTTCATCTGGCATATGGAACCTCCTTTTTTATTTTTTGTATTCTAGATTTTGAACTGTTAAATTACTAACTTTTTGTACATTGTATCTTTTCTATAATCTCTTATGTACTAGCATACTGACTTGTTGGACGATAAAAGCAATGTTCTCCGAAGTCTTGTATGAAATGTTCCTGAACCATTCCTTGGAAAAGTTGTATCACAACTTGGCTTAAATGGATTTAAATACCACAAACATTCTCCTATCTCATTTAATCGATTACCCGCTAAAGCCCAATCTGCTATGTAATAATGCACTTCTGTTGGATTCATATTATAGATATTTTGAGGATTATATCGATTAAATAATGTTTCTGTTGCACAATCAAATTGTCCTGGTTGAAAAATAATATTTCTGATATTTCCTCCTTGTGATATTCTTGCATATTCTCCTTGTGATACATTTACTCTGTTTAAGATAACACTTGCTACTGCTTTCATTCCATTGTCACCTTCTCCTCCGTGCCTCACATTGAACAATTCTAGCAATTAATTCTCTATCTGAATATGCCATATTTTTTCACCTCTAATAATAAAGTATATGCAACTATTTTTAATACGTTCCTACGAAAAATAAAATAAACCCTCCATGTTTTATCTAACATTTTGGGTCTCTATTGTTTTTTGTATATTAATTTAAACTTTATATGATACCAATTAAGCTTTGTTTTTATGGACTTATATATTTTCATTTACTTTTTTCATTTTTATTTTTCAATTACATTATTTACATCATTTCTCTCTGCTTCTTCAGATGTTATTTCATTTCCCATATTGCCACCTATAATTTCGCCAGTTGTACTATCAACATAATATGTGTATTCTGGTAAATACCCACTTTCTTCTACACCATATGTTATGACGACACACCATACTTTTCTAACTCTTTCTTCTGTTTTATAAATAACCGCATCTTCCTTATATTTATACACACCATCTTTTACTTTTTCTTTATTTAATGTACCATTTTCGTATTCTTCTTTGAAATTTTCTCTTAAATATACTTCTTCATTCATTTGTTTAATTTTGATTTCTGCTTTTACTTCTTGTATCTGTCTAGTAGTTTCAATTTGTTCATCTTTTTCTTTTGCAATTTGAATTGCTTCTTCTTTACTAATTTTCTGTTCATTATTCTCATAAGGATTTTGCTCTATGCTTAGAGAATATAAAATATTGCTTGTTGGAATCCATCCAATTTTTACGCTTTCTGATGCATTATATAAATCTCCATATTTTTTATAAAATTCTGCATACCAGATATACGCATTTTCATCTATTTCCGCATTTCTTTTTAAACTAACTAACTCGTAATCTCCCGTATCTTCTATAGGCTTATATTTTTCTAATAATTCATAAGCTACTTTTCTTGCTTCTTCTCTGCTAATACCATAGTTATAAGGAACACTTCCTTCTCGAACTGGCATGCTAACAGATTTTAATTTTCCAGTATTGGCGTCTATTCGAATTGTTCCTAAATCCGATACCATTACCCAAATATTTTCTTGTGAAAAATATTCTTTATCTAGAGCTATTCCTTCTATCTTTTCATCTGTATAGCCAATTTTCCTTAAATATGCTTTAGCAATTTCTTCTGCTTCTTCTTCTGTAATACATTGTGCCTTTTCTTCTTCTGTGATTCCTTGATTTATTTTAAATGCCTCAGGTTCTTTCCAAATTTTTTCATACACAGTATTTCCAGCATACACAAGTCCAAATGTCATTCCAATTGTTAACACAAATGTTGCTACCAATTTTAATAAGTTTCTTTTTGGCATTTTATGTTCTCCTTCTTCAAATTTAGATACAGCTATTTTCATTCGTGCTTTTTTCATAATTTTATCAATATTCTCTTTATCCATAATAACTATACCCCCTTTTTTCCAAATTCTTTTTTAATTTCTTTCGAATACGAAATAACCTAGATTTTACTTTTACTTCTGTTAAATTTAAGCTTTTGGCAATTTCTTTTATTGATTTGGCATAATAGTAATAATATAAAAATATATCTTGGTCTTCTTGTTTCATCTTATAGATTTCTTGTAAAATTGCATCTTGTTTTTGTTTTTCTTCTATTTCTTGTTCAATATCTTTCGTATCTTGTAATTGATTTTCATAGCTTTCTATATCTATTAGATTTTTAAAGTTTCTTAATTTTTTATTGTATAAATGATTGGCAATTCCAGCTAAATAAGAAGACATTTCTTTTTGTACATCTAGCTGTTTTTGGTTTTTCCAAACAGCTAAAAATACATCTGAAACAATTTCTTCTATGTCTTCTTCTGTTAATTTAAATCTCTTATTACTTACAATCACATATAGATAGTTTGTATATTCTTCCATTACTTTTTCAATATTTAATTTATTATTTTCTATATATTGTTCAATTAATTTATTTTTTTTCATTTCATTTAGAACTCCCCTAAGATATCTACATCTATATATTACCATTTATTCTAAAAAAGTTACCATTACATTTTTATTTTTTTAGAAAAAGGGATTTTGGGTATGGACTCATTTTCCCTTTCTTATTTAGCAATGTTATAAAAAATATAGAATATAAAAAAATGAAACAATTTTGCGTATCTAAATTTGAATATAGAAATTATAAAGAAAAACGTGAGGAATGCTCATTTTGCTTATGCTTTAAGCAAAATGAGAGAGGCTCACGCTTTTCTTGTAGAATTTCTATGAAAATTTAGCTTATACAAAATTGTGTAATGACTTTATATTCTATATTTTTTAGATAACTTAACTAAAAAAAGGGAAAATGAGTCCATACCCAAAATCCCTTTTTACATTCTATTTTCTTAGCTTAGCACCTACTGTTTTTTCTAATTCTGAAATAATATTTTCCATTGCAACATTTACTTCTTCATCACTTAATGTTTTATTTTTATCTCTAAATGTCAAAGCATATGCCACACTCTTTTTGTTTTCTCCTAGTTTTTCATTTCTATAAATGTCAAATAATTTTAATCCTTCTAGTAATTTCTTAGCTTTCTTTATAATAATTTTTTCGATTTGTCCAACCTCAACAGCTTCATCTACGATAATGGCAATATCTCTTTCTACTGCTGGGAATTTTGGAACTTCTACATATTTTTTATTATTTCTTGAATATTTTTCTAGTTTACTAATATTAATTTCTGCTAAATATACTCTTTTTTCAATATCATAGTTATTTAGAACAACTGGATGTACTTCTCCTAGAGTAGCAATTACATCTCTTCCAACTGTTAGATTTGCACATCTTCCTGGATGGTAAGATTTGTTATTTGTTTCTCTTTCTATTTCATAATGATTAATGTATGTTGCTTCTAATACATTTTCAACAATTCCTTTTAAGATATAGAAATCTACATCATCTCCATACATTCCAATGGTTAAAATATTTTCTTGTAGCGGTACTTCTCCTTTTTCTACTTCACCATTCATGTTCTTATAATTTCTTGAAATGTCAAATAATTTTACATTTTGATTTTTCTTATTTGCATTATTAGCTAATATTTGTAACATACTTGGTATGGTTGATGGTCTCATCAATTTATATTCATCACTTAATGGATTTTGAATGGTAATTGCTGTTTTCTTTAATGTATCACTAATATTTGATTTTTCTAAATCTTTTTCACTTAAAAATCCATAAGTATAAATTTCTGATAAACCACTATTAACAAGAACTTCTTGTATTTTCTTTTCAATTTTTTGTTCTTTATTTCTCATACCTAATGTTGTATCTGATTTAATTAATGTGGTTTCTAATTTGTCATATCCATAAAATCTTAGTACTTCTTCCGCTAAATCTGCTAATTGCTCTACATCCATTCTAAAATATGGTGCTGTAGCAATATCGTTTTCAACTTTTATATCTAATTTATTTAGAATATCCATCATTTCTTCCTTAGAAATATGGGTTCCTAATAATTGATTAATTCTATCATAATCTACCTTTATCTCATGCACTTTTTGTTTTGTTGGATAGACATCTACTTTTCCATCTACAATTTCTCCTGCATGTAAAATTTCTACCAATTCTACTGCACGATTAACAGCTCTTAAAGCATTTTCTGGTGATAATCCTTTTTCAAAACGAGAAGATGCCTCTGTTCTTAATCCTACTTTTTTAGCTGTTTTTCTAACAGCGCCACCATAAAATACGGCTGATTCAAACACAACTGTCTCTGTATCATTTTCGATTTCTGAATTTAGTCCTCCCATAACACCAGCAATAGCTACTGCTTTTTTGTCATCGGCAATGACTAAGTCATTTTCATCTAATATTCTTTCTTGCTCATCTAGCGTTGTAATTTTTTCGTTGTTTTTTGCTCTTCTTACCGTAATATGTTTTCCTTCAATAGAGTTAATATCAAATGCATGCATTGGTTGCCCCATTTCTAGCATTACATAATTGGTGATATCTACAATATTATTAATACTTCTTACACCACAAGCATTTAATCTTCTAACCATCCATTTAGGTGATGGTCCAATTTTTACATTTTTTACAACTCTTGCAATATATCTGTAACATAAGTCAGGTGCTGTAATATCTACTTTTAATCCTTCAATGTCTTTCTTATCTTCAACTTTTAATTCGTCAATATTTTTTCTAGGATTTTTAAATGGTTTTCCTAAAGACACTGCTGTTTCTCTTCCTAAACCTTCAATAGATAAACAATCTGGTCTGTTTGGTGTGATTTCAAAATCAATGATATCTTCTTTTAATTCTAAGACATCTACTAAATCTTTTCCTAAATCTTTTTCATATTTGTCATCTAAAATAAAGATACCATCTACCACTTTATCTGGATAATTGGCAGGATCAATTTCTAATTCTTCCATCCCGCACATCATACCTTGTGATTCTACACCACGTAATTTTCCAGTATGGATAGTTACACCTTTTGGAAGTTCTGCTCCGTCTTTTGCAACTGGCACAATTTGTCCAGTTGCTCCTACTTTGATATTAGGTGCTGCTGTTACAATTTGAAGAATTTCTCCATTTCCAACATCTATTTTGGTTACCACTAATTTATCTGCATCTGGATGTTTGGTAACTTCTAAAATTTTTCCAACAACCACATTTTTTATATTATTTCCTTTTTGCTCTATCGTTTCTACTTTAGAACCTGTCATTGTTAGGATGTCTCCTAATTTTACAGTATCTACATCTATGTCACTATATTCTTCTAACCATTCTCTACTTGCTTTCATATTTTTATTCTTCCTTTCTCGTATAAATCTGGTTGAGAAATAATTGTTTTTCAACCTTCTTTTCCGTTCTTATGTTATATCATTCTTACCATCTACTATATTCACCATATTTCTTTTGATAATTTCTAGCTGACTGATAATCATTATATCTTATCACTTTTCCTGGTTTTGAACTATGACTTCTACTAATATCCTCTGTTCTTTTTTTGCATTCCTCATCAACACCAATTTCTTCCATCATTTTTCTTCTTTTTTCCTGAAAAGGTGTTTCCACATATGGCGTTTCCTTTAATACTTTTTCATCTAACCTTAACCAATATTTTGTATGTAGCATATCTTCTGGATTAGTAGGTATAGCTATATGATTTTCAAATCCTTCCTCTTTTAACATTTTTATAGCTTGATCGAATGTATATTCTTTTTCCTTTTTTCTAAATAATCCCATTTTTTCACTCCTTAATTAATTAAATTTTTAATCAATTTTATTTATATTTAAATTTTCTATATTCCGTATTTTGGAATACTTTCCAACTTTTTATCTTATCGAACGC
The DNA here is from genome assembly GCA_944387545.1 of uncultured Clostridia bacterium. GTDB lineage: Bacteria > Bacillota > Clostridia > TANB77 > CAG-508 > CAG-269. The sequence continues at coordinate 5,250 of CALXFE010000011.1, read as the reverse complement.
TTTGGCGCGCCCTATCGTTCCACTTAGAATTGTTTTAAAAAGCGAATATCATTTTCAAATAATAATCTCATATCTTCAATTCCGTATTTTGCCATGGCAATTCTTTCTACACCAAATCCAAATGCAAATCCTGAATAAACATCTGGATCTATCCCGCAATTTCTCAAAACATTTGGATGAACTTCACCACAACCTAATAATTCTATCCATCCTTCTCCTTTACATACTTTGCATCCTTTTCCTCCACATACAAAGCATGATACATCTGCTTCTGCAGATGGTTCTGTAAATGGAAAATGATGTGGTCTAAAACGTATTTTGGTATTTTCTCCTAAACATTTTTTAGCAAACATCTCTAAAGTTCCTTTTAAATCTGCCATAGAAATATGTTTATCTACAACCAATCCTTCTACTTGGTGGAATACTGGTGAATGTGTCGCATCTACACTATCTGATCTATATACTGCTCCTGGGCATATAATTTTGATTGGTGGTTTTTGATTTTCCATTACTCTAGCTTGTACAGGTGATGTTTGACTTCTCAACACAATATCATCTGTGATATAGAATGTGTCTTGTACATCTCTTGCTGGATGGTCTGGTGGTGTATTTAATTTATCAAAATTATATATTGCCTTTTCCACCTCTGGACCATCTGCAATTTCATATCCCATTCCTAAAAATATTTCTTCTACTTCTTCTATAATTTTGGTAATTGGATGTAAAGAACCTAAAACCACTTTTTTGCTTGGCTCTGTAACATCAATTGTTTCAGTTTCTAATCTTTCTAAAAGTTCTTGATTTTTAAAATCTTTCTCTTTTTCCTGAATTAAATTTTCTATTTCTTCTCTTAATTCATTTACTAGACTTCCTATAGCTGGTCTTTCCTCAGGAGATAGATTTCCCATACCTCTTAAAATAAGGGTTAATTCTCCTTTTTTTCCTAGATATTTAACTCTTAAGTCATTTAATTCTTTTAAGTCTTTCACATTTGAAATTTCTTTAATAGATTTTTCTTTTATTTTTGCAATTTCTTCTTTCATATTCGCCCATTTCCTTTCTTGTATAAAATTATATTGGTCTATATTCTCCGGTCTTTTTATATTGACCATATTTTCTGTTTAGTAAAGATGTTCTCTTTTCACTAACCTTTCGATTTTTCTCTGTTAGAAGCAGTACTTTTCGATTTTTTCTTTTTTCCTTAAAATTTTCTACATATTCTATTTTGTCTTTAAAATTAATTTTTAAGATATAAACACCCCATTGGTTTAAAAACAAATTAGATTCTACCTTTTTACTAGGAAATTCCAGTTTTGCTTCTTCTATACTTTTTATTAATTGGTCTTTTGTAAATGTTTTTGAATCAAAATAATATTCAATACATTTTCCTTCATGGTTCGTATTATTCATATTTATCAACATCCTTTATTAAATTTTACTTAAAATTTAAATCTTTGTCATTTTTCCCATTCATCAAAAAAACCATCTCTTCCTAGTTATATCTATTAGGACGAAATGGTTATTTTTCCGTGGTACCACCTAAATTTATTAGTATTTTCTATACTAACCTCGTTATAGTTTTAACGGTGCAACCGCCTTTTTCTACTATTATTTCAAAAAAGGACCTAAAAAGTGAAATTTCTATATACGATATTTAATGGTTTCCAGCCAATGACCATTTTCTCTTGTAAATATTTAAAATATATATACTTTGCTTTTTAATTGGTTTTGTTTCTAATTTTCTTACATACATTATTTTATCATAAAAGCACTTTAAAATCAAGTCTTTTGAGGAAAATATTTCATAATATGATGTTTTTAATATCTTTTATATCCGATATCTAAATCTACATAACCACTAATTCCTGCCACTGTTCCTTTGTCAGAATGTTGCCATATCTCATAATGCCCTATATAATCAGCCACATCATTATATTGGGCTAGCCATATGTCAAATTGGTTCAATTCATTCATGTTTAAATTATCATAAAACCAGTTTCTACTTGCATAAATCATTGGTGTATATCCATTTTGTTTTATTGTTTCACAAAAAGCTTTACATACAGTCGTTCTTGTTGCCTTATCTATATTATCTGCTCTTCCAGAATTATCTGGAGCAGCTGATTTTTCAGTATCAATTGCAATTGGATAATCCAATTCATTTGCATATCCTGATTCCTTTAAAATTCTAAGCACCCAGTTTGCTTCTTCTACAGCTTCATCCTTGTTTACCGCTTGTGTAAAGAAATATATTCCTACTTTTAGTCCTGCTTTTTTTGCTCCTTGAATATTCATTCTAAAGTATGGATCTTCTGCAAAATTACCTGCCGCTCCATATCCTCTATACCCAATTCTTATCATAGCAAAATCAATTCCTGATCTCTTTACATATTCCCAATTGATCAAGCCATTAAATTGGCTTACATCAATTCCGTTTAAGCATAGATTTTCAAAATTAAATTTTTGAGCATTTGTTCCGTTCTTCTCATACACTTGCACATTTGTTCCATTTGCAGTAGCCGCATCAGCAACATCTAAATATAATCCATTTGCTTTTGAAACAATGTTATAATATCCATTTCCAGCGTCTACAATCTTCCATTTTTGTGAATCACTATTTGTATATTTACTTTGTATAACATTTCTATTTTTAACTGTTAATGCAAGTCCAGAATGTTCTGCGGTAATTTTATAACAATCTTCTCCAATGTATTCAACTTTAAAGTTTTGTTGTGGTACATTTGTGCTCATCCAAATTTGTACATTTGCCCCATCTTGTTTCGATCCTCCTGATACATCAACAACACTCTTATCATTTAATGCTGTTGAAATTCTGTAGGTATTATCAGAAATGATTGGAGGATTTAAAAATTTGAATTTTTGTGCTTTTGTTCCATTTTTCTCATATACTTGTACATTTATGCCATTCCCAACATTACCACCACTGACATCTAAATATAATCCATTGCATTTTGATATAATATAATATTCACCATTACCTGCATCTTTTATCATCCATCTTTGTGCATTTGTATTATTGCTTTCATATTGCCATACATTTGCTCCACTTTTGTTTGCTCCGTTATCTACATCTAATACTTTGCCAGAATGTAATGCCTCTATTTTATAATAGCCATTACCTTGATATTCTATAAAAAACTTTTGCTGATTTACATTTGAATTTTTCCATATTTGTAAATTGGCACTGTTAGAAACAGAACCTCCTGATATATCTAAAACATATCCCTCATTTAAACATGTTGCGATATTATATATACCATTCTTTATTGTTTGTTTTCCTTCTGCTTCTTCTACATTAATAAATTTAAATTTTTGAGCATTGGAATAATTTAATTGATACGTTTGTACATTTTGTCTGTCTTTTGCATCTCCATTTAATACATCCATGACCATCAAGCTATGTCTAGATTCAATATAATAATATCCATCACCTGCATCTTTGATGATCCATTTTTGAGCTTCTGTGCCATTATTATCATATATCTGTACATTGGTTCCTGATGCCGTATTTCCTCCTTGTAAATCTAGCATTTTATTCGTTGAAACAGATTGTATTGTATAATAACCTTCTCCTTGATATTTCACATAAAACCTTTGTGCTGTTATATTTTCATTTGTTAGTATATCGACATTATTTCCTGTAACATTTAAAAACATATTTGCATTTAATTTTGTATTGATTTTATATATACCATCTTTTATTGTTTGTTTTCCTTCTGTCGCTAGCATAAACTTTTGTGCATTTGTTCCATTCCACTCATATACTTGTACATTTGTTCCATCATTTGGGATTCCACCTGATACATCTAGATAATATCCATTTAAAATAGATCTAAACGAATATGTTCCATCAGAATTTTTTTCTATTATCCATTTTTGTGCATCCGTATTATTCCATTCATATTGCTGAACATTTGTGCCACTAGTCATTCCTGCGTTAGCAACATCTAATACTTTTTGTGAATGTAACGCCTCTATTTTATAATAGCCTTCTTTATTATATGTAATCTTAAACCTTTGTTGTCTCACATTATCATTTTTCCACATCTGAACATTTGCAGAATTATTATATGAACCTCCAGATATATCCAATACTTTACTTGTATTCACTCTTGATTTTATAGTATATATTCCATCTTCTAGTGTTTTTTCTGCTTTATATTCATTTCTTTCTAATATAAACTTTTGTGCATTTGTTCCATTTCCTTCATACACTTGTACATTTGTTCCATTTCTAGTCCCTGCGTCCGAAACATCTAGGTATAATCCATTACATTTTGAAACAAAACTGATTTGTCCATTTCCTAAATCCATAATTTGCCATTTTTGAGCATCTGTTCCATTACTATCATATTGTCTAACATTAGTTCCACTTGTTTTATTTGCATTTTCAACATCTAGAACTTTGTTAGAATGTACAGCACGAATCGTATAATATCCTTGTCCATCACTTGTAATTTTAAACCTTTGTTGATTTACTTTGCTATTATAGTTCCATATTTGTAAATTTGCACCAGAGTTAGCTGATCCCCCATCAATATCTAATACCATATTTTTATTTAATGCTGATCGTATTACATATATACCATCTTCAATCACAAGATTCGAATAAGTTTGTATTTGCATTATTTCATCTGTTGGTTCTTCATCAACCAATACTTCATTTTCTTCTAGCGGGTTCTCTTTTATGTCTTCACTTTCTATTGTATTCTCTTTACTATTTTCTTCGTCTTCTAATACATTTTCTTCTCCCTGGATAGTATTATTGTCAATTTCGTTTTCAATTTTATTATCCGATTCATTTATAGCATTATCTTCTTCTTTTTCCTGTTCTTGCATAATTGTATTGTTATTATCAAATTCATTATTAGCATATATCGCAATCGGTAAGAACACATTTATCAACATAACTAAAATTGTGATTATTGTTATTATCTTTACTTTCTTCATGATCATCTTCCTTTCTTCTACATCTTTCACTGATATTATTATATATGTTATTATTTGTTTTTTCAACAGTTATTATATAAAATATTTCTGCTTATTTTTATCATTTTAAGTTAATTTTTTATATCACTTATAAATACTCTCTATATGCAAAACATTTCTTTTATTAGGTGATTTTTATTTTCACAAAGTGAAAGTACAATAGGATATGAGTTAAATAATCTGGGGAAAAATAGACATAAAAATTTAAAAAAATATAGAAAAACAAAAGCACTAAGTATA
>CALXFE010000010.1 GCA_944387545.1 uncultured Clostridia bacterium | reverse complement strand
AATCTCAAAAATCAAGAAACAAAGTCAGTTCAAGATTTTAATGAAGAGAAATCCTACTAAAAATTTATGCTATCTTTATATGCTAACAACCTTTACTTATTTAGGGATAAATGATATAATTTGCAAAGAAAAGAAAAGCAATAATTATCATTTATGTAATAAAAAAATGGAATTTTATGGAGGAAAGATGAACGACATTTACACATTAGGAATTGAATCAAGTTGTGACGAAACATCAGTAGCAGTTGTAAAAAATGGCAGAAAAATATTATCAAATGTGATAGATACGCAAATACCAATCCATGAGAAATATGGAGGGGTTGTACCAGAAATTGCATCTAGAAATCATATAGAAGCGATTTCAAGAGTAACCAAAAAAGCATTAGAGGAAGCAAAAATCACATTAGAACAAATAGATGCTATTACCCCAACTTATGGACCAGGTTTAGTAGGCGCTTTATTAGTTGGTTTATCATATGGGAAAGCATTAAGCTTTGCAATCAATAAACCATTGGTGGGAGTAAATCATATACAAGGACATATTGCAGCAAACTATATTACTTATCAGGAACTACAACCTCCATTTATATGTGTCATGATGTCAGGAGGAAATACACAAATCATACATGTAAAAGGCTATACAGAATTTGAAGTTTTAGGTAAAACCAGGGATGATGCTATAGGTGAAGCATTTGATAAAGTGGCAAGAGTAGTAGGACTGGGGTATCCAGGAGGTCCTAAAGTGGATAAATTGGCGCAAGAAGGAAAGCCAACGATTGAATTACCAAAAACACATTTTGAAAATATGGATTTTAGTTTTAGTGGAATCAAAACAGCTGTAATTAATTTGCATCATAAAAATCCAGAAATCAATAAAGCAGACTTGTGTGCAAGTTTTGAAAAAACTGTTACAGAAATATTGATAGAAAATGTAAAAAAAGCAATGAAATTAACAGGAATCAAAACAATTGTATTGGCAGGTGGTGTTTCGGCAAATTCTTACATAAGAAAATCATTTTTAGAGTTAGAACAAGAAGATATAGAAAATAAAATAAACATATATATGCCTGATTTAAAATTATGCACAGATAATGCAGCCATGATTGCATCAGCAGGATATTATAACTATATAAATGGAAAAATAGATAGTTTAGATTTGAATGCTATACCAAATTTAAAATTGTAAGAAAAATAGGGAGAAAATATATGGCAATATATACAATAGGAGACCTTCATTTATCCTTTAATGAAAATAAACCAATGAGTGTTTTTGGAGAAAACTGGGAAGGTTACGAAGAAAAAGTAAAAGAAAATTGGATAAGATTAGTAAAAGAAGAAGATTTAGTGATTTTACCAGGAGATTTTTCTTGGTCTATGTATTTAAAAGATACATATAAAGATTTTGCGTATTTAAACCAATTACCAGGAAAAAAATTATTACTAAAAGGAAATCACGATTATTGGTGGTCTACAGTAAATAGTATGAGAAATTATATAAAAGAAAATCATTTCCATAATATTGATTTTATTTATAATAATGCATATGAATTTGAAAATAACATTATAGTAGGAACAAGAGGATGGACATTAGGAGAAGATGATGAATGCAAAAAAATGATAAATAGAGAAGTTTCAAGATTAGAACTATCTATAAAAAATGGATTAGAAACATATGGAGATGACAAAGAAATTATTGCTTTCATGCATTATCCACCAATTGTAAAACAAAATGTGCAAAATAATGAAATGAATGCATTTATAAAAATATTAAAACAATACCATGTAAAAAAATGCTATTATGGTCATTTACATAGTACGGCAATAAAGGAAGCAGTAGAAGGAGAACATTTTGGTATCCATTTTAAATTAGTGAGTGCTGATGGTATTAATTTTGATTTAGTAAAAGTAACAGAAGATATGAATGTTATAGGCAATGTCTAGAAATAATATGATTGCCTCAATATTTATTGACAAAAAAATAAGGAATTGATAAGATATAAATGTAATGGAGGAAAGTATGAAATTATATCCAGATGCATATTTTAAAAGAGTAGAAGATATTGATATAGAATTTTTAAATAAAAATAAAATAAAAGCATTATTATTGGATGTTGATAATACATTAGTAGATTATACAAAAAAGATGACAGAAAGTGTCAAGAAATGGGCAAAAAATTTAAAAGGTCAAGGTGTGAAATTATACATATTATCAAATACAAATGATAAAGCAAAAGTTGAAAATATCTCAAAAGAATTAGATATAAAATATCATAATTTTGCTATGAAACCACTAAAAAGAGGATTCAAAAAATGTCAAAAAGACTTAGGCGAAAAAAGTGAGAATATAGCAATTGTGGGAGACCAAATCTTTACAGACATTATCGGTGGAAACAGATGCAATATGTATACAATATTAGTTGATCCAATAAATGAAAAAGATTTTTGGTACACTTTATGGAAAAGACCAATAGAAAAGAAAATAAAAAGTAAATTAAACATAAAATGAGGAAAAAATAAGTAAAAACAAAAGTAAAAGGAGAAGATAATGTATTATAATGATGTACATATAGGATACTATTTGACTGTTGCAATTCTAGGACTAATTGTGGGGCAATTAGTAGACTGGTCAAATAAACGATTACCAGAATATAAAAAATTTTTATCATTAGACATATTCAAAGAATATAGAAGAAATTTTAAACCAAACTATATATTAATGATTCTAACTTCAGCTATATATGTAACTTTAGTATATACTTTGGGGATTAAAGATACAGTTATTGCTAATTTAGATTTAATAAAATTTATGATATTAACACCAATGCTATTATCTGCATTTGTAATAGATTTTAAATTACAAATCATACCCAATAGATTAAATCTGACCATATTTGAAATTGGATTAATATTTGCATTTATCTATGGTTTATCAGATGTAGCAATTACCTTAAATATGTTATTAGGTATGCTAGCAGGGGCAGGTATATTCTTATTGATCACATTAGTAGGAGGTCTATTTTATGGAAAAGAAGCTATGGGCTTTGGCGATGTAAAATTAATGGGTGCATTGGGATTGTATTTTGGATTATCAAATATCGTTGTTATTACATTAGTATCATTTTTAATAGGTGCAATCCTTAGTATAGGACTATTAATAACAAAAGTAAAGAAAACTGATGAATATATACCGTTTGGACCATTTATTGTAATTGCTACTTTTATCAGTATGTATATACCATTTGAAACAATTAAATTAATACTAATGAAAATATTTACTTTAGGAATGTATAAATAATAATATATGGGGGATGATAATATGAATCCTAAATTGCAATGGTTAAGAAATAAAATGTCTAGCTTAGATTTACAGGGGCTAATTATATCAAATCCAATTAATATCAAATACCTAACCAATATAGATGCGGAAGGAATCTTGTTATTAACTAGAAAAGAAAATATTTATATAACAGATGCAAGATATATAGAACATGTTCATAGCACATTAACATTATATGATGAAATTATTGTCTATGATATCAATGATGTATCAAAAGAGGATTATGAAAATTTCTTTATGTTTTGTGAAAATGTAGGATTTGAAGAATATTATGTCACATATGCACAATATAAAGAATATATGAGAAAATATAAAATCAATAGTTTAGTAGAAACAGAACATATTATAGAAAAGCAAAGAATGATAAAAGATCAAGAAGAAATAAGCAATATAAGAAAAGCATGTGAAATTACAGATAATTGTTTTTCATATATACTAGACTATATTAAACCAGGTATGACGGAAAAACAGATTGCTAATGAAATTGAAGAATACTATAAACAAAGAACAGATGGCATATCATTTGATACAATTGTAGCATCAGGAGAAAATACATCAAAACCACATGCAATTCCAACAGATAGAAAGATACAAGATGTAGATATCATAACCATTGATATGGGATGTAAAGTAAATGGATATTGCTCAGATATGACAAGAACCTTTTTTGTTGGAAAGGTCCCAGAATATGTAAAACCAGTTTATGAATTGGTTTTGAAAAATCAAACACAAACAGCAGATGAGTTTAAAGATGGAGCGAGTACGAGATTATTAACAAAAATGGTAGAAAATGATTTCAAATTAAATGGATATGATTTGATTCATAGTTTAGGTCATGGAGTAGGAATGGAAATACATGAAGCACCATATATTAGTTATAGAACAGATACATCATTAAAAGAAAATATGGTTGTAACCAATGAACCAGGGATATATATTCCAGGAAAATTTGGTGTTAGAATAGAAGATACAGTACAAATTACAAAATTTGGTTGTATAAATTTAACCAATTCTGAGAAAAATTATATTGTAATATAAGGAAAGCATGCATAACGAAATCAAAGTATGCAATAAAAAGCAAAATGGCTTAAAATCAATAAATCCCTTGATTTTTATTAAGAAATGTAGTAAAATATTTAGAGTTTGTAATATTATTTGAAAAATGAAAGGAGAAATCATTATGGCATCAGTATATTCAGCAGGAGATTTTAGAAATGGAACAACATTTGAAATGGAGGGAAATGTATATAGAATCGTAGAATTTCAACATGTTAAACCAGGAAAGGGGTCAGCATTTGTAAGAACAAAATTAAAAAATGTAATAACAGGTGCAACATTAGAAAAAACATTTAACCCAGGAGATAAATTCCCAGCAGCACAAATAGAAAAGAAAACTATGCAATATTTATATAATGATGGAGGATTATATTATTTCATGGATAATGAAACATATGATCAAATTCCATTAAACGAAGAACAAATAGGTGACTGCTTAAAATATTTAAAAGAAAATATGGAAGTAACAATTCTTTCATATAAAGGAAATGTATTTGCAGTAGAACCACCAATATTTGTGGAATTAGAAGTTACATATACAGAACCTGGATTTAGTGGAAACACAACAACAACATCAGGAAAACCAGCAAAACTAGAAACAGGCTTAGAAATCCAAGTACCATTATTCGTTAATATTGGTGATATTCTAAGAATAGATACAAGAACAGGCGAATATATGGAAAGAGTATAAGAAAGGTGAATCTTAATGGCTAAACTAAAACTAAGAGAAGAATATCAAAAATTTTTAGAGGATATGGAAAAAAACTTAAAAAATAAAGAAGATTTAAACTATGTTAAAGCTAGATTTTCTATGTTTGTCGAAAAAGTAATTGATGAAATGGATATGCTTATTGACTATAAAGAACAAAGAATGATGGAGTTAGAAGAAAAGCAAAAAGAAATTGATGGTAAAATAAATCAAATGCAACAAATCATTGATAATATTGAAAAAGACATCTATTCAGAAGAGGGCTTTGATTTTGAAATTATTTGTCCATACTGTGATAATCAATTTGTAATAGATGTAGATGAGAATAAGACAGAAATAGAATGTCCAGTTTGTAATAATATAATAGAATTAGATTGGTCAGGAGATTTAGAAGAAGATACGCAATGTAATGGAAGTTGTTCTGGTTGTCATGGATGTGATGAAGAATCTGAAGAACCAAAAGAAGAAGAGAAAGAAAATAAAGAAGAAAATAATGATGATGATATGTAAATACAAAAAGTGCCACAGATGGTTTCCCATTGTGGCACTTTTTGTGGTCTTAGTCATCTGCTTTTGTAATAGCTAATATGAATGCTAATATAGCATAAAATGGTATCTGTAAGAATTTATATAAGTAAGCTTAAAAAAAGCTTAATGGATTCTGATATTTATTATCAATTCGAATACCTAAGTGAAGATGTGTACCAGTCGTAGCACCATTTGTAGGTTTACCACTAGAATCTGCATAGGGATTTCCTTTTACACCATAAACATATTTTGGACCAACATAACCAATTACTTGTCCTTGTTTTACAGTATCTCCTACTTTTACAATATAATTTGGAGAACAATGACAATATGTAACTTTATAATTGTCAAAAGAAAGTGTAATCGTATAACCACCAGCACCTAAAAATTGTGTAAAAGTAATCTCGCCATCTGCTACAGCAATAAATCTAGTTCCCTCTGGAGCAGGAATATCAATACCAGAATGAGAAGAAGAAGCACCGAGAAGTAGGAGAAACTCTTTTACCAAAATAAGAACTAATTCTTGTATAGCCAGGAAGAGGCCAAACAAAACCATCTGGATTAACAGAAATAATTTGAGAATCTAAAGAATTTTGATATATAAAATCATTAGAGCTAATAACTGGGGTAAAGAATATACTAATGAATAAAACGAAAAAAATAATAACATATATATAAGATTTTATACTATGAAAAATTAAAATCACCTCATTTAAAATTAAATTACTGAATAAAACGATTTTAAATTTATTTATCAAATAAATCAGAATGAGAACCAGTTCGAGTTACCAAGCAAATAGTGATCTTTATATTTATTAGGTAAGGAGATATTATTTGCTAATTTCATTCCTGAATCTTTTGTCCTCGATTTGTCCCTTTTAATAAAAATTTAGTAATTCTGGTATATTGGGTATAAAAATAGAAACCATAAAACTATTGCACAGTATGGTTTCCATTGTGGCAGGGGTAGTAGGATTCGAACCCACACAGGCGGTTTTGGAGACCGATGTGCTACCATTAACACTATACCCCTATAAATTATTTGATTACAACAATTAATATATTAGCATAAAAAAAGGATTTTATCAATATTTTTTTAGAAAATTATTGACTTTTTTAAATAAAGATAATAAAATATATAAAATTAAATATCTACGGTGAAGAAGAAAAAATGTGATAATATTTATTTAAAGAGAGTTGGTAAAGGTGAGATACCAATAATAAATACACATGGGGAGCTTTGGAGTAGTTTTTAAATGAAGGTGCTTAAAACTTTTTATTTTGGAAAGTTTTAGGAAATAGGGTGGAAACGCGGAATGATAACTTTCGTCCCTAGCTATGTATGCTAGGTATGAAAGTTTTTTTGTTTTAAATTTAATGAAAAGCAGCAATCTGCACAGTTTTATCTCAATAAAAAACAAAAAACTTTCATCTGCTTGGCAAATAAAATTAGAAGGAGGAATTGTTATGTTAAAATCAATGGACACTTTAGTAGCACTTTGTAAAAATAGGGGATATATTTACCCAGGTTCAGAAATCTATGGAGGATTAGCAAATACGTGGGATTATGGACCTCTAGGAAATGAATTAAAAAACAATGTCAAAATGGCATGGAGAAAGAAATTTATTCAAGAAAGCAAATATAATGTGGGATTAGATGCAGCTATATTAATGAATCCAACAACATGGGTAGCTTCAGGACATGTAGGAGGTTTCTCAGACCCATTAATTGATTGTAAAGAATGTAAAACCAGACATAGAGCAGATAAATTAATAGAAGAATGGGCACATGATAATGGAAAAGATATGATTGCAGATGGTATGTCTGACCAAGAGTTAATAGACTTTATTAATGAAAATAAAATACCATGTCCAAATTGTGGAAAAACAAACTTTACAGATATTAGAAAATTCAATTTAATGTTTAAAACTTTCCAAGGCGTAACAGAAGATAAAACAGCAGAGATATATTTAAGACCAGAAACAGCACAAGGTATATTTGTAAACTTTAAAAATGTAATGAGAACAACGAGAAGAAAATTACCAATGGGAATTGCACAAATCGGAAAAGCTTTTAGAAATGAAATCACACCTGGAAACTTTACATTTAGAACAAGAGAATTTGAGCAAATGGAACTAGAATTCTTCTGTAAACCAGGAACAGATTTAGAGTGGCATGCATATTGGAAAGAATTCTGTAAAAATTGGTTATTAAATTTAGGAATGAAAGAAGAAAATATTAGACTAAGAGATCATTCAAAAGAAGAATTATCACATTATAGTAATGCAACAACAGATATTGAATTCACATTCCCATTTGGTTGGGGAGAATTATGGGGAATTGCAGATAGAACAGACTTTGACTTAAAGAGTCATATGAATGTTTCAAAAGAAGATTTCACATATACAGACCCAGAAACAAACGAAAAATATGTACCATATTGTATAGAACCATCTTTAGGAGCAGACAGAGTTGCATTAGCATTCTTATGTAACGCCTATGATGAAGAAGAAATTGGTGAAGGAGATACAAGAGTAGTATTACATTTACATCCAGTATTAGCACCATACAAAATAGCCGTACTTCCATTATCTAAAAAATTATCAGAAAAAGCACAAGAGGTACATGAAAAATTATCAAAGAAATTTATGTGTGATTATGATGAAACAGGAAGTATCGGAAAGAGATATAGAAGAGAAGATGAAATTGGTACACCATATTGTTTAACAGTTGATTTTGATACACTAGAAGATAATACCGTAACTATCAGAGATAGAGATACTATGGAACAAATTAGAATTCCAATTGATGAGGTAGCAAGCTGGTTAGAAGAAAAATTAGAATTCTAAATTTTGTCCATTTGGGGACGTTTCCCAATGGGACATTTTGACAAATTATCTAAGCTTTAGGGATATACCTAAAGCTTATTTTGCTGTGTAAAATAACTTTTGTTTTTAGATTTAGAGCAGATAGGATGAAAAACACTATTATTTTTCTATACTTTGTGATATATTAGATATACTTGCATATATGAGGTGAATTTATAAATAAAAAAGTATATGTATTTGATGCGATTATAAAAAAGGTTCCAGATATCGATGGAGCATATAGAGAATAAAAAAAGGAAGAGAGAAAATGAACTACAGAATTGTCAATGGTTCTATATCTTATGGAGCCGAAACCATATTAGAAGAAATCAATTTTGAAATAAAAGAGAAAGATAAAATAGCGATTATCGGAAGAAATGGGGCAGGAAAAACTACTTTTTTAAACGCCATTATAGATAATGACATTTTAGAAGAGGGAATTGGAGAAGAAAAATTTCATGTATATAAACAAGGAAGCCCTGTGATTGGATATTTGCAACAAATGAATTTTGAAAATTCTAATAAAACCATGTTAGAGGAAATATTAGAAGTTTATGAAACCATTATAAACTTAGAAAACAGGATACAAGAAAAAGAAAAAGCTTTACAAGACCAAACAGACGAAAAAACAATCAAAGAATATACAAATGCTTTAGAACAATATGAAATACAAGGCGGATACATGTATAAAAAAGAATATGAAACAGCCATTAAAAAATTTGGTTTTAAGGAAGAAGATAAAGACAAAAAAATAAGTGCATTTTCTGGAGGACAACGAACTAAAATTGCTTTCTTAAAATTATTATTAAGTAAACCAGATATTTTATTACTAGATGAACCAACAAACCATTTAGACATTACAGCAATTGAATGGTTGGAAAATTATTTAAGAAATTATCCAAAAGCAGTTGTGATTGTATCACATGATAGAATGTTTTTAGATAAGATTGTTAATAAAGTATATGAGATTGAATATGCCAGTATGGTTGAATACAAAGGAAATTATACAGATTTTGAAAGACTAAAAAAAGAACGATATGAAAAACAATTAAAAGAGTATGAATATCAACAAGCAGAAATTAAACGATTACAAGCCATTGCAGATAGGTTTCGATATAAACCAACCAAAGCGAAAATGGCATTATCCAAATTAAAAAAGATTGAGCAAATGACAATCATAGAAAAACCAGAAAAATATGATTTAAAAACATTTTATGCAAATTTTGATATCAAAACACAAAGTGGAAAACTAGTATTAAAAGTAGATAAATTAGAAATCGGATATGATAAGCCAATTGCAGAAATATCTTTTGAATTGTATAAGGGGCAGAAATTAGCCATCATTGGAGAAAATGGAACAGGAAAATCAACCTTACTAAAAACATTAAATGGAGATATTCCTAAAATTAAGGGAGAATTCGAATATGGATATCATGTACAAAAAGAATATTTTGATCAACAGATGGAATTTTCAAATCCGGAAAATACGATATTTGAAGAAATAACGCAAAGTTTTCCAGAATTAACAACAACACAAGCAAGAACCTTGTTAGGGACATTTCTTTTTACAGGAGAAGATGTCTTCAAAAAAATAAAGGTATTATCAGGAGGAGAAAGAGGTCGTTTGCAATTGTGTAAGATTTTAAAGAAGGAACCAAATGTCTTATTATTAGATGAGCCAACCAATCATATGGATATTGTAGGAAAAGAAAGTTTAGAAAACATACTAAAAGAATATACAGGAACATTGATTTTTGTTTCTCATGATCGATATTTTGTAAATAAACTTGCAGATTGTATATTAGAATTTGAAAGTGGAAAAGTAACATTTTATCAAAAAAGTTATCAAGAATTTTTAGAATATAAAGAAAAGCATGAAGATGCAGTTGAAGAAATACAAAATTCTGATAAAGCAGAAGGAAAAATAAATTCAAATGAAAGAAATAAGAAGAAAGAAACCAATCCATATTTTATTGAAAAAGAAAGAAATCGAATTCAAAATAAAATTTGTAAAATAGAAAAAGATATAGAACAAAAAGAACAGGAAATACAAGATCTTGAAAAAGAAATGACAAAAGAAGAAATTGCTTCAGATTATATAAAACTAAATGAATTACAGCAAAAAATACAAAAAATTAATCAAGAAATAGAAGAAAAAATGCAAGAATGGGAAGATTTGAATAAAAAACTTTAAGGAGACTGAACGAAAACAATAGTTAAACAAAGTCTAACAATAGATACATTTCAGCTCCTTAAAGTGTATTTTTTCTAACAATAATGTAAGAATTTTATTATTTTATCTAGTTATACAAATTTCTCTCATATAAATCTTGAATAAACACATCTTTTTCTTCAAAATTGTCAATAAAACCAACTTTAGCAATATTATCATTCACACCCTGAATCCATACAGGTCTATCATCATAAAAAACATCACACTTTTCTTTATTAGCTAATATAGAATTAATTCTAGAAATATCCATTAAAATCCCTCCTACAAAATCATCTTAATTAAAATATATCCAAAAAATTACTTTATATTCATAAAAAATGGCATTTTAGTGACTTTTAGTAGTGCTTGACTTAAAACTTGATTTCATATACAATGAATTGGGGATAAAAAAGGAGGAAATTTATGAAGATACAATACAAAGATAAAATAATGGAAATAGATAAACCAATGACAATTAGTGAATTATTAAGAGAAGAAATTGAAAATAGTGAGTATACAGTAGTAGCAGCTGTTTTTAATAATGAATATGAAAACTTAGCGTATAAAATAGAAGAAGATGGAAAAATAGAATTAATTGATATTTCATCAAAAGAAGGAATGAAAGTATATAGAAGAACTTTAGTGTATATAGTAGGTAAAGCATTTGAAACAATATGTCCTAACAAAAAAATGGAAGTAAATTATCAATTATCAAATGCAATGTTTTGTGATTTGATTGATGCAGAAGTAACAGATGAATTTTTAGAAAAATTAACACAAGAAGTAAGAAGAATTGTAAAAGAAGATCTTCCTATCAAACAAGTGATTATGAATCGAGAAGAGGCAACAAAATTCTTTAATGAAACTCAAAGTTCAAAAGGAAGATTACAATTAGATTTAGAAGGCAATAATGAAATCTATATGTATTATTGTGAAGATTATTACAATTATTGTTATGGAACATTGGCTAATCGAACAGGTGTGACAAAAATATTTGAAATTGTAAAATATAATGATGGATTTTTAATAAGATATCCAAGTCAAAATGACCCAGAAAGAATGCCTAAATTTGTAAAAAATAAAAAACTAGCTTGGGCAATGGAAGAATATGATGATATTAATAAGATTTTAAACATTGAGAGAGTATACAGAATCAATGAAGCGATAAAAGAAGGTACAATTAAAGATATTATTCTTTTAGCAGAAGCTTTACATGAAAAGAAAATAGCAAAAATTGCAGATAATATAGCCAAAAACAAAAATATAAAAATAGTATTAATAGCAGGGCCATCATCATCAGGAAAAACAACTTTTGCACAAAGATTAGGAATTCAATTAAAATTAAATAGAATAAAACCAGTAACCATTTCTGTAGACAATTATTTTGTAGAAAGAAAAGATACACCACGAGATGAAAATGGTGACTATGATTTTGAATGTATAGAAGCCATTGACTTAGACTTATTTAATAATCATTTAACTAGATTATTAAATGGAGAAGAGGTAGAAATTCCAGAATTTGATTTCTATGAAGGAACCAAAAGATATAATGGTAAAAAGTTAAAATTAGAAAAAGATGAGGTTCTAGTTGTAGAAGGCATTCACTGTTTAAATGATAAATTAACAAGTAAAATACCTGCAGAACAAAAATATAAAGTATATATTAGTGCACTAACTGTATTAAATTTAGATAGGTTTAATAGAATATCAACAACAGATACAAGATTAATTAGAAGAATTGTAAGAGACCATCAATTTAGAGGATACTCAGCAAAACATACAATTGGAACTTGGAACAAAGTAAATGAAGGAGAAAAGAAAAATATATTCCCATTTCAAGAGGAAGCAAACTTTATCTTCAATACATCTTTAGTATATGAAATTGGTGCATTAAAACCAATCGTAATGCCATTATTACAAGAAATAAGCAGAGAAGATTTAGAATATGCCGAAGCTAGAAGACTACTAAATATGTTAAAATATTTTGAAGAAATACCAAAAGAATATGTACCAAATAATTCATTATTAAAAGAATTTTTAGGTGGAGGAGACTTTAAGTATTAATTTTGTCCAATTGGGGACGTTTCTGTTTGGGACATTTTTATGTAAATTTTTATTGCATAGGGAATAATATAAAAATTTTTATTTCTAAAATATAAAATAAGTATATAGACTTATAGTTTATTTTTAAAATTTAAGTATACATAAAAATGTCCCAAACAGAAACGTCTCCAATTGGACATAAAAAAAGGAGAAAAAATGGAAGCTAGAAAATTTACAGAAATAGATGAAGAATTTATATGTGAAAATTGTGGAAAAAAAGTTCCAAAACTAGGCTATTCTTGTCGAGATCATTGTCCGTATTGTTTGCATTCCAAACATGTTGATAAAAACCCAGGAGATAGACAAGAAACTTGCCATGGAGACTTAGAGCCTGTTTCTTTAGAGATAGATAGCAAAAAAGGATATGTGATTATATATAGATGTAAAACATGTGGGGCGATTAGAAAAAATAAAGCAGCAAAAGATGATAATATGGATTTAATCATAGATTTAAGCAGTAAACAGATTTAAAAAGAAAAGGACAGATTGATAGAAACTATTTTTTAGTTCTATAGTCTGTCCCTTTTGGACAAAAAATGTCCATTTTGGCACGTCCCTAATGTATCAAATTTCTTTATTTAAATTTCCATTTGTATAATGGCTACCATCAAATCGCTGGTTATTGTTTACACGATGGATAATTTCATTGATATCTTCAATCGTTTCATCTAAAACATCTATTCTTGCATAATCTACATTGAATTCTCTTGGATAAATAGATGTTATTTTACTATTAAAGATGGTTGTAACTGTTTGAATGTTGTCTGGTAAAATTCTAAAATGCATATGTAAACGGTCTTGTAATTCATATATATTATCAGTAATACATCTTTGCTTACAAGTTGGGTAGCATTTGTCTGTTTCTCCTAAAAGACAATAATTCATATTTAAAAGTGGTGTTCTACCATATACAATTAATTCATTTGGCAAGGTATGACAATCACATAAAGCTGTAATCATGTCTCTATTTAATTCAGGAGAGATGGTATATCGACAAATTCCCATTTCTTTTAATTCTTTTATGGTATTGGTATTATACACATTAAAGGTATAATTTGTGATTAACGCTAAAGATGTATGCAAATTAACAAATAAATCCTTCAATAATTTGATATTGCAGATATTTGAAATGACAAATCCTTTAATATGATAATTATTTAAAGTGTTTTCTATATTGCTAGTTAACAGATTTTTGTAATTGGATTTGATAATGGTTGGCATATATATGTATAGATTATATTTTTCATCTAGAATATGTAAGATATCTTTATAATCCTTCATAGAAAAATATTTTAAAGGAATATATACATTTTCAACTTCATGTAATTTTGTGTAATCAAAATCTTTATGTAATATATTTAATAAAAGTGATAATTTTGTTTTCTTAATCGGATTATATGCATCATGATTCGTATGATTGTTTCTATCGTTATGTGGATTAACCAGATGAATGGCTGGTTTTGTGTCAGTAGTAGCTATACAAGGAATTGTAGTTTTATCATTTCTTGCCATGGCAGTAATTGCATATTGTTCTACCATATGTAAAATTGTTCTTCTTAAGTCATTTAGTGTACTTAACTTTGGGATAAATAATTTATCGTCTAACTCAATTTCTAGATTTTTAAAAGCATAAGGGGTAGATGCGGTTTTAGAAAATTGAGTAATAACCGTATTTTTATCGATTGGTTTTGTTTTAGCGTCTATTGGAATGACATCACTTGAATAATTTACTTTTAAATCCTTATATAATTCTATATTACTAGCAGAAGTAACAGAAATTTGAATAGGTTTTTCTTTATGAATAGAAATATGAGCATTTAATAAAACTTTTCTATTTTCTTTTTCACAACTTTCATGTGCTATCATATTTAGGCGCTTAGAACTCATTTTATAAATTTGATTACCTAATTTGATATTTCCCTTCATTCTACCAATGACAACTGTCTGACCAATTTCGGTAAATTTAATATTTTTCATATTGGTATCCATCAATTCTGAAATGGTATAAGTGCCATCTATTTTTTCTAAAGAAATGGTATCCCCAATAGCAATAGGTTCATTTAATTTAACAGTAATATAGCCTTTTTTATGATTGTATTTTTGAACTTTTCCAAGAAATAACCCCATATTATTTGGTTTTTCTTTAAATACTAAATTTCGGTTAGCTTGGTTACTTAAATGCCCAGAAGAAGACATACCTCTATTAAATACTTGTAGCAATTCTTTTTTATCATCTTCGTCAATCACATATGCATTATCAGATAAAGCTAAATCGATATATTTTCGATAAATTCTTGTTACAGTTGCTACATATTCTGGTGATTTCATACGGCCTTCAATTTTGAAACTTTTAACACCAGCTTGGATTAAATCAGGAATAAATTCTAAACCGCATAAATCTCTAGTACTTAATAAATAACCTGAATTTATGGTTTTATTATTTTCTAATAATTCAAAAGGAAGTCTACAAGGACCTGCACATTTTCCTCTATTACCAGAACGGCCACCGAGTATACTAGAAAATAAGCATTGACCAGAATAGGAGATACAAAGTGCCCCATGAATAAAGGTTTCTATTTCAATATCTGTATTTTTACAAATATAATCAATTTCATTAACAGAAAGCTCTCTTGCAAGAACGACTCTTTTAAATCCAAGTTCTTGTAATTTTAAAGCACCATTCAAATTATGAACCGTCATTTGTGTGCTACCATGAATAGGCAAATCAGGGAATGTTTTAATTAAAGCCATTGCTAAACCTAAATCTTGAACAATAATGGCATCAATTCCAAAAGCATAAGCCTTTTTGGCGATAGCCATAGCTTCTTCAAACTCTACATCGGTAACCAATGTATTTAATGTTAAATGTGTCTTGACACCACGAATTTTTGCATATTGAATGGCCCTTTCTAATTCGTCTAGACTAAAATTAGATGCAAAAGCCCTTGCACTAAAACTATCGCTACCAAAATAAACACTATTTGCACCATTTTGTACAGCAGCTTTTAAACATTCAAAATTGCCAACAGGGGAAAGTAGTTCAACCATAATTTCACCACCTTTAAGTTTTGATTTGAATTTATATATAAAAATATTTTTTTCATATATAACATGTTAAGCTTTTTATCATTCATTTAATCTAATTATACCATAAAATGCTAGGAAATTCTAGGTTACATAAAATTGTAGACAAAAAAGATAAAAATAAAAAAATATTTCATTTTGTTCGCTTGAAATGTAAAAAAAATAGTATATAATAGAAAACATAGGAAAGAGAAACGAAGGAGCAAAGATACATGCAAGAAACGGTAAAAACAAAAAAAGTAGGAGAAATATTTCGTGACTATCAAACAAAATCCAATATACAATATGCCAATATCCAAGGATTAAATGTCATCAAAAAGACAAATACGCTAGAAGTCATATTGTATTTCGATGAATATATAGAAATTAAAGAATTATGGCTTTTTGAAAAATTTTTAATCGATAGATTTCATTTTGAACATATTGATATGATTATTAAATATCATGAAGGGGTTGTATTAAAAGATATTCAAACAGAATGGAGAAACATCATTGCCTATATGTCACACAAATATCCGTTAATGAAACCAATGCTTTTATTAAAAAGTGATGTCGAGGTTGATGGAAATGAAGTCAATATTAAAATGCATATTCGAGGAGCAGATTTTTTAAAAGCTAAAAAAACAGACAAAGAATTGGAAAAAGTTTTAAAAAATTTATTTGGAAAAGAATATAAAGTAAATCTATCAGAGCAATTGTCAAAAGAAGAAATGGAAGAAATACGAGAAGAAATCAAGCAAGTAGAAGAAAAGGCGATTGCGCATATTGAAGAATTAAATGCGGAAAAACAAAAAGAAAATGCAAATAAGGAAAACCATAGTGAATATGGAGATGTACCAGAATACAATGATCCAGATTATGTACCACCTACAGATATAGATGGATATATACCAGAAGAAGCGATAGATAGCATATCATCAATAGAAGGAATGGATGATTTCCAGGAGCAAGAATATATTATGGGAAAACCATCAAAAGCCAAAGAGAATAAAGTAGCGATAAAAGATATTACGGCAAGTAATTCTAGAATCACAATCGAAGGACGCGTTTTAACAAGTGAATGTCGTGAAACGAGAACAGGAAAAGGTATGTTAATCTTTGACATTTATGATGGAACAGGAACCATTACTTGTAAATCTTTTGCGAAAGACGCAGATGAAGGAAAAGACATTATTGATAAAATTCAAAATGCAAAAGCCATCAAAGCCATTGGAAAGGCTGGATTAGATGCTTATGCTGGAGATGTCACCATCATGGTAAATATTATTATTGCAAGTAACATGGAAGTACCAGAATTACCAGAAGAAGATGAAAGTACGCCTCTAATATTAGGAATGAATCCCAATATTAAAGAACCATTGGTAAAAATTGCAGAATTAAATGTAGATGATGGAAAGGTTTCTATCAATGGAGAAGTCATTGATATGGAAGATAGAGAATTAAAATCTGGAAAAACCTTACTTAGTTTTGATATCTATGATGGAACCAGTAGTATGACTTGTAAAGCCTTTTTAAATAAAGACAATAGCAAACGAGTGATCAAAAGAATCAAAAATGCAAAAGGGGTTATTGTTGCAGGAACAGCACAAATGGATTCATTTTCAAATGAATTAACCATTATGGCCAATACCATAGTAGAAGGGGAAGGCATCAAAAAGAAAATCAGAGAAGACCACGCGGAGGTAAAAAGAGTGGAACTTCACATGCATACAAAAATGAGTCAAATGGATGCCATGACCTCAGCAACAGATTTAATCAAAAGAGCTATGAAATGGGGAATGAAATCAATTGCCATTACAGATCATGGAGTTGTACAAGCCTTTCCAGAAGCACATAAAATGCTTGGATATGATAATCCAGATATGAAAATTATTTATGGCGTAGAAGCCTATTTAGCACCAGATAATACCAAAACCGTATATAATGGAAAAAAGCAAAGTATTGATACCACCTATTGTGTATTAGACTTGGAAACAACTGGATTTTCAGCAACGACTGAAAAAATTACAGAAATCGGTGTTATGAAAGTAAAAGATGGAGAGGTTATTGATGAATTTAGCTGTTTTGTAAATCCTGAGAAGCATATTCCAGAAAGAGTGACAGAAGTTACGAACATCACAGATGAAATGGTAAAAGATGCAGAAAACATTGATAAAGTGTTTCCAAAATTATTAGCATTTCTAGGAGATGACAAAGAAACCGTTGTCGTAGCACATAATGCCAATTTTGATGTTGGATTTTTAAAACAAAATGCAAAAGTATTAGGCTATGATTTTAACTATACCTATTTAGACACCTTAAGTTTAGCAAAAGATTTATTCCCAGACTATAAGAAATATAAATTAGGAAAAATTGCAGAAAACTTAGGCATTAAAGTAGAAGTGGCACACCGTGCTTTAGACGATGTAGATACCACTGTGAAAGTATTTAAGGTCATGGTGGATATGTTAAAGAAAAAAGGAGCGAGCCTTGTAGAAGATATTGATAGAGTGGCAGCAAGCAAAGAAGCAAAAAAAGAAGAATACAAAAAACTAAAAACCTATCATGCGATTATTTTAGCCAAAAACTATGTGGGATTGAAAAACTTGTACAAATTGGTATCATTATCTCATTTGCATTATTTTTATAGGAAACCACGTATCTTAAAAAGCTTGTATAAAAAATATTCAGAAGGCTTAATTTTAGGAAGTGCCTGCGAAGCAGGAGAGCTATATCAAGCAATCGAACTTGGAAAAACAGATGAAGAAATCGAAGAAATTGCCAATGACTATGATTACCTAGAAATCCAGCCAACAGGAAATAATCAATTCTTAATTCGAAATGGAACGGTTGCCGATGAAGAAGCTTTAAGAGATATAAATAGAAGAATCGTAGAATTAGGAGAAAAATTAAATAAACCAGTTGTGGCAACTTGTGATGTTCATTTTATGGATCCACAAGATGAGATTTATAGACGTATTTTAGAAGCAGGGCAAAAATATGATGATGCTGATAACCAAGCACCATTATACTTACGAACGACAGAAGAAATGCTAGAAGAATTTAGTTATTTGGGAAAAGAAAAAGCCTATGAAGTGGTAGTTACCAATACCAATAAAATATCTGACATGTGTGACCAAATTAGTCCGATATCACCAGAAAAATGTCCACCACATATTCCAGGTTGTGAGCAAACTATAAAAGATATTGCCTATAGCAAAGCACATGAGTTATATGGAGATCCATTACCAGAAATTGTACAAACAAGATTAGATAAAGAATTAGATTCGATTATCAAAAATGGTTTCTCTGTTATGTACATCATTGCGCAAAAATTGGTATGGAAATCTAATGAAGATGGATATATCGTAGGTTCTAGAGGTTCTGTTGGTTCCTCATTTGTGGCAAATATGACAGGAATTACAGAGGTAAATTCATTACCTGCCCATTACAGATGCCCAAATTGTAAATATTCAGATTTTACAGATTATGGTGTAAAAAATGGATTTGACTTACCAGATAAAGCATGTCCAAAATGTGGACATAAATTAGACAAAGATGGAATGGATATCCCATTTGAAACCTTCTTAGGATTTAATGGAGATAAAGAGCCAGATATTGACTTAAACTTCTCAGGTGAATATCAAGCAAAAGCCCATAAATATACAGAGGTTATCTTTGGAAAAGGAACCACCTTTAAAGCAGGAACCATTGGTACAGTAGCAGATAAAACAGCCTATGGATATGTAAGAAACTATTATGAAGAAAGACATATCCCCATCAACCAAGCGGAAATTAAAAGAATATCCCATGGATGTACAGGAATTAAAAGGACAACAGGACAACACCCAGGAGGAATTATTGTCGTACCAAAAGGAAGAGAAATTTATGAATTTTGTCCCGTACAACATCCAGCAGATGATCCCAATTCAGACATTATCACAACCCATTTTGATTATCACTCAATTGATCAAAACCTATTAAAGCTAGATATACTAGGACACGACGATCCGACGGTTATTAGAATGTTACAAGATATTACAGGAATAGATCCAACAAAAGTACCATTAGACGATAAAGAAACGATGTCTATTTTTAGTTCAACAGAAGCTTTAGGTGTAACACCAAAACAAATTGGTTCAGAGGTAGGAAGTTATGGGATACCAGAATTTGGAACAAAATTTGTAAGAGGTATGTTAGTCGATACAAGACCAACCACATTTGATGAATTAATCCGTATATCTCGGATTATCACACGGAACTGATGTGTGGCTTGGAAATGCCCAAAGTCTAATTGAAGATGGAACTGTAACCTTAACAGAGGCAATTTGTTGTCGTGATGATATTATGATATATCTAATCAAACAAGGCTTACCACCCAATTCAGCTTTCAAAATCATGGAAACTGTACGTAAAGGAAAAGCTTTAAAAGACCCAGCAAAATGGAAAGAATATACAGATTTAATGAGAGAACATAATGTACCAGAATGGTATATCAAATCTTGTGAAAAGATAAAATACATGTTCCCAAAAGCACACGCAGCAGCCTATGTAACCAATGCTTTTCGTATTGCATGGTTTAAAGTCCATGAACCCAAAGCCTATTATGCAGCCTTTTTCTCAATTAGAGCATCAGATGAATTTGATAGTGAAATTATGATTTTTGGAGAAGAAAAAGTAAAAAATAAAATGAAAGAAATCGATTTACAAGGAAATAATGCAACGCAAAAAGATAAAGCTATGTATCCTGTATTAGAACTTGTCTTAGAAATGTATGAAAGAGGAATCAAATTCTTGCCAATTGACTTATACAAATCCAGTAGCACAAAATTTATTGTAGAAGAAGATGGAATACGCCCACCACTAAATAGTATTGCAGGACTTGGAACAGTAGCAGCAGTAGGAATTGAAAATGCGAGAAAAGATGGGAAATTCATGTCTATTGATGATATGAAAATCAGGTCTAAAGTAGGAGATTCTGTAGCAGAGCTATTAAAGAAATTTGGATGTTTAGATGGCATGAGCCAAAGTAATCAATTAAGTTTATTTGGCTAAGCATAACTATTGACAAAGTATCACTGAAAGTGATATATATAAATAGAAGAAAAACAAAAGAGGAGTAGAAAAATGGGGATAATAGCTGTAAGCCTTGAGGCTGTACACACACACACACACACACACACACACACACACAATATATTTAACGAATAAAATAATAAGAAAAGTAATAAATAATAGCCAAGAAAAAGATAGTGATATAGACCTATAAAAATAGGTTTGTATTGCTGTCTTTTTTGTGTTTAAAAAGTTTTTAATATAGGAAAAATATATATAAAAAAGAAAGGAAAGGGAAAAATAAAAGATGAGAAACGTGGAAAAAGAAAAAAGAAAAAAACAAAATGAAAAAATGCGAAGAAACCTAAGTAGTATAAGAAGAACCAAGGGGATTACATTAATTGCATTAGTAATCACAATAATCGTGTTATTAATATTAGCAGGAGTAACGATAGCAGCACTAGCAGGAGATAATGGAATATTAAGCAGAGCAACAGATGCAAGAGAACAAACAGATATAGCAGAAGAAAAAGAGAAAGTCGCATTAGCAGCACAAGCAGCCCTAATAGATAACAATGGAAGAGAGATATTACAGCAAAACTTAGAAAAAGAATTAGAAAATGGATTTGGAAAGAACAAATATAGTGTAGAAGAAGGAGAAAATGCAGGAGAACAAGGATATATCGTAACAATAACAGATACAGGAAGAAGATAT
Organism: uncultured Clostridia bacterium; assembly: GCA_944387545.1. Taxonomy (GTDB): domain Bacteria; phylum Bacillota; class Clostridia; order TANB77; family CAG-508; genus CAG-269. The sequence continues at coordinate 26,931 of CALXFE010000010.1, read as the reverse complement.
TTTGTAAGTAAAAATGGAAATGTAGAGCAAATGATACCAGCACCAATCGTAACCCATACAATCAATCCAGATACACAAGTAGCTGAGGGAGAAAAAATAACAATTACAATCAATGCAACAGCAATAGAAGGAGAAATAACAAAAATAACAAAGCCAGATGGAACAAGTGTAGAAAAGACCACGACAACAACCTATGAAGTAGAAGAAAATGGGGAATATAAATTTATAGTAGAACAAAGTAATGGCGGAAAGACAACATATATAGTAGAGATAACAAATGGAAAATACGTTGAAAAATTCTCAGATATATATAACAGTACACAACAATACACAAAAAATGGACAAACAGCATGGATACCAGCAGGATTTGCAGTAGGGACAACATATGGAATAAATGATATAGAAAATGGATTAGTCATAACAGATGCAATAGATGAAAATCATTATAGTACAGGAAATGAATTTGTATGGATACCAGTAGAAGTAGATGAAATGGCAAAATTAACAAGTGGAACAGATGCAAATGGAAATCCGAATTATCAAGGAAAGTTATATGATTTTCCTTCAGCATCAGCATATGAATCAAAAGAAAAGACAAATTATGGACAAGGTACAACAACTTATAGAGAACCAGATACATTATTATCTAGCTCTGATGGTAATGAAACATATTTAAATATAATAAAAGAAATATTAACACAAGAAAATGCAAATAAATATGCTGATATAACATCATTTAAAAATACAATTCAAGAAGATTTTAATGCAATTATAAAGAGTGTAGAAAAATATGATGGATTTTATGTAAGTAGATACGAGATGAGTAAATCAACTACTAGTAATACAGCAGCAAGTGTCGCAAATGTTACACCACTAGTAAATGATTCAAGTAATATGTGGTATGGATTATATGCATATGGTAAAACATATAATACAGATAGTGTAGAAAGTAGTATGATATGGGGAAGTCAATATGATGCAATGATGAGATGGATGCAAAGTGGAGAGGATAAAATAGATGTAACAAAAAGTATTGGGAATAGCAGAAATACTGGAACAACAACAGGAACAACCAAAACGGATGTAATAAGAAATATATATGACCTATATGGTTGTTATCAAGAATGGACATTAGAGGTTGTTAAAACTGCTCGAGTTTATAGAGGGCGGTAGTTATTATAACAGCTATTCACCTACTTACCCTTATTACTGTTATCCGGGCAATGATAACAGCTTTCTTTCTTCTCGTTTTATACTTTATATAAAGTAAGTAGCACTAATCACTGAAAAGAAAAAATTGAGTATAGTAGTAATTGCAACTCACTATGTATGTTTTTATAAAATGTATGTTGAAGAAAAAAGTTAGGAAGCTTATCAAATTAAGTGTATTGAAAGAGAGTTTGTGTAATTTTCAAACTTCTTATGATAATTTTTTAAAATTTTAGTAATTGAATTGACAAAAAATATTTTTTAAAATAAATAAAAGTTACCAATATAAAAGGTAACTTTTATTTGTTATAAATCATATGATTTCCTTTAAAGCCTCAAATTTATCACTAAATTCTGGACAATGTTTTTTTAAATTAATTGGTCTTAAACTTTTATCAGTAAAGCAATGCTTTGTTTCAGCGATAATGACATCATTACCAGTCTTTTTATCTTTTACCTCATAACCAATGGTTAATCGAACACCATTAAATTCTTTAACAATTACTTTAATCAAAATTGTGTCAGAAAATGTAACATGTTGTTTATATTTACACTTAACCTCTAAAACTGGAATGGTAATGCCTTGTTCTTCAAATCTTTCAAAAGGCATATGGGCATCTCTTAAATAATAACATCGAGCTTCTTCTAAAAAACGAATATAATTTGAATGGTGAACAACACCCATTTTATCTGTTTCATAATAATTAATTGTTCTTTCATATATAAAACTCATTAAAAATCGCTTCCTTTCGAAAAGGTATTATATAAAATAAAAAATTATCTGTCAAATATTGTAAAAATTAACATAACATAGTATAATAAACTTTATACAATACAATGAACATTCTAGAATATAGAAGGAGGAAATAACATGATTCAGGTAAATAGCCGGGCAATAGGATTAGTAAGACTGTACAAAGAGGGAATGTCAGAGGTAAAGAAAGTTGAAAAAGAACAAATTCAGAAAAAGGTAGAAGAAATACAAGTGGAAAACAAGGAAATGCAACTAGAACTGACATTGTTTATCGCTTTACTTCCGACTGTAAAGACTCTGGGATTAGGTAACAGAAAGGAAAAACGAGTAGACATTTACATTGACAGCACTAGTTTTGGCAGAAAAAAACCTGAATATATTATAGCGGGAAATTATCCGTTATATAATATGCTAAAGAAATTGATAGAATAGCAGGGAGAAATCTCTGTTATTCTTTTTATAGAATCTTATAAAAAATAGATATATTTCATAAAAGAGATGTTATTTTTATTTTTCCCTTTTTATATAGAATTTATCCTCAACAAATGATATAATGCAAAAAAAGAAAATGAAACATAGAAGAGGAAAAGAAATGAAAAAAATAAATGGAGTGATATTACAAGCATTTGAATGGTATTTAGAAACAGAACAAAATTGGTGGAATACATTAGCAAATAAAGCAGAAGAATTAGCCGATATGGGGATAACCGCGTTATGGCTTCCACCTGCATATAAAGGCATTGGAGGAAAAGATGAAGTTGGATATGGTGTATATGACTTATATGATTTAGGAGAATTTGATCAAAAGGGAACAATTAAGACCAAATATGGCTCAAAAGATGAATATGTAAACTGTATAATGTCTTTAAAACAAGCGGGAATGGAAGCTTATGCAGATATTGTTTTAAATCATAAGATGGGGGCAGATTTATTACAAACGATTCCGGCAGAACAGGTGGATTGGGGAAATCACAACGCATTAGTAGAAAATAATCAAGTAGTAAGAGTGGCTACAAAATTTACATTTCCAGGAAGAAAACATAAATATTCTGATTTTGAATGGAATTGGACACATTTTGATGGGATTGATTATGATGAGAAAACCAAAGAACATGCCATTTTTCGTTTTAAAAATAAAACATGGAGTGGAGCAGTTGATGAAGAATTCGGAAATTATGATTATTTAATGGGTGCAGACTTAGATTTTAAAAATCCAGAGGTTGTCCAAGAGTGTTTAGATTGGGGAAAATGGTATTTAGAATTAACAAAAATAGATGGATTTCGATTGGATGCCGTAAAACACATTGATGCGAATTTTTATAAAGAGTGGATTAAACAACTAAGAGAAGAAACAGAAGAGGAATTATTTGCTGTTGGAGAATATTGGAGTGGAGATATTTCAAAACTACATAGATATATAACAGAAACAGAAGGAGAAATTTCTTTATTTGATGTTCCATTACACTATAATTTATACAATGCATCAAAAGATGAAAATTATGATTTAAGTAAAATTTTAGATAGCACATTGGTAAAAGAAAATGCAAGTAAAGCAGTTACATTTGTGGATAACCATGATACACAACCAGGTCAAAGTTTAACAAGTTTTATTGAGAGATGGTTTAAGTTACCAGCATATGCATTAATTTTATTACGTGATGAAGGTTATCCATGTGTATTTTATGGGGATTTATATGGTATTAAACATGACAATATAGCCCCAATAGAAGAATTGCAAACATTGATACATATAAGAAAAGAAAAAGCTTATGGAAAGCAAAATGACTATTTTGACAATCCGAATTGCATTGGTTGGACAAGAGAAGGAGATAATGAACATATAAAATCAGGAATAGCTGTATTAATTTCAAATAAAGATGATGCAGAAAAAAGAATGTATATCGGAAACCGGAATGATTGGAGAAAGATTTATTGATGTCATGGGAGGCTGTCAAGAAGAAATATATATAGATAATGAAGGATATGGTGTGTTTAAAGTGAAAGCAAAATCTATATCTGTATGGATAAATGCATAAAATTAGTAGAAAAATTTAAAATTATGTGATATAATGCAAAACGTAAAAGGAGAAAGGAATGCCAAAATTTTTTGTTAAAACAAATCAAATACAAGGAAAGAATATAATTATACAAGATGAAGATGTGAATCATATCAAAAATGTGCTAAGAGCAAAAGTAGAGGATAAGATTCATATATGTGATTATCAAACATCTAAAAATTATATGTGTAAAATAGAAAAAATAGAAGACATGTGCATAAATTGTCAAATTATAGAAGAAATTCATTCCAGTGTAGAACCTCATATACATGTCAGTATTTTTCAAGGGTTACCGAAAGCGGATAAAATGGAATTCGTAATACAAAAAGCAGTAGAATTAGGTGTTTATGATATAACACCAATTGAAATGAAAAGATGTGTTGTGAAATTAAATGAAAAGGATAAGAAGAAAAAAATACAAAGATGGCAAAAGATATCTGAGGTGGCAGCAAAACAATCCGGCAGAGATAGAATTCCAGTTGTCAATGAAATAATCAATACAAATACACTATGTGAAAAATTTAAAGATTATGATCTTGTATTCGTAGCCTATGAAAATGAAAAAGAACATTCATTAAAACAAGAATTAAAGAAAATACAGAAAAGAAATAATAAAGAAATGAAAATTGCTGTGATAATAGGACCAGAAGGTGGAATAGATAAGGAAGAGATTGAAAAGTTTGAGAAACATACAGCAAAAATCATTACACTAGGAAATAGAATTCTTAGAACAGAAACAGTAGCTTTAAATGTGTTAAGTATCATTATGTATGAATTAGATAGTTAGGGGGCAAACATGAAAAAACAAAAAACAAAAGTGAAAGATGAGGAAATAGTAAAAAAGGAAAAACAAGAAACAAAAAATGATGAGACATTAAGCCAAGAAACAGCAAATGTTGAAAATGACGAATTATTAGAGAAAAAAAAATTGGCCGCTAAAATTGATGAGATATTAGAACAAGAAAAAGCTAAAGAGACTCGTGAAGAAGAACAAGAAAAAAAGGCAAAAGGAAAAGATGCAATCTTTCAAAAAATCATGGCGAAAAAAAGAATTCCCAAAGAAATATCTCAAAAAATTATCAAAAAAATATTCAAAAATTTAATATTAGCGATTGTGGTTATGTTATACTTTATTGTTTCTAATATATTATATACACGATTAGAATTAGATAAAATGGAGATAATTACAAAAGCTTTTTCAGGAATATTTTTATTATCAAGTATTATCATTTTAGAAATAGCATATAAAAAAGATAGTGGCACATTTATCATTACAGCACTAGAATTACTGGTGCTATCAATACATGCTTTATTTATTCATCATGTGATAACAATTTATCAGTTTGATTTTAGAACATATTTATTAGTTTCATCATATATATTTGCTATATATTATGTATTAAAATCAATTATCATTTATACAAAAGCAAGAAGAAAATATGTAAAAAGCCTGAGTGATATACCAGAAATCGTAAAAGATGAGCCAATTGTAAAGGAAGCAAAAAAGAGAAAAGATAAAGAAGAAGAATTAAAAAATGCGAAAGAAACAGCAGAGGAGAAAAAACAATCAAAACCAAAATCTGCAAGAGTGAAAAATAGAAAAAAAGGAACATCTAAAAATCTAAAAAATGTTACGCCTAAAGAAAAAGAGAAAGAAGAAAGTAAAGAAGATAAAAAAGAAGAACTAAAAAATGCCAAAGAAACGGCTGGGAAGAAAAAACAATCAAAACCAAAATCAAAGAGGGGAAAAAAGAAAAAAGAAGAGGTAGTAAAAGATGATTAAAAGTATGACAGGTTATGGAAAAGCAAATATGTCAAAAAATCTAAGAGAATATCAGGTAGAAATAAAAAGTGTTAATCATAGATATTTAGACATATCAATTAAAATGCCTAAAATGTTAAGCTATTTAGAAGAAGAGATTAAAAAAATTATATCTGCCAATCTAAGTAGAGGAAAAGTAGATGTATTTATTACATTTAATAATTACTCTTTAGAGGGAAGAGATATTAAAATAAATACAGAAATTGCTAGAATGTATATAAAAGAATTAAAAAAATTGGCAGAATCAGAAGGCATTATAGAAGATATATCAGTAACGGAAATATCGAAATTACCAGATGTTCTAACAATTCAAACCAATCAAGATGATGAGACCATAAAAGATGAGTTAACAGAGGTAACACGGAAAAGCGATTCACAATTTATTAGATATGAGAATAATAGAAGGAGAACAGATTGCAGAAGATTTAAATCGTAGAATAGATGAGATTGAACAAAAAGTAAAAAAAATATCTTCACTTTCTACTGGACTTATTGACGAATATGTAGTAAAATTAAATACAAGGATAAAAGAATTATTAAAAGACCAAGAAATTGATGAGGCAAGATTAGCACAAGAAGTTGTTATTTATGCAGATAGATGTTCTATTCAAGAAGAAGTAACTAGATTAGATAGCCATATATTTCAATTTAGGGAATTATTAAAGTCTAATGAAGCAGTAGGAAAAAAGTTAGATTTTATGATTCAAGAAATGAATAGAGAAACAAATACAATAGGCTCAAAGGCTAATAATTTAGAAATAACAAATGAAGTTATCAATATAAAAACACAATTAGAAAACATAAGGGAACAAGTACAAAATATAGAATAAGAAGGGATTGATTTTATGCAATTAGTAAATATTGGATTTGGAAATATCGTATCAGCAGAAAGAATCGTAGCAATTGTAAGCCCAGAGTCAGCACCAATTAAAAGATTAATACAAGAAGCGAAAGATAATAAAACGGCAGTAGATGCAACCTATGGAAGAAGAACAAGAGCTGTTTTAATCATGGATTCAGGACATGTCATATTATCAGCAGTACAACCAGAAACGGTTGGTGGAAGAATTGACAAAGATATTTCACAAGAAGATAATTAAGTTAGGAGGCGTTAAAAATGATAGTAAAACCAAGTGTTTCAGAATTACTTACAAAAGCAAATAATCGATATGAATTAGTAATTGCAACAGCTAGAAGAGCAAGACAAATTGCATCTGGGGCAACACCATTAGTAGAGACAAAAGAGGAATCTCCAGTAACAATAGCTGCTATTGAAATCGCAGAAGGGAAGGTCAATATCATATGTTAGTAATATTATCTGGAGTAGCAGGCGCAGGAAAAGATACCATAAAAAAAGAATTAATCAAAAGACTAGAAAATGTAGAATCTCTTCCTTCTTATACATCTAGACCAATTCGTGAAGGAGATGTAGAGGGAGAAACATATCACTTTATATCTAAAGAAGAATTTGAAGAGATGATAGAAAATAAAGAATTTTACGAATATGATATTCATCATAATCAATATTATGGAACATCTAGAAAGTTATTAAATGATAAAATAAAAAGTGGAAAAATCATTGTAAAAGATATAGATGTTAATGGAACAGAACATTTAAAAGAATTATTAGGAAATGATACAAAAGTTGTTACCATATTCTTACGTGTTCCAAAAGAGGAATTAAGGCACAGATTAGAAAATAGAATAGACAAGCCAAGCCCACAAGAAATTATATTAAGATTAAATCGATTTGATTATGAAGAATCTAGGATTAGTATGTATGATTATGTATTAAGAAATAATGACTTAGAAAAAACTGTACAAATTATCATGACCATTATAGAAAACGAAATTCGACTAGAAAAAGAGGGAAGATAATATATAATATAATTGTTATTTTAATTTAGACAATCCTATTTATAAATATACAAAAAATAAGCATGAATAGAAATATTCATGTTTATTTTTTCTGATTTCAATGATATAATAAAAAAGACAATAACAACTAAAAGGGAGTAAGTATGGAGAGCTATAATGATTTAAATAGACTAATAGAAGAAATAGAAAATAATCTAAAAAATGAAATAGATTATCAACAATTAGCAAAGATATTGGGAACATCTACATATACAATGCAAAGAATTTTTACTTTTTTAACAGGGATTACCATGACAGAATATATTAGAAAAAGAAGATTAAGCAAAGCTGCTGAGGAATTAAGAAAAACCAATCATAAAATCATTGATATTGCAATGCAATACCATTATGATTCACCTGTTTCATTTTCGAATGCTTTTAAAAAGATGTATGGAGAGTCTCCAGCAAATTTTAGAAAGCGTAAACAACGAATTACCATCTATCCAAAACTAGAATTTCATTCTGCAATAAAAAGTATGGAAACATTAAGTTATAGAATAGAAGAAAAAGAGGAGCAAATTTTTTATGGAAAAGTTACAAAAAAAATATCACAGACAGATAGTAAATCAATACAAGCATTATATGCAAAAAGCAAAAGAGATGGAACAATAGACTTTCTAAAAAAACATCATGAAGGCAAAGCATTATATTATGGCATTTATGAAGATATTTACAAAAATGGTGAATGTCAAAAAATAGGAAATTATTATTTAGTAGGAAAGACACCTAAAAAAGATTTTGTGGAAGTAAAGATTCCAAAAGCGAAATGGGCTTGTTTTATGGTGCAAAATCGTAGACAAAAAGATATATTAAAAGTATATCAAAATATCTATTTTAACTGGTTACCGAATTCAGAATATACAGAAATTTTAGAATATCCTCAATTAGAAATTTATTATCCAAATTGTAGTGAGATATGTATTGCTGTTCAATAATTTAATAATTTTGATATCAAAAAAATAAAGTGATATACCTTTATTAGATGTATAGTCTAATAAAGGTATTTTTGTTTATATAGAAAAATAGATAAGGAAAAGAAAAAATGAAAATTTTTAAAGGTATATCAAAATATATAATTATATTAATTTTATTTAGCATTGTGATTTCTTATGCAAACTTACAAATTGCAATGTATATTCGTTATGCAATAGATGGGGCGTTATTTCACAATTTAGAAGAAATTCCGGAGTTCATACAACCAATCGTAGAAATGGATATTATCAGAAGTTTAATTATTTTAAGTACAATAATTATGGGAATTAGTGGAATATTGGTTTTGGTAAATTATATAAGGGAAAGAATAACAACAAAATTTACATTAAAAATTAGTGCAAATTTAAAAGAAACATTATATGCACATATATTACAATTAGAATATGATAGTTATTATTCCTATAGTAAAGTGGAAATGCTACAAAGAGTGAATGAAGATGCAAAAGAATATAGCAATTTTTTTAAAGTACAATTTAATGTCATATTAGATATTGTATCCCTAAGCATTTTTATTGTTACACAAGGTGTTACACTAAATGTTCCCATTACGATATTCTTGCTGGTAACAATTGTAGTTATGCTATTGTTTGCTCTATGGTATTACCGAAAAATGACACAAATGCTAGAAACATTAATTTCGAAGAAAAAGGAACTATTAGGTGCAACGATTCAAAATATTCATAATTTTAAATTTGTACGAATTTATAACAGACAAAAAAAGGAGATACAAAAATATAAAAAATTAAATCAGAAATATACACAAGAAGATATTAAATTTATAAAATTTGTCCTATTCTATGAAATTATTAGTGAACATATTACTTATCTAAAAAATCCGATATGTTATTTATTAGGGGGGATTTCTATCATCAATGGAAACATGACATTGGGAGCCTTAGCTGCTTTAATTTTGTTATCTGATAAAATCTTATGGTGTTTATATTCTTTTGGAGAAAATTTAGAAGTCGTAGATACTTTTTTTGTGGTAAGAAAAAAGATAAAAGCTTTGATGGAATTAAAGGAGGAAACAGAAAAGAATTATCATTATGATTTAGATGGAGAGATTGTTTTTCATAATGTTTCTATAAACATATCAGAAAAAGAAATTTTACGTAACTTAAACTTTTGTATAAAAAAAGGAGGAAAAGTAGCGATTCTTGGAGAAAATGGAACGGGAAAAAGTATGATAGCAAGGGCGATTATGGGAATTGGAAATATAGAAGGAGATATGTATTTAAATTATCATAATGTCAAGCAATTAGATAAATCTAATATAAGGGAATATATAGAATATATTTCGGGAGAGGGAGATGTATTTATTGGTACAATAACAGAAAATATATTATTGTGGGAAAACAAAAGCCAAAAAGAATTAGAAAATGTCATAAAAGAAGTGTCATTTGATAAAGATATAAAACAATTAGAACAAGGATATCAAACCTTCATAGGAGAAAAAGGAGTAAAACTTTCAGGCGGACAAAAACAAAGGATTTTAATTGCAAGAGCTTTGATCAGAAAAAAGCCGATTATGATATTTGATAATGCATTTAGTAAGCTAGATGGAAAAACAAGCAATGAAATTTTTAAAAATTTGCATTTACATTATCCAGAAACAACGATGATTTTTATTACACATAAACCAGAAATTAGAAACTATGTAGATAAATGTATAAATATAAGAAATAAAACATCAACAATTGAAAGGATTGAACCAAAGGGAGAAGGTATATGAAAGAAACTTTGAAGAAATTAAAGAAAATGTATCAACATACAGGATATCATAAAAAGTTTATTGCTTTATGTATATTAATCATTGCGACAGCAATTATCGAAATTATGACAGTTCCACATATTGTAGAGAAAATATTAGACATAGAAATACCGGAACAAAATACCAAAGGATTACTTCTTTGGGTATGCATATATATAGGTATATTATTATTTCAATGCTATATGGTTTTGAAACATTGTGAAATGCGCTCTCTTTTGTCTAGAAGGATAAAAAGTGATTTAAGAAATGCCATATTTGAAAAACTCCAAAGGGTAAAAGCTACATTTTTTGACCAAAATGCATCAGGAATTATTTTACAATTTTTACAAGAAGATACTCAAAATTCAGGAGAATTATTTCCCATTCGATTAGTGGAAATGCTTGTAATGGGACTAGCACGATTTGGGATTATTGTTACCTTTTTAATATGGACAAATGTACAAATAGGATTTATGATTTTAGGGTTATATGCTCTTGGTCTTTGTGTTACATTATTTTTTAACCAAAAAACCATGGAAAAGATTTCAGAAATAAGAAAAATTAATACCAATATCTATACAACAATTAATGAAGGAATACAATGTTTCTTTAGTATAAAATTATTAGGAATTGTGAACAAAAGGGTACAATTATTACAAGAAAAATTAGAAGAATATAATCATGAAAATATAAAATTAGAAAAAATTGTTAGTACATATAATGCCATATTTACTTTCATTACTTCACTATCTACCATTATCATTATCTATTTTGGGGGACTAGAGGTGATTCAAGGAGTGATGACATATGCACAAATTATGATAATGATGGATTATGCTTCTTATTTGACATCTGAATTTAGTTGGTTTACGAGACATTTAACAGATATTAAGGAGAGTTTTTTTGCATATGAAAATATATTAGAATTATTAGAAGAAACAGAGGAAGAGGCATTAGATGCAGGAGAAAAGATAAAAGAAAAAATAACAAGCATTGAATTTAAACATGTATATTTTTCATATACAAATGATAAAAAAAATATACAAGATATTTCTCTTGATATACAAGAAAACGAAAAAATGGCTATTATCGGAAAGACAGGTGCAGGAAAGACAACAATTGTTAATCTATTAACCAGATTATATGAACCACAAAAAGGAGAAATTTTGCTAAATGGAAGAGATTATAGAACATATAGCATTTCATCCATTAGACATAAGATTGGTTATATTATGCAAGAAGTTCAAATTGTACCCAATACCATTATAGATAATATAAAATATGTCAATAAACAGATTACTAAAGAAGAAATTATGGGGATTTTTAAAACATTAAAATTACATGAAAAGATTATGACATTACCTCAAGGATATAACAGTAATATATATGAAGAAACAGATTTACTTTCTGCTGGTGAAAAACAAATGATTAATTTTGCTAGAATTATGGCAATGAAACCAGATATCATTATTTTAGATGAAGTAACTTCTAATTTGAGTTGGAAAAATGAAGAATTAATAAAAAATGCAATAGAAAAGGTAAGTAAACGGAAGAATTACTATTATGATTGCCCATAGGCTAAATATGCTTGAAAATTGTCAAAAAGTTATTGAGATGAAGGATGGAAGAATTCTTTAAAATCAAGCAGAAAAGTTGACATAAATTTTGATTATGATATAATAGAACAGGTAGCCAAAAATGGAAGTTTCAAGTTGAGAGATATATCTCAACAGAAAGGAGAAAAAATGAAACTCGTAATTTACCAGCCATCAGAATTTGCAAAAATGTGCCTCGAAGATGCAGGAGACAGTTATGGACTGTTATATGAAGAAAATTATAATGAGGCATGGGTAGAAAGTGATGATAAGGCTGTGCTTGAGGCTGTCATGAGTGACGTAGACATGGAAATAGGAGACGATGACGGCATTCTTTATATGGGGTAGTAATTGAGTTTCAAAAGGAAGAGCAGACAACTAAAAAGATAGTTGTTTGCTTTTTCTTTTAAGTGATTATTAAGGATACTTTTTAAAACACTTTTTATTTCTAAATTATAAAATCAACCAAACTCTTGTTTTTATCTGAAAAGTATAGTATAATATGATTGAATTTTTTATTATGTATGTAAAAGTAAATAGACAAAGATAAATATTGAGTTGTGGAGGAATTTTCATGAATGACAAAATTGTTATAAAAGGTGCAAAAGAACATAATTTAAAAAATATAAATTTAGAAATACCAAGAGATAAATTAGTCGTTATTACAGGCTTGTCTGGCTCAGGAAAATCTAGTTTAGCATTTGATACTTTATATGCCGAAGGTCAAAGAAGATATGTAGAAAGCTTATCATCATATGCTAGACAATTCTTAGGATTAATGGAAAAACCAGATGTAGAAAGCATAGAAGGATTATCACCAGCAATTTCCATAGACCAAAAAACAACATCCAAAAATCCACGTTCTACAGTAGGAACTGTAACAGAAATTTATGACTATATCCGTTTGCTATATGCTAGAATTGGTGTACCATATTGCCCAAATTGTGGAAAGAAAATTGAAAAACAAACCATAGATCAAATTGTTGATAATATTATGGAATTAGAAGAGGGGACAAGAATTCAAGTATTAGCACCAGTAGTCAGAGGAAGAAAAGGAGAATATACCAAACAATTAGAAGAGTTCCAAAAAGAAGGATTTGTTAGAGTTAGAATTGATGGAGAGATGTATGAACTTTCTGATGACATTGTATTAGATAGAAAGAAAAAACACAATATTGAATTAGTTGTAGATAGATTGGTGATAAAGCCAGAAATTATTAGTAGATTAACAGAATCTGTAGAAATAGCACTAAAACATGCTAATCAATTAGTGTTGATTGATGTTGTAGGAAAAGGTGAAAGACTATATAGTTGTAATTATGCGTGCCCAGACTGTGGTTTTAGTTTTCCAGAATTAACTCCTAGAATGTTTTCATTTAACAATCCAATGGGCGCTTGTCCAACTTGTACAGGAATAGGGTATTTAATGAAAATGGATGAAGATTTAATTATTCCAGATAAAAACAAAACCTTATATGATGGTGTAAAAGCTTTTGGTTCAAGTACGATGAAAAAAGGTGACACCATGGCAAAAATGTATTTTGAAAGTATTGGAAAACATTACGGTATTGATATCAAAGGAAAGAAAATTAAAGAATTACCAAGAAGTTTTATGGAAAAAATCTTGTATGGTACAGGGGATGAAGAAATTGATTTTGAATATGCATCACCTGCAGGTATCAGAAGATTTAAAGCACCATTTGAAGGGGTGCTTCCGACTTTAGATAGACGTCATAATGAAACAAAATCACAAGGAATGCGTGATTTTTATGAAATGTATATGAGCAATTCTCCATGTTATACATGTCATGGAGCAAGATTAAAACCAGAAATCTTGTCTATAAAAGTAGGAGATAAAAACATCAATGAATTAACAGCGATGTCTATTAATCAAATCAAGGATTATTTGGATAATTTACAATTAAATAAAACAGAAGCCATGATTTCAGATTTGATTTTAAAAGAAATTCATCAAAGACTACAATTTCTAATTGACGTGGGACTAGAATATCTAACATTATCTAGAAGCGCAGGAACCTTATCAGGAGGAGAAGCACAAAGAATTAGACTAGCAACACAAATTGGATCTGGTTTAACAGGTGTATTATATATCTTAGATGAGCCAAGTATTGGTTTACATCAAAGAGATAATGATCGATTACTAGCAACCTTAAAAAAATTAAGAGATTTAGGAAATACATTAATTGTTGTAGAACATGATGAAGATACCATGTATGCAGCAGATCAAGTCATTGACATAGGGCCAGGTGCAGGAACTCACGGAGGACAAGTGATGGCACAGCGGAACGGCAGAAGAAATCAAACAAGTAGAAAATTCGATTACAGGAAAATATCTAAGTGGAAGATTAAAAATTCCAGTACCGAAAAAAAGAAGAAAACATACAAAATCAAAAGTAATCGAGGTACAAGGTGCTACAGAAAATAATTTAAAAAATATTAGTGTCAAATTTCCATTAGGTGTATTTACTTGTGTAACAGGTGTATCAGGTTCAGGAAAATCTACATTGGTGAATGAAGTACTATATAAAACAATAGCTAAAGAATTAAATGGATCTAATGAAAAACCAGGAAAATGTAAAGGTATCAAAGGAATTAATCAAATTGACAAAATTATTAATATAGATCAATCACCAATTGGAAGAACACCACGTTCAAATCCTGCAACGTATACAGGTGTATTTGATTTAATTAGAGATATTTTTGCAGGAACAGAAGAAGCAAAATTAAGAGGCTATCAAAAAGGAAGATTTAGTTTTAATGTACCAGGTGGAAGATGTGAAAGCTGTAATGGTGATGGTGTTCATAAAATTGAAATGCACTTTTTACCAGATATTTATGTACCTTGTGAGGTATGTAAAGGAAAGAGATATAACAGAGAAACCTTAGAGGTAAAATATAAAGGAAAAACAATTGCAGATGTTTTAGATATGACAGTAGAAGAAGCTTTAGAATTTTTTGATAAAATACCAAGAATTAAGCAAAAAATTCAAACCTTATATGATGTAGGACTAAGTTATATAAAATTAGGACAACCATCAACAACCTTATCAGGAGGAGAAGCACAAAGGGTAAAACTTGCAACAGAACTATCTAAAAAGGCAACAGGTAAAACATTATACATTTTAGATGAACCAACCACTGGACTTCATATTGCAGATGTTCATAAATTGGTGGACATTTTGCAAAGATTAGTCGATACAGGAAATACGATAATTGTGATTGAACATAATTTAGATTTAATCAAGACCTGTGACCATATTATTGATTTAGGACCAGAAGGTGGAGATAATGGTGGAGAAGTAGTTGCTGTTGGAACACCAGAACAAGTTTGTTTAAATGAGAAAAGCTATACAGGAAAATTCTTAAAGAAATATTTAGAACAATAAAAAATAGATGATAATATTTTGATCTATTTAGAAACGAAAGACTATAGAACTTTAGAATGAAATTCAAAACTTAGTTAAATAGGAAAAAGGGGGTTCCAAAAAAACGGAACCCCCTTTAAAAGAAGTGAATTATTTTGAATCGAAAAGAGAATCGTGAAGAGAATCGACAATTTTTTTTATATGCTCAGGAATTTCAGGATAGCTAAACAGTTCTTTCGGAATGTATTTTAATGTATTTCTATAGATGTCTGTTAAGACGTCTATCGGAATAGAACATCTTTCTCCGTCCCCTACATCATCCCCTGGAATGTAGTTAGAGGAGTAAACTGCAATCCAATCCATTCCACTTTCATAGTTTAAATAATCCTTTTTTGAAAATAAAATCGTGTGTAGACCAAATTCGGTATCATATTCCAAGGCGCATGCTACATCTTGATGGTCGTATGATATACACTCAAAATCGTTATATATCATAACAATTTCCTTTATGATAGCATCTTCTTCTGGTAATTGCCGAACTCGGTAATCCCAATCCTCAAGTTCCCGTTTCTTTAGACTAATATTTGGCCACATTCTAGTACCTCCTTTTAAACACATAGTATTTACGTAGCATAAACAATTATATACTAATAAGTAAAATTTGTCAATTAGTAACATATATATTCCATTTGATGTATTGATTTTATGAAAAATATTTATAGTAATTAAGTTATACATTTAAAATACGAATAAAAATCAGTTCTTTTAGAGATACTAAAAAATGAAATAAAAAGTAAAAATGTCCCAAACAGAAACGTCCCCAAAAGGACATTTTAATTAGAAAGGAGAAGTTTATGTTTAATTTTAGAACAGATTTGGCGGCAGAAAGAAGAGAAATATATAGAACAGCCAATAAATTAGAAAATGAAATTAATGGTATAGAAAGTGAGGAACAACAAATTGATGAAAATATAAAAGTAGATAGAGTAAAAATAACTAATGAAGAAGGAGAGAAAGCAATCGGAAAGCCAAAAGGTGTTTATGTTACAATAGATATTAAAAATTTGAAGATAGCAGGAGAAGAAGAAATTCAAAAATCAGCAGATACTCTATCAGATGAATTAAGAAAAATTGTAGATAGTCATGTAGACAAAAATGGTGAGATATTAGTAGTTGGACTTGGAAATATTTATGTAACACCAGATGCATTGGGGCCGAAAGTGATTAATGATATAGAAGTAACAAGACATATGATAAAATATCTACCACAATATGTAAAAGAAGGGGCCAGAAATGTAAGTGCCATATCTCCAGGTGTGTTAGGAACAACAGGAATAGAGACTGTTGAAATTTTAAAGGGAATTGTTGATAATATACAACCTAAATTATTAATTGTTATTGATGCATTGGCATCCAGAAGCATAGAAAGAATTAGTAGTACAGTACAAATATCAGACACAGGAATTGTGCCAGGTGCAGGTGTGGGAAATACGAGAAAAGAAATTAGTCAAAATACGTTAGGAATACCGGTTATTGCAATAGGAATTCCAACAGTTGTAGAAACAGCAGTATTAGTGAATGATTCTTTAGATTTATTTATTACCAAATTACAAGATGAAGCAAAATCAAATGAGTATTTAAATCAATTAAAAGAAGAGGATAATTATGAGGAAATAAAAGAAGCATTAGTTCCACAAGATTATAATTTGATTGTAACACCTAAAGAAATCGATGGATTGATAGAAAATATGAGTAAAATTGTTGCAACAGGGATTAATCAGGCAATATAAATAAAAGTTATTCTTAAAGATGAGTAATAATAAATAAAAGGCAATTTGTAAGAAATTGTAGAAAAATGGTTGAAAAAAAATTCTTCTTAATATATAATTCTTATAGATAGAATAAAAGAAAAGAGGGATTTCTATGGGAAAAGAAGAAAAAGTAGAGAATACAAAAAAAGTGGAAGAAGTAAAAAAAGAAAAAGTAGAAGAGCCAAAATTTAGTAAAGTAACAGGAAAAGATTTAAAAAAAGAAACAGAAATGGATAAAATAGAAAATAAAAAAGAAAAGAAAACAAAATCTGATAAAAATGAAAATAAAGAAAAAGAAAAAGGCAATAAAAAAGTTGGCTATTGGGTTGGAGGAATTGTATTATTATTAATTGTATTAGCAATTGTTACAGCTTTAATCTTATTACCAGAAACGCCAGAAAAAACAGTAGATGGAATGTTAAATACTTTAAAAAATGCTGATTTTGAAAGTGTTAATAAATATGTCAATTATGATGAAATTGTTAATGAATCAGAAATGTTAAAAAATTCAACAATGGATCAAGAAACACAAAGCTTACTTTTTGATAAATTGAGTTGGAAAGTTTTAAATACTTCAAAACAAGAGGAAACGGCAAGTGTAGAGGTTGAAATAACCAATAAAGATTTTGCTAAAATTATATCAAATTATACACAAGAAGCTTTAAAAATAGCTTTCAGTGGACAATCTTTCACACAAGAAGAACAAAACAATAAATTAAAAGAACAATTAAAAAATGAACAAATAGGAACAAAAACAGTAACAACAACAGTGCAATTAACAAAACAAGATGGAAAATGGAAAGTACAATCAGATGAAAATTTAGTAAATGCATTACTACCAGGTTTACAAGAAGCAATAAATTCTCTAAATTCAATTTTAAATGGATAATGTATGTAAGGTTTCATGCAATAGAGAAAGGTGCACCTATAAAATATAAACAATATTTTAGGTGCACTTTTATTTATGATTGTTAGAAATAGGATTTTTATTATATCGATACAATTTACAAATATCACAATTTAAGCATATAGATATGCGGTTTTCGAAAATTAATTGAAGGGTATTTATAAATTCATCAAGTGTATTGTCAATCAAGTGAATATAAATTTTTTTCGGAAGCAAAGTTAAAAGAGAGTTTAGGGTGTAGTCATTTGAAGAAAATGATATATCACTTAAATATTTGGCATTAAATACATCGTCTGAATTTAATATCAAATCCTTATTTTCATCCAATAAAATAGACTCAGAAGTTTTATAAATTAAATGCACAATATTACAATGATGACTTTGAGAATTTATATATAATTTTAATAACGAAATAAATTCCATATATTCTTTTTCAATAATATAATTATTGACACCTTCAGATACGATATCATCTAAAATAGTATTATATTTTTGTAATCTGAAATTTATAAATCCATCAAGTAGTAAAACTTTATGATTTGTTATAAATTCATATATGCTATTATAAAGAACTTCAAATTTTTTATCAAACCATTTATAATATTCGTCTGATAACAAGTTATAACAATTTTTTAATATTTTATTTTTTTCTAAAGAATCAAAATAAAAATAATTTTTATGAATATTTCTTTTCATAAGAAGATCTTCAAACTCATCAATTATAAGAAATGTTAAAAGGGTACTTATTTTAGAGAAAAAATAAGGATAATCATTCGAAAGATAGTGAATAATAACATTTTTATAGTTCTTAAATTGATTTTTAGAAAAACAGATATTTTTTATATCTGTATATTTTAATTCATTTAGCAGATAATCCAGTATTTTAGAATTATTTGTTTTTATGCATAAAGATTTCATATACAAAAATACCCCTTTCTAATAAAACTAGTATCTACCAAATTAAAAAAACTTATACATTATTATATGACAATAAAAAAAAATTGCCAAAGGAGACAGGTCATTTTGGCAACTTTTATGAAATTTAATAATAAATCATATAATCAATGTCTGGAAAGACACAATCTTTTTTAGAGATATCTTTTAAGAATTCTTCATCAATATTATTTTCTTTTATTTGATAATATAATTTTGTAAATCGTCCAATATGGTCTTTAATTCTTTTTTTTGCATAATCGACCATTGTACCATTTGTGATGATAAATAGCCAGTCGCTACTTTGTGCTAACAATAATTCTCTAGCACATTGATTTAACGCTTTTTCCTTTAACCCCTTTGTATTTGGATATAAATGTGCCAATTCACACATACGGTCACCTGCAACATGAAGATGTCTATGAACATAATCATTGGTTGGGTTTAACCATACTTCACTGTATCCGTTTGCACCCCAACTAGATCGGCAAGGGGAAGCAACTTGCATGTTTGGATATTTATCGATGTATTCAGATGGTGTAATTAATTCAAAATTACAGTCATCATAATAGATTTTTTTAAATAAAATGTATAACCAATAAGGTCCTTCATACCACCAGTGTCCATATAATTCTGCATCATAAGGACATAATATAATTGGTGGATTTTCTGTATATTGGGCAAGGTTTTCGATTTGAGCATTTCTGGAATCAAAGAAATGACCGGCTTGTCTTTCTACAGAATCCTTTGCCCATTGAAGATTATAATAGTCTTTAAATTCTGTTTTTCCAGTGATTCTATAATATTTGATACCTGTATGAACTCTAACACCATTATGGGCAATATATGGTTTGATATAGTCATAATCTGCATCATACCCAATATCACGATAAAACTCTCTATAATTAAAATCTCCTGGATAGCCATCAATAGAACTCCATACTTGTCTTGAAGATTCAATATCTCTACCGAAAGCAACCACACCTTCAGGAGAAACAATCGGTGCAAATGTTCCATATAAAGGCGTAGGGTCAGCATATAAAATACCGTGAGATTCTGTAATAATATAATCAATTCCAAATTCTTTTAAATACTTATCAGCTTCTGGCACATAACCACATTCAGGAAGCCAAATACCACGAGGTTTTCTGCCAAAATATCTTTCATAAGTTTGCACACCAACCGCAATTTGCGCTTTTACGGTTTTTTCATTAACATATAATATTGGGAAATATCCATGTGTTGCACCACAAGTAATAATTTCTAATACACCAATATCTTGAAAATGCTTAAAACCTTGAATCAAATTGCATTTATAGACATCTTTAAAAAGATGTAAATCATTTGAATATCGATCATAATAGTAATGGGCTAACTGATTTAAGCGCTCATCACCAGCAGTTCTCTTAATTTCTTTTCCGGATAATTCAATCATTTGTTTTAAATAACGAATATATTTTCTTTGTAATAACTTGTTATCTAACATAGAAAGTAGAGGAGGGGTCATAGACATTGTAATCCTAAAATTTACACCTTCATCTACCAATTTTTGAAAATTTGTTAATAATGGTATATAGGTTTCAGATATTGCTTCATATAGCCAAGATTCCTCTAAATAATCATCACTTTCAGGATGATGGATAAATGGAAGATGTGCATGAAGAACAAAACTAACATATCCTTTTTTCTCTTGCATTTAAATTCTCCTTTTATTATTACTAAAATTTATTTGTGTAATATTGTTTTTTTACCAAAAATGCGATTTTCTATAAGTTAAAAAATGAATGAGACACTTTTAAAATTGCAACCTAAAGTGCCTCAAGATTTATTTGAGTTTTGAAGAAAGACTCCCTGATGATGGATTACCAGAAGAAGGGTTTGATAAATCATATATTTCTTCAACATTTTCATTTTGGTAAATTGCTTTATAGATATCATATATGTTGTAAATTTTTCCCATATTTCTAATAAAGGAAAGATTGGCTGAAATTGGTTTTTCAATTTGAACACCAGTTTTTACATTTCTAAAATATACCATCTTTTGTTCTTTATTAAATAAGATATGGTCATTTGGTGATTCTATATCATTTGAGGTGGATATATATATATAATCTGTTTTAATTTTTGGATTTTGTTTAATAGGACGTCTGCCTAATTCAATTTTATAATCACATTTAGCATCATTTACATGAAGATACCAACTATTGGCAAAATCATTGATATCAACCTCAAAACTGTAATTCATCGTGATGTTATGAATGATTAGAACTGGTTTAGTCGTCTCAAAAAAGTTTTCACCAAATTGTTCTTTATATTTTTCTCTATCTTTGTCAGAAATATCCCAATAAATAAACAAGTTTGTAGGAGTTTGTGCCAACACTTTTACAACAGTTTGGTTATAGCGATAGGGTAAATCATAATATTCTACAATGTCTACTTTTTGTTTTTTTGTAGTTGCCTTTTTCTTTGTAGGCACTTTTTTAGTAGACGCTTTTGTAGCCGTTTTCTTTTTAGTAGTAGCAGAGGATTTCTTTGCTACGCTTTTTGCAGTAGATGATTTTTTGGTAGCAGATTTTACATTTGTAACAACATCTTTCTTAGCAGTTGTTTTTTTGGTAGCTGACGTTATAGATTTTGTTGTTGTTTTTTTTGCTTCTTTTTTTGCTACATCAGTTGTTTTAGTTGATGTAAGTACTTTTGTTATTTCATTTGTTTCTTTTGTTTTTCTTGGCATTCTATATCCTCCTATGTAATCTCTTATATTTCCTTTATATATTATACTAAATAAAAAATAAATTCAAGGGAATTATATGATTTTTTAAATTTGTTTAAAGGTTATGAGAGCCAAAAAGTTGTAGATAATTACGTCAGCAGTACCAATAAAGTTTTCTGAGTTTAAGAAATTGAAAAATTATCCCAAATAATGAATAGGAATATATATTCTGAGAAATATAATAAAGAGTAAAGAAGAAAAGCGAAAAATAAAATTAGAAAACTTGAAAAACATGACACAATATGATATAAAAAAATAAAATAAACTATAAGCATATATAAATTATATACAACAAAACAAAGGAGGAGTAAATTAAATGGAGAAACCAAAAGAAAAAAAGAGGATTCAGATGAAGAAAAATCAGGAGAAAGGTATCACTTTAATTGCATTGGTAATTACAATTATTGTGTTATTAATCCTAGCAGGAGTAACCATAGCAGCATTAGCAGGAGACAATGGAATCTTAAGCAGAGCAACAGATGCAAGAGAAGCAACAGACATAGCAGAAGAAAAAGAAAAACTAGCACTAGCAGCACAAGCAGCTCTAATAGACAACAATGGAAGAGAGATATTACAACAAGATTTGGATAAAGAATTAGAAAAGGGCTTTGGAAAGAATAAATATAGTGTAGAAGAAGGAGAAAATGCAGGAGAACAAGGATATATTGTAACAATAACAGATACAGGAAGAAGATATTTTGTAAGTGAAAATGGAAAAGTAGAGCAAATGGTACCAGCACCAATCGTAACACATACAATCAATCCAGAAACACAAGTAGATGAAGGAGAGAAAATAACTATAACAATCAATGCAGAAGCAACAGAAGGAGAAATAACAAAAATAACAAAACCAGATGGAAGTATAGAAAATAATGTAACCACAGTAACATATGAAGTAGAAGAGAACGGAGAATATAAATTTATTGTAGAGCAAAGTAATGGAGGAAAAACAACCTATACAGTAGAAATAACAAATGGAAAATATGTAGAAAAATTTTCAGATATTTATACAAGCACGCAACAATACACAAAAAATGGACAAACAGCATGGATACCAGAAGGATTTGCAGTAGGAACAAGTGATACAATAAATAGTATAGAAAATGGATTAGTCATAACAGATGCAATAGATGAAAATCATAATAGTATAGGAAATGAATTTGTATGGGTACCAGTAAGTAAAGAAGATTATAATTCACAATTTAAAAGAAGAGATGGATTTTATAACAATAATTCACAAACATTAACAGCAGATTTTGGAGAAGCTGATAACACAGGAAACAACACAGACACCAGAGTTACAGAAACTGAAACAACAAAAACAGAAGCACAACAAATGTACCAAAGTGTGTATGATAATGAAGGATTCTATATAGGAAGATATGAAGCTGGAAAAGATAGTAGCGGAAATGTTGTGATACAAAAAGGAACAGATGTATATACTAATATACCTTGGTCAAAAAATAAAACGATGAATGAAGAAACAGAAACAACAAATACTCAAGATGGAGCAATAGAGCTTGCAAGAAATTTTGATACAGAAAACGGATATACAACAGTAACAAGTACACTTTGTTATGGAGTGCAATGGGATGCGACATTGACATGGATAGATCCAAATTATACAGATTTTGCAAAGAACTCAACAGGAATGGGATGGTATAGCGATAATTATGCAAGAGGAAACGCAACACATCAAACAGGAATCGATATAACTGGTAAAACCAATAGTCCTAAAAATATATATGATTTAGCAGGAAATGTATATGAATGGACAATGGAGTCCTACGGCACTAATTATCGAGTTTATCGAGGAGGTGATTATCTCCATTCAGGCTCTAATAATCCAGCTTCTACTCGTAGCACTCACATGCTTCCATCTTACAGCGATAGTAACCTCGGCTTTCGTGTCACTTTATATTTGCAAAGCTGAACGCTAAAACTTATAGATTAAAATACACCAACAAATTAGTTTTAAAGTAAAAATTTAGAATAGAAATTTTAACGACTTTGAAAACGGAAGTGGTATTAACACAACAGAAACGAAAACAGATGGAATAGATGCAAGTGATGATGGATATACAAGTCCAACAACAGAAACATCAGCAAAAGCAAATAGCCTAACTGTAACACAAAATTATTATACTTTTAATATGCCAGCAAATTACTTTAAAGATTATAATGGAAGTAGTAACATAGTAAGAGACATGCTATTTAATGCAGGAACAAATTACTGGTTGGCTTCCCGCTATGTTTTCTGCTATTGGACTAATGCAGATTTCGGGTTGCGCCATGTGGACGCTTCTGACCTTTACGGTTACGCTATGTTCTATTCGTACGGTACTACTAATAGCTACACCTATCGTGTTCGCCCCGTAGTTTCTTTAGAATCTAACATCGAAATTATAGCATGTGAAGGAGACAATAGTAGTACCAATATGCACCAAATCAGCAAATAGCCTAGTAGAAAGATATAATGATTACGAAAAAGAAACAATAAAATATAGATATAAAAAACCATATTTTTGATTAAAAAGAAAATAAATATAAAATATGTATATTGCGATTAATAATGGAAAAGCTTAATAAAAGCTTATGGTTAATTACGCTGTAAGAAGAAAAGAAAAAAGAAACAAAAGAGGGGAGAAAAGTTTATGTATAAAACTAGAAACAAAGAATGTAGAAACATAAAGAAAGACATACATAATATGAGAGGTATTACATTAATAGCATTAGTTATCACAATAATTGTATTATTAATCCTAGCAGGAGTAACAATAGCAGCACTAACAGGAGACAATGGAATCTTAAGTAGAGCAACACAAGCAAGTGAAAAAACAGAAGAAGCAGAAGCAAAAGAACAAGTGCAATTAGCAGTAATAGGAAGTATAGGAACAGATGCAAAAATAGATAATAATGATTTAAAAGATAATTTAAATCAAATAGAAAATATAAGTGGCGTACCAGGAACAATAACAGATGCAGATTATCCATTAACAGTAACGGTAGATGGGAAATATAGTTATATAATCAATAAAGATGGAAGCATAGGAAATGTTGTAAAAAGAGAAGGAATCAAGATAGGAGACTATGTAAATTACACATATGATACAGTATCAGCAGGATATAATTTACCAGCAACACAAAGTGGATATAGTAGTAACCAAACAATAGCACAAACAACTGGATTAAAATGGAGAATTTTAAATATACAACCAAATGGTACAGTAGATTTGATAAGTGAAACAGTACCAAATGCAGCTGTATATTTTCAAGGAGCACTAGGATATAATAATGGAGTATATCTAATAAATGACATATGTAAAGCGTTATATAGTAATAGTAGCCTAGGACTAACAGCCAGAAGTATAGACTTAAAAGATATAGAAAGTCAAATGAATGAAACAGGAATCGCAGCAAGAGATGCATATAATAATGAGGGAGTAACATATGGAAAAACCAAAACATATACAGGAAGTTATACGAACTATCCAAATTTATATGCCCAAGAAAATGGAAGCGGAATTGATACAACAGTAACGAAAACAGATGGAATAGGTGTAAGTGATGATGGATACACAAGTCCAACAGACGAAACATCAACAAAAGCAACAAACCTAACTGTAACACAAAATCTATATATTCTTAGTATGCCAGCAAATTACTTTAAAGACAATAATGGAAGTAGTAGCATAGTAAGAGATATGCTATGTAATACAAGTTACTACTTGGCTTCCCGCTATGCTGCCTGTTTTTCGACTTATGCGGTATTTCGGGTTGCGCATTATGAACCCTGCTGGCATTGGCAATTGCGGTATATTCAATGCGACCGGTGCTGGTGGTAGCAACCCCTATTGCGTTCGCCCCGTAGTTTCTCTAGGATCTAATATCGAAATTATAGCATGTGAAGGAGACAATAGTAGTACCAATATGCACCAAATCAGCAAATAGTAGAGTAGAAAGATATAATGATTACGAAAAAGTAAACAATAACAATACAATAAAATATAAAATTATACATTTGGGATAAAATAAAAATACCTTTTATGATATAATGAAAATATCAAGGAGGTATTTTTTTATGGAAGAAAATAAAGTAAAGATAAGAGTAGCAGGGATTGTTCCAATGAATGATGGATTTGTATTGATGCATAGAAAACATGTCATAAGAAATAAAGATTATCAAGAATATTATACATTTCCTGGAGGACATTTAGAAAAAGGAGAGACATTAGAAGAAGGTGTTATAAGAGAAATAAAAGAGGAATTTGGAATCAATGTAAAAGTCATTAAAAAATTATATGAATTGGAAAATATAAAATTAAATATGAAAGAATATTTCTTTTTATGTGAATATGTCGATGGTGAATTCGGAACAGGAGAAGGTGAAGAATTTTCAAATAATCCAGAATATAAAGATTCTGGAGAATACATTCCTGAAATTGTAAAAAAAGAAGAAATATCAAAAATAGTCTTATTACCATTAGAAATAAAAGAAAAGTTTTTAAAAGATTTCTGCTAGGGACGTGCCAAATCGGTCAGAAAATGTCCAAAAGGGACAGACCTATGAAAATATTCATTATTATAAAAATATTATATTTCTTAATTTATTACATTCCTCGGCTAACATTACATCATAAAGAAAAACTAAAAGTATCTAATAGGCACCACTCAAAATCAAGTTTTGAGATTCTCCTATTAGATACTTTAATTTTTTCTGATATGATTTCATTCACATTCGTCATTTCATAAATTAAGAAATATAATATTTTTAATAACTTTTTTTTTCTAATATGTCTGTCCCTTTTGGTCAATTTTTGTCCATTTTGGCACGTCCCCAATGGTTCATTTTGAAAAATTTAAAAATATCAAAAATTTGTTTGACATTTTTTTGTTTGTATGATATGATGAGACAAAATAAGAGAATGGAGTGAAGAAAATGCCAAAAAAGAAACCAGAATTAAATAGAAGAGAAAAATCAATATTACATTTTATCGAAAAACAAATTATGACACAAGGATATC
>CALXFE010000009.1 GCA_944387545.1 uncultured Clostridia bacterium | reverse complement strand
TAAAAATATTCTATCAAATTGGTATCTCTTATTCAATTTTTTTATCAAATTTTCCCTACTAAAAGTTTATACTAACTTTATAAATAAAGTAAAAATACAAAAATCAGTTGGATTTGGATTGACAATTAAACTATTTGGAATAATAAGGAAAAGTAGAGTATGGTATTCTATTTTCAATTGTACCACACTTTGTGATTTCTTATTTTCTATTTTTATATAGTATATATTTTTTTATGCTAATTATTTATAACTTAAAAAATGTATCTTTATTTCTATCTATAAGGTTATGTGCCATTTCCATTTCTTCTGGTTTATTAATATAAATAATTTTAAATTTTCCTGATGTTGTTTTATTTATATAATCATGTTTAACTTCTATTATATGTATCAATCCCCAATATAGCCATTTACCATCAATATTTTCAACTAAAAAATTTCTTACTGGTGGCATTTGATAGTTCCTAATATTAGGTTTGTCTTTAAATTCAAATATTTTATCTTTAAATTGTTCTGCCGTATATGGTGTTTTTAGATGTTGTTTCAAATCTAATTCTTTTGGAAAACCTTGTTCTTTTGTTATTTGTAAAGTATCATTAATTTCTACATATGATCCCATTATATACCTCCTTTATAAAATCTATTTTATTTGCTCAATAACAACTTCTCCATCTTTTATAGCTTTATATTTAATATTTTCATTCTTACATTTATTTACTAAATCTTCGATTAAATGAACTTTATGATAATTAGATTTATAATGAGGAATAAAAAGATAATCAACAAAACCTATTCCCTCATAATTCACTTTCGTTTGATTATAAAAAGTAATTGGTTTATCAATTGTTTTTAAATATTCTAAGTTATCAGAAAGTACACAACTTCCAGCACTATATCCAATATATAAATAATTATCACTAGATTTTTTATCTTTTAAAAAAATATCAAATCCACTAAGCTCCATTGCTTTTCTTAATATAAATACATTGCCTCCCATTACACAACAAGCATTATATTTTGACAGTTCTTCTATTAATTCGTTATATTTTCCAAAATATAATTTCAAGTCTATAATACTAACACAAAACCCTGTTTCTTCTAGTAATTTTATATCTTCTTTTAAATTTTCTTGTATTTTTTCTTCATCTTTAGCATCAAGAGCATTCGGTATTATAAAAATTTTATTATCATGTTGATTTATCCAATCTTTTAAGAATTTTGTATCTTGTCCAAATTTTTGTGATGACATATATAAAAACATTTTTTACACCTTCTTATAGTAAAATTTCAAATTAATTTCATGCCCACCATAATATTTTAATATTCGTTGCATTCTTTTATTCTCATCACCAGTTGCACAAGATACTATTTTTATCTCTTGATTTTCTTCTCTTAATTTTTCTATTAATTTAAAGAAAACGCCATATTTTCTATATTCTTCTTCAACAAACATTTGTGAGATCCATAAAACTTCACCATCATTAGCCCAATAGAAATATGAATATAATATCATTCCTACAGGCTTATGATCTATTTCTGCTACTAAGCAATTAAATTTAGGTTTATCACAAAAATAATCCTTATCAATATTTTCCTTTAAACCATTCGTTTTCTCTGTATCATTAACATCATTTATGATATTGTTCGCATATATTATAAATTCTTTGTGCTCTTTATTAGCTTTTAACACTTTTATTTCTTTCTATCATACTAAATATTTTTTATTATTTTACAAATTATTTATTTCTATTTCTTCAACGATATATCCTTTTCCACCTACTAAAACATTTGATATCTGATTATTATTTTCTTCTAAAAAAACAATAATTTGAGACGGATTATCTAGTTCATATCCTTGTTCAAATACATATTTATTCTTTTTTATTCCATATTTAAATAAGTAACAAGCTAGAGCACAATTTGAAGTTCCGGTTGCAGATTCCTCATTTATTCCATAGAGCGGTGCAAAATTTCTACAAATTGCTGTTAATTCTTCATCATTATTTAATGTAAATATGTGCAT
Organism: uncultured Clostridia bacterium; assembly: GCA_944387545.1. Lineage (GTDB taxonomy): Bacteria > Bacillota > Clostridia > TANB77 > CAG-508 > CAG-269. Next base: position 52,061 of record CALXFE010000009.1, on the reverse strand, counting down.
TCCAATTACATCTTTTTCTTTACTTATCTTTTTCATTTCTTCAAAATCAGGTATTAATTTTTTTAAACTTTCTCTATTATCTATTGGAACTAGTATATCCCTTAGACCTGTAGAAACTATTTGTATTGGATACTCTTTATTTAACATATTAGTATCTATGCATTTTTCTATTTCACATTTATTTATAATATCATAATATTTTGGCATGTTTTGTTGCATTAGTATTAAGTCTTTTTCTATTTGTATATTTAGTATTCCTGATTTTGTTTCTATTTTATATGATGATTTACTTAATTTTTTTAAATTATTTAAAACTACAAATGTAGCAATAGTAGCATGTCCACATAATGGTACTTCTTCTACTGGCGTATAATATTCCAACTTAAAATCTGCTTTATCGCTTTCTGAAATAAATGCTGTTTCTGAATATCCTAATATTTCGGCCACCTTCATTTTTTGTTTGGCAGTCAAATTATTATCATTGATTAAAACCCCTGCTTTATTTCCACCTTTTTGATCTTTAGAAAAGGCACTTGCTACATATACTTTTATCATAAATTCATTTTCTCCTTTAGCTTATCATTTCCTATCCGTATTATAAAAAATGTAAAATATAATTCAAACTTTTGACCATAAAAGTAGTAATATCACATATATTAATACTAATTAATTTTTCCCGTTACTTGTCTAATCTTGTTTTCAACAGATTCAAACTTTCCACTTTGCTTATTTATTGATATTGTACTTTTATATAATTCTATTCTATCTGATAGTCCCCAATCTCCATATGATGTCTTAAAATAATAATATGTGTATATATATTCATTTGAATTTTCTATAATTTCTGGTAGTAGTAATTTTATACTTGCGTTGTCTCTATTTTTAATATATGTATATAAATTAAATATTTCTTTAATTTTATTGGCATTATTTAAAATATTTGTATTAATAATTTTATTGTTAATATCTAGAATTGAATTTTTAAAATATAAATAATAGTTTTTAAAAGTTACATCTCCCGTTTCTCTGTATGAAATATATTCTTGATATATAACATAATAATAATCAGTTTCCTCTTGCAATTTTAATTCTAACATTTCTGTATCACTAGACTGACCAATAGTTTTTGTTTTTTTCTATTGCATCTTCTACACTATCTGCTCCTTTATATGGAAATCGATAATCTTTTTCATTTTCATTTATAAATTCGTCTCCTTTAGAAATATTATAAAATAAATCTGCTAATTCGGAATCTTTCATCTTTTCTAATTCAGAAAAATCTAACTGGTCAGAAGATGGTTTGTTTTAGAAATATTGTCTAATCAATAAAAATCCAGTAATTAAAATAATAATACATACAGCAATTACGATACCTATAGATACTACTTTTTTATTCATAATTTTTTACCCCTTTTTTACTAGTATACCATATTATATATTTTTATCAAGAATATAAATGTAAATAATTACATAGAATTTGTTGTTCATTTTTATTTAATTTTAATGTGTCATTTATTGTGTCATTTGCTGACACATTATTTTTAGAATAGATGTTATTTCAATTCTATCAAAGTAATTCTACAATTGAGGAATTTTCATTGTTAATAAATCAAGAATATAGGATTTTTCAAAATTTGTTTGACAAATACTAAAAATATGCTATAATATAAATATAGAAATAGAGAGCCACAACGAAGTGGTCGCCGATTTTGGAATATAAAATACACACTCTAATCAGCAAGCAGAGTGTGTATTTCTTTTAGTTTTGTTTGCCTAAAATATGTACAAGTACAATAATCAAGGCTATGTTTATGATAGTTACTGACACAAGACCAGCAAATAATAATTTTATTGTTAATAATAAAAATTGTTCTACCATACACACCACCTCCTTATAGTCGGTGGCGACACACTTCTGCTTTTCCCTATTTCTTGAATAGCATTATATAAATTATTTAATCATAAGTCAATATAAATCTTCAAATTCTTGTTTATTTTTCAAAACATTCCAATCGCTTAAATTTATTTGAGCCTATTTTTTTAATTATATTTTTGCTTTTCAAAGATTCTATTAATCTTTTTACTATCAAAAATAAATTGTTTTTAGTTAAAAAAATAAACTTATCAAAACTTTAAGGCATTGATAAGTCTATTGGTGCAGATGGCCGGAATCGAACCGGCACGAGGTTTAACCCTCGCAGGATTTTAAGAATTTTACGCCATCTGTTTTTTACCATTAGATAACCTCTTTTAGTAATAGTTATTAACCTATTAAATTCGCTTGTTTGTAAGAAAATTATAACACAAGTATTGATAAATATGCAATACAAATAAAAATCTTCTTTTCTAAAATTTTGAATTTGGTGTTAGAACTGTGTTAGAACTTTTGATAGAAGTAACAGCCTAATTTATTATTGATATTTTAAAATCAAATTTTGCATTTTAAGGAAATTATATTATAGGCATAAAATTATACTCTTCCTAATTTTAAATCGCTACAAAGCGATTACGAGAGCAAATTAAATAAGAATATTATCGACAAAGTCCGTTTGTAGAAAAAAATCTACAAACGGGCTTTTTTGTCGTGCAAAAGAGAAATGCAACACCTCTTAAAAAGTGTTTGGTGTGATGAGCCGATGCTATAAAGTCCATTCGTATTTGTATAAGCAGTCTAATTATACAAGGTGCGTGAGTGAGATTTTAGAACATAGACTCACAATAATAAAAGAGTATTCGGAGGCAAAACTTGAAATGGATTTGTAATTGTAAAAAGTTTGGGCAAGTATGAACAAAGATACAAAGCAGTATCAGCAATTATAGTAGCAAAAGCTACTTACTAGACTACCTATGAAACGAGGCGAACAACCGACGGTTTCAGCTTATATAGGTGTAATAATTCTATTTTTAACAAATGGGATTATTACACCTAATTCTACTCCGCTCTCTCCCTCTGGTTTCTTCTTGGTAGTTGCTAAAGTGATTGCAAAAAAGCATAAGTGCTTTTTTGTCGTGAGTAAAAAAATCATTTTTTTACTCACATTCATAAAAATTGCGAAAAGCAAATTTTTATGAAAAAACCTAAAAATGCAGTTAAGCAGTTTTAGGTTTTGGGGTGTGGGGTTGAGTAAACCCTGCCACACGGACAAACTTGTTTGTCTAGTGTGTTAGACATTGAAACAATATCTCGAGCAAAGAAGGAGGTGCATGGAGATATGAGTTATGCTATTGTAAGAAATGAAAAATTAACACGAGCTGAGATAAATGGAAAAGGAACTCACAACGATAGGAAAGCCAAAAATCATACTAATAAAGATATTGATCCTACAAAAACACATTTGAATTATTATATTAAGAAAAACCAATTAACATACACAAAAGAATTTGATAAATATATGAAAGAAAATAATTTACAAGGACATCTTAGAAGTAATAGTATAATTATGTGCCAAATGATATTTACATCTGACCAAGCATTTTTTGATAGAATTGGAGAAGAAGAAACAAAAAGATATTTTGATGAATGTTATAAATTTATCTGTAATTATAAAAATCTTGGAGAAAAGAATATAATATCAGCAGTAGTACATTTGGATGAAGGAGTACCACACATGCACTTAATGTTCGTTCCTGTTGTTCATACAAAAGATAAAGAAGGAAAAGACATTGATAAAATCTGTAGCAGAGATTTCTGGAAAGGTCGAGATAGTTACAGAAAATTACAAGATGCTTATTTTAATCATGTAAAATCAAAAGGTTTTGATTTAGAAAGAGGTATGTTTGTAGAAGATACTGATAGAAAACATTATACTGTAGAAGAATATAAAAAGATTACAAACTATAATAATACCAAGAAAATTTTAAATGAAATAAAATTAGAATTACCCGATGTCCCAGATTTAACTGATATTAGTAAATTCTCACGAAAAAGAGACGAGAAGATATTAGAAGAAATTATAAAACCTAAGGATGAATTAATTAAAGAATTATACAAAGATAACCTTTCTTTGCATAAAGAATTATCAAAACAATCAAAAGTCATTAATGAAGCTGAAAAATACCAAAAAGAAAGAGATTCTATAATTTCTGATAATGAGAAATTAAATAATAAAGTTAGGGATTTGGAAAATGAATATAAAAGAAAAAGCAATAATCTTGATTTTGAATATAATAATAGAAAAGCTGAATTAGAACAAGAATTTCAAGATAAGGAATTTGACATTGAATATAAATATAAAAATAAAATTAAGTCATTAGAAAAAGAAAATAATCATTTACTCAAAATCATCGATAAATTCTATGAAACTGTCGAAAAATTTATACATTGGGTTTGTCATAAAATTGGTATTGGCGAATCAAAAGAATTAATTAAAGATTTTCAACAAGAAACTCATACTTTTATTGATCCAGTAAAACAAATTGCAAATGAAGAAAGAGAAAAAGAATGGGATTTAGAAATATAAAAGTATTACTTGAAGGCAAGTTTTTCTCAAACTTGCCTTTCATAATATTTAGTTATTTTGTACTAATTTAGTCTGTATATTTAAAATTTTCTTCCTGTAGTTTTCTATAGATGCTTTGGTATTTTGAATTTGATTTTCATATAAATTACTCAATATGTCAAAATCTTCTTCTGTCAAATCTTCTTCCTCTATAATTCCAGCCTTATAATCTCTTTGTAATTTTAATGCTTTTTCTTCCTGTGGATTTGACTCGATTTTTATTTGTTCTTGGAATTGATTAAATCTACTTTGCAATTTTTCATTGTTAGTATATAGTATTTCGTTTTGAGGAACATCATTTTTTGGTGCTTCTAAATAATTTTGACTTATGCCAAATAAATTTCTAAAAAATTTTTTAATTCTCTCCATCATTGTTCTTCCCTTCCTTCTTTGGTTTGACTTTCTAATTGATGCTCATATTGATTATATAATTCTTTCGCTTGTTTTTCTTTATCTTGTAAAGTTGTAAGTTCCTCATCTAATTCTCCAATACTTTTCTTACCTTTTGCAATTAACCTTTCTCTATATGCCTTCTTTTTGGCTTCTCTTTCTTCTCTTCTCTTTTGTCCCAAACTTTTCTTTTTTGCTGGACTATTAGCTATCATTTTTTCTCTAGCTTTTCTTTGTTTTTCTAGTCTTTCTTCTCTTTGGGCTCTCAACTGCTCAACTTCTTCCTCTGTAAATCTATATTTATCTGGAGTTTTGTTTCTATCAAAAGAAGCCCCCCCTGTAACCGCTTTTTCTCCTCCAACAGATGCCATTTCTTCATTTATAAAATCCACCATATTTTTATCTCTGTTTCTAACAGCTTGGGCAAATTTCTTTCCATCCTCTTTATATAAATATTTGTATGCCTCCCAAACTTGTGAACCTCTTATATTCATATCATCTAAACCTAGTAAAAGCATAAATCCTGCTTCATCTGATTTCATAAGTTCAGTTATTCCTACTATTGCTCCTGGCACTCCTTCAGAGATTTTATATATAACATCAAACATTGAATCTTCTAATTCTATTTTAGGTCTTGCAGTTGGGTCATCTGGCAACATATCTCTATTAATGAAACTTAAGCCTCCACCTCTAAATGAAAATACATCTTGTTCTTGTTTTCTTTTTTGTTCGACCGTTGCTACATCTGGAATTTGTATATCAAAATTATTATCTTTTGCATATTGTACTAATTGTTCTCTAATTCTTTTTTCGTCAAAAGAAAAATCTCTACTAGCTATTTTATCATCTAATATCTCTATTTTTTCTGCAATAGCTTCTGGAGTGGCATATATGCATTGTCCATTAAATCCACTGAAATCTCCAATATATCCAAAATCATTTTGCATATATAATCTTTCTGTTACAAAACCTTTTCCCATATCCCTTAATTCTTCACCAACTAAATCATCTAATCCTATAACTTGTCTTTCATAAAACATTTCAGGGTATCTATCTTCGACTTTTTTTAGAATTCTTGCTCTCATTTCTTCTTTATTTTCATATTCTGCTCCATATTTACTTAATATAGCATCTGTAATCATTTCTGTCTTTTTATGATCTATTTCTACTTCAGGAATAGATATATCAATTCCTTCAATTCCATTATCACGAATATATCTTCTAAATGCTTCTTTTTGTTTATTTGCTTTCTCAACATCAAAATATCCACTAGAAAAAGCATCAGTATATGATAATTCTTTTATTCTTCCCATAAGTATCTTATATTCATCTCTTAAGTATTCTGGTGTTGCATAGGCGATATCAGGACTAAATTCATCTGTTTTTAAAATGCTATCTTCATTAATACTTAAATATAATGATACATATTTATCATTTGCAAGTTTTTTTACAGTTTCTAATTCTCCAAAATTAAATGAAGTTAAATTCATTATTTTTGAATAATCTTTTTGTATTTCAGTTGCAAATTGTTCAGTCATATCTTCTGATATCGTTCCATTTTCATTCAATACTCTATTTATATAACTTGCAATACCTTGTACCTTTTTCATATCTACTGGTATTTCTTCAAGTACATCTTTATCTTCTATTTGAAATCCATTTTTTTCTGCATAAGTAATATAAGTATTTTTTAATTCTCTTGTTTCATCTGAAAATAAATCTCTACCATTACTTTTTTGTTTTTGATATAATGCTTTACTATATAAATCGTATATTCTCCTATTTACAGCTTTTTCAGTGGCATAAAACACATTACTTCTACCAAATGTTGAATCTTCCTCTGCAACCAAACCATCTTGTATAGTAAGTTGATATCCAAAATGTGCAAATTTTTTAGGATCTAATTTATGTTTTATTGCTAATTGTGTTAAATCGCCATATTTATTATTCAAACTACTAATCTCATCAGGAACTTCTGTTATTTCTGAAAGAAAATCGTTGTATCCAGTGTTTAATAAATCATAATAATGTTCTGTAAAGTATTCTCTTAATTCTTCTTCAAATGCTGATGTATCTATTTCCTCTAATGTTTCATCTTCTCCTAAAGTTATATTATCTAATATTCCTGTAGCGAAATCTTTTTTTGGCATTTTTGCTCTTTTGGCATATATTGAAACTAGAGTGTTAACAACCTTCTCATCTACAGTTTGCTCACTTCTTTCTTTTATTCCCAAAGCCTCTTTATCTTCACTTGATAATTCTGATAAACTGCTTGTATTTCTTAATATATTTTCTGTATTAGTAGTATTTTCAATTAATTCGCTTATTCTACTTTGTTTTTCACTTTCTGATAATTCTGATTTTTCTATTTTTCCATATTGTAAAGCAAAATCTCTGTAAAGCTGTTGTATAGCTTCTTCAATTCTTTTTTCTTCTTCATTATAATTAAACATTAGATAAACCTCCTCTTATTTATATAATTTATAGCATAAAATGTTATTTTTTACAATAAATATGACAAATCAAAAATCTTTGTTACAAAAAAATAATATTTATGTAATATTACTGTAATATTACTGTAATATTTTCTTATTCTCTGTTAAATTCTTTTTCTAAAAATTCTGCTTGTTCTTTTGTTATTCTATTATTGACTACTGCTAAATTTAATAATGATTTAATATTCTCCCACTTCATACATTTTGAATAACCTTTTGCCGTTAATTCAATATAATCTGTAATTTCTTCAAATATATAATAAGGTATATTAAATTCTTTATTTAATTGTTCCATTTTGTGTTGCTCCTTTTTGAATGTTTTTAAGTATATAAATATATTAAAGTGTTAACACTTATAAATATAACATAGAAAAATATTAAAATCAATACATATATATAAATGAAAGTAGGAATAAATATGTCATTGATTGCAAGATTTGATGGAAATATGAATGTGATTGGTAGATTATTAAAAGAATATAGAATAAAGAAAGACTTATCTTATGAAAAACTTTCTGCAAAACTAGAATTAATGGGAATTAGCATACACAAACAAAGTTTATATGATATTGAAAATAACAAAAGAACTGTTAAAGATTATGAATTATTTGGAATTGCCCATGTTCTTGGTATAGATGTAAATGATTTATTAAAAGATATTAGTAAAAAATTTTAAAAAAATGAATTTTTGAAAAACATTTGACATATAATAAAAAATATAGTATACTATATTTAGCTTAAGCAAGAGAATTATCGAAGAACTCAAATGTTCACGAGATATGTTGACCACATATCTCTTTTTTTGTGCAAAAATAAAGGCAGTTGACCAGACTGCCTTTGATTAGTTTGTACTAATCCTGAGAATTTTGGTTTTCATCATTTTTATTATTACTAAGTAATAGCAAAACGATTAATCGCCAAATTAAATCGAAAGAACTCAAGATGTTCACCTCCTTTCTCAAAGTTTTCCTTTGGAAAAGGATGGATTTATTATACTTTAATTTTCTAATAAAAACAATGCTTTTTCTACAATTCAAAATTATTTTTATTCAGCTTTATTTTTATTCCTACTTTTATATACATTTGCTTGATTTCTACATTTGCTACTATCATATTCAGCTTTAGGGTTTTTAGCATAAAAAACTTTACCACAATGTTTGCATATCTTTAAAGGATTTTTTTCACTGCAAAGCATAAATCCAAAAGCCATATCTATTGCTTGTTTTAAAGAATTAGGTTGCCATGATATTTCTGGTGTATTTCCATACATATTAATTTTATATGGTATTCCAGAAAAATAATAATCATTTATAATTTCTCTTGCTTTATATTCATCATAATCATCCATACTATTATTTGCTAAATCTACATACTTTTTAAATATTTTATACATTTTTTTTGCATATTTAATAATCCAATCTATTTTTTCACAATAAAAACTAGAATAAATTAATTGATCGTTAATTGATGTACGATTTAACATTCTTTGTAAATCAGAATTTGTTTCTATTTCTACTTTACCATTTGTTACTGTGTAACTTATTTCATCATCGTTAGCAAATGGAAAGAATAAATCAAAATAGTCTTTAGTTCTCATTACACAATTTTTATTAATAAAATTATTTTCTTTTAATGTTACTTCTTCATTCAATAAAAAATCTGGATTAGTTGGTGCTTCCACCATAAAACCTAATAAACCATATTTTTCTACGAAAAAATATGCACAAGTAAATTTGGTTTGATCATCTTCTGCATCTATACATATTCTTCCCATATTTAATAAATCAACTAATATTGAATCCATTTTACTAAACATATCATATAAATCTCTAATGTTTATGCTAGCCTCTGGATTTGGAACCATATAGTATTCTTTTCCTTTATATTTTCCTTGATATCCACCATATTTCATATATGAATATGCACTATTACTTTTAAAATTAAATTCCATTATTTTATTCTCCTTAAAATTTTTTAAAAACTTTATTGTAATATATTGACATATTACAATTATTACTTTATAATAGTGTTAAATATTAATAAGTGTAATATACTAACATATTACAATAATTATTATAAAATGTCAAGAGCTACAACTATATAAAAAATATGTAGACAGAAATTTTACCAAATTGCTTGAAAGGTTGTGATTATTATAGATACTAAGAACTATATACTCGACAAGTATTATAGCGAACACGAAAAGCCCTCTATTATTGCTAAAGAAATAGGTGTTAATCCATCTTATATCACAAAAATAATAAAAAAAGATATAAGATATATACCTGAAAAAGAATATAGAACTCAAATAAGTAAAGAAAATCGTAAAATTGCAAAAAGAGAATGGATTAGAAATAAAAGGCAAAATGAAGCTGATAAACAATTATATGAATTTGTAAAGAGGCAACATATTGAAGCAAGTAAAGAATTATCTTATTCATCAGAGATGAGTGATTTAGCATATAGAAAGTGGAATCCAAATGCTTATCACACAAATAGTAAAGGTAATCTAGTTATAGATAGAAAATTAAATGTTGGTTCAGATGTTCCTAAATCAATAAATAGGAATATAAAAATACCAACACAGAAATATAAGAAAAAATATTGTTATAGTATTTAATTAGTCCTATTGTAGAATAGGTCTTTTTTTATTTTAAATTTTAGCAAAGGAGGTACAAAAATATGGCTGATATGAAAGAAACTTATACTCTAATGTTTACAGACTATCCAGATATTGTTAATCTCGACCAAATGAGAAAAATGTTAGGTGGAATTAGTAATACTCTTGCATATCGTATGTTAAGAGAAAAGAAAATAAAAAGTAAAAAAGTTGGCAGAGAATATAAAATTCCTAAAGTTAATGTTATCAAATATATGATGACAGAACAGTAGGAATTTTTTAGTTATCATGGTATAATACAAAAAATATCAATGATAAGTTAAATCTAAACTGTTACAACGGAAAGGAGTAAAATGATAACAGGTAGCTTACAAAAAAAGAAAGGTCTTTATTATGCTGTTTTAAATTTGTATGATGACTATGGAAAAAGAAAACCAAAATGGATTCCTACAGGTTATACCATAAAAGGAAACAAGAAAAAGGCTGAAGAAAAATTAGAACAATTTAAAATTGAATATGAACAAAAATCAAAAATACAATTAAGAGATCCAAACATATATGATAAATACAAAAATATTTTGTTTTGTGATTATATGTTAGAATGGCTAGAAAAACAAAAAGGAAAAGTTGAACAGACAACCTATATCGGTTATGAGCAAGTTATTAAAGGTAGATTATACAAATACTTTAAAGCCAAGAAAATTAAATTAGTTGATTTAAAACCTAAACACATTCAAGACTTTTTCGATTTACTTTTTAGCGAAGGTCTTTCAGGAAATACTATAAAACATTATAGAGCAAATATTAGTAAAGCTTTAAAAAGTGCTGTGATTACTGAAATTATTGACAGTAACCCAGCTACTAAACTAGAACCTATAAAAGTAAAAGAATATACAGCAGATTATTATACACAAGATGAATTATTGAATTTAATGGAAATAATCGAAACTACACCTATTGAATTACCAGTAATTATTGCAGGAGTATATGGACTAAGGCGTGAAGAAGTTATAGGTATAAGATGGAATGCTATTGACTTTAAAGATAAAACTTTAACAATTAGACATACTGTCGGCAGAGGAAAAATTAATGGTGTTACACAATTTATATTCAAAGAGAGAACCAAAAGTGATGCTGGTTATAGAACTTTACCTTTATTTGACTTTATCGCCGATTTATTAAGAAAATATAAAAATAAATATGAAGAAAATAAAAAGTTTTATGGAAATACTTATTGTAATGATTATAAAGATTATATCTGTTTAATGGAAAATGGAGAATTAATGAAACCTGGATATGTAACTCAAACTTTTAGTAAAATATTAGATAATAATAATTTGCGACATATTAGATTACACGATTTAAGACATAGTTGTGGCACTTTGCTTGTAAGAAATGGTGTACCATTAAAAGACATACAAATATGGCTAGGTCATTCTAATTTTCAAACTACTTTAAGATATGCCCATGCAGATGTAGAAAATAAAAGAATTTCTGCAAATGTAATTGAAAACAAATTAGCACTAGATACAAAAAAAGAACAAATTACCAAACTCGCACTTTAGGTAACTTGTTTCTAAAAATACATTTCTAACTTAATAAAAATTCTAATTTTGGAAAAGTGTTAGAACTTTTGTTAGAACTTTGACTATTTTTAAAATTAAAACACCAAGTTTGAATCTTCCGAAACACTTGGTGTTCTAATGGTGCAGATGGCCGGAATCGAACCGGCACGGTTTATTCAACCGCAGGATTTTAAGTCCTGTGCGTCTACCAGTTCCGCCACATCTGCATATTTAAAACTGGTTTATCTTGACGACAATAGTTATTATAATATTTGTTCTTTTTTTTGTCAATACATTTTATGATTTTTTTCAAATTTTTTATCAGATTTTAAGAAGCCTATTTATATTTAGGCTTCTGTATATCTATAAAATTAAAATTAATTATCGTTTGTTCCTGTTCCTTCAAAAGGTATAAATTTGCTTACTACACTTTCTGTTGATACATCATCTGCTCTAAACATCTTAAAAGATGTATTAATTTTATTCTCTACAAGTTGTTCAACTTCTTCTTGCGTAGCATGCTCCGCTAAAACTAATTCACTAACTAATATTTGTTTAGCATTATTTAACATTTTTTTCTCCCCTGTTGAAAGTCCTTTTTCTTTTTGTTTAAAGCTTAAATTTCTAACAACATCAGCTATTTCATAGATGTCTCCGCTTTTCATCTTCTCCATATTGTCTCTATAGCGTTTATTCCAATTTTTGTCCATAGCTGTTTCGTCTTGTTCTAAAACTCCAAATACTTTATCTGCTGATTCTTTATTAATTATATTTCTAACCCCAACTTCTTCTGCTTTTGCAGTTGGTATCATTACTTTTACCTCACCTGGCATTTTTAAAATATAATAAGATTGTTTTTGTCCTAAAATGTCCTTTTCCTCTATTGCATCTATTGTTCCTGCCCCGTGCATTGGGTATACAATTTTGTCTCCTACATTGAACATGTAAGTCACTCCTTTCAGCATTTTTATTTATTTGGCAGAAAAATATAATAAAGTTATGTAAACACCTTTTAATAACTTTATTGGATTTTTTAACCATATCTATTATACTACAAAAAACGGTAAAAGTCAAAGCCATTACCGTTATTTTTTATGTATATTTTGGTTGTATTCCTTATCGTTCTAAGGATAATTTTTTTTATATTTTTTAAAAATTTATTTTGTTGTTGAACCAAAGCCGCCAACTCTTTCTCCTTCTGCTACATCATCATCTGTTACAAAATATTTTTGAAAAATCGCTTGACCTATGGCCTCTCCTTTTTTTATTGTAATATCTTCTTCTTTTATGTTATAAAATGCAAACATAAAATGTCCATCATTATCAGGATTTCCATAATAATCTTTATCAATTACACCTACACTATTAGCCATAATTAGTCCTTTTTTCTTAGGATTAGAGCTACGATTATATAATAGTAACATTTCATCATCTTGCATATACGCTTTTAAACCAGTTTTTACTAATGTTGGATTCATTCCTTTTTTAAAACTTGGTATGACTGTATCTTCTGCTGCTTCTATATCATATCCTGCACTATATTTTGTTTTTCTTATGGGAAGATTGATATTTTTATCTTCAAATCCTTTTGCTACTTCAAATCCTCTCTTTTTTTCCATTTTTTTGTCCTCCTTTTTTCTATACCTTTACTTTTTATCGTTTGTATTTTTTCATAATATCTTATAATTGTCAAGTGTCCTTTTGGGGACAAAACAAAACAGACTGTTTTTTTACAGTCTGCTATTTATGATTATCCTCTTGATTCAACTATCAATTTTATACCTGTTCTGTCTTCTCCTTCTACCTCAACCTCTGCAAATGCAGGTATACATACTAAGTCCACACCAGAAGGTGCTACAAAGCCTCTTGCTATTGCAACTGCTTTTACCGCTTGATTTAATGCTCCTGCTCCGATTGCTTGCATTTCTGCCTTGTTTGATTCTTTTACTAATCCAGCAATTGCTCCTGCTACTGAATTAGGGTTTGATTTTGACGAAATTTTTAAAACTTCCATTTTCTTTTGCCTCCTATAATTTTTATTTTTTTGTTGCAACTTTTACATTTAGTATTTTACAATATCTGGAAATTTGTGTAAAGCTTTTTTTCTAAAAATTTATAGGTTTTCATCGCAATAAATTTACTAATTCGACATTTTTCATATATTAATTCTTGTTATATCATTTACTTGATTTGTACTATCATCTATGTCTAAAATAATGCCATTTAACATGCCTTCTCCTTCTTTTGCTATTTTATATCTTTCTGGTAGTGCTGTTTCAAATCTTTTAATTGCAACAGATATATCCATTCCAAGTGCCGAATTTTTTGTTCCTGTCATACCTATATCACTAATATATGCTGTTCCTTTTGGTAATATTCTTTCATCTGCTGTTTGTACATGTGTATGTGTTCCAAAAACTGCTGTTACCATGCCATCTAAATAATACCCCATTGTTATTTTTTCTCCTGTTGCTTCCGCATGAAAATCTACAATGATGATATCGGCTTTGTCTTTTATTTTTCTGATGATATCTTTTGCAACTAAAAATGGGTTTTCTGATAATATGTTTATATATACTCGTCCAATCAAGTTAATAACTGCTATTTTTTTGTTTTTGCATTCATATATACCATACCCTTTTCCTACTACACCTTTAGGATAATTGGCTGGTCTGATTAATTTTGGATGGTCTATAAATTTAAATATTTCTTTTTTACCCCAAGTATGATTTCCCATGGTTACTACATCAACATTTTGGGATAGTATATCATTAAAGTTTTTTTCTGTAATGCCCATCCCATCTGCTGCATTTTCTCCATTCACAATAACAAAATCTATTTCTTCTTTTTGTCTTATTTGATATAATTTACTTTTTAGTTCTTTTATTCCTGTTTCTCCAATAATATCTCCAACAGCTAAAATCTTCAAAATCATTCCTTCTTTCTTTTATATTAACATATATATGATACTATATATCTATTAAAATCGCAAGAGTTTTAAATGCGAATATACTTTTCTCAAGTAATTCCCCATTCTATTGATTTTATCTTAAATTTATGTTAACATATAGGTATGTAACTGTTGTAAAATTTCAAAAAGGAGACTAACATGAAGGAAAAAGAAAAAGACATCTGCGTATTTGTGGACATTGAATTATTATTACATGAGTACGGATTTGAAAAACTTCGGGAATTGCTTGATTCCCCTACACAACTGGAAATGTTTGATTCATTAGAGGAATCTACTGATGATGATGGAGATTTAACGATCATTCCCCATCCGATGGCAGATTCCGAATCAAAAACGTTCTATACACTTATGAGCGAAAAATATTTGTTTATCTCAGTTGAAAACTTGAGATTTCTGGTTTGCCCGTAATTGTATATAACAAAACAAGACCCCGGCGGGTTCGCCGAGGTCTTGTTTTATTTTGCATAATCGACTGTTCTTGTTTCTCTAATAACATTAACTTTAATTTGTCCTGGATAATCCATTTCACCTTCAATTTTCTTAGCAACATCTCTTGCTAATATTGTCATTTGGTCATCTGAAATTTTTTCTGGTTTTACCATAACTCTAATTTCACGACCAGCTTGTATAGCAAAAGATTTCTCAACACCATCAAATGAATCTGCAATCTCTTCAAGATTTTGTAATCTTTTAATATATGCTTCTAAAGTTTCTCTTCTAGCACCTGGTCTTGACGCTGATATCGCATCTGCTGCTTGTACTAGTAGTGCTTCTAAAGTTTGTGGCTCAACATCTCCGTGGTGTGCTTCTACAGCATTAATCACTAATGGATTTTCTTTGTATTTTTTCAATACTTCTACACCAATTTCTACATGGGTTCCTTCCATATCATGATCTAATGCTTTTCCAATATCATGTAATAGACCTGCTCTTCTGGCACGTTTTGCATCTAGTCCTAATTCCTCTGCCATAATTCTTGCTAAATTTGAAACCTCTATTGAATGGTTTAATACATTTTGTCCATAACTGGTTCTGTATTTTAGTTTTCCTATTAATTTAACAATATCTGGATGTAATCCAATGACACCTGTTTCTAATACAGCTCTTTCTCCTTCTTCTTTGATTGTTGCATCTAATTCTTCTTTTGCTTTTTCTACCATTTCTTCAATTTTGGCTGGATGAATTCTTCCATCATCAATTAATTTTTCTAATGCGATTCTTGCAACTTCTCTTCTTAATGGATCAAATCCTGATAATACGACTGCCTCTGGTGTATCATCGATTATTAAATCAATTCCTGTTAATGTTTCTAATGCTTTTATGTTTCTACCTTCTCTACCAATAATTCTTCCTTTCATATCATCATTAGGAAGTGGTACAATAGATACTGTCGTTTCTTGTGAATGATCTGCTGCACATTTTTGTACGGCATAACATAAAATTTCCTTAGCATTTTTATTTGCATCCTCTTTTGCTTTTTGTTCTTTTTCTCTAATTAGGGTTGCTTTTTCTGCTGTAAGTTCTTTATCCATTTCTGCAAGTAATCTTTGTTTTGCTTCATCCCTACTTAAAGATGCAATTTTTTGAAGTTCGATCATTTCTTGTTCGTGTAGTTTTTCTAATTCTTCTTTTTGTTTTTCAATATCTTGTCTCTCATTTTCTAATTCTTGTTCTTTCTTTTCATAATTTTCTGCACGTCTTTCTAAGTTTTCTTCTTTTTGAATTAATCTTGCTTCTTGTTTTTGTACTTCGCCTCTTCTTTCTTTAA
The DNA here is from genome assembly GCA_944387545.1 of uncultured Clostridia bacterium. GTDB lineage: Bacteria > Bacillota > Clostridia > TANB77 > CAG-508 > CAG-269. The sequence goes on along the minus strand of CALXFE010000009.1, from coordinate 35,753 downwards.
TCTCTTGATCCAATTCTTTTCTATTATTCATAATTTCTTCTTTAGCTTTGAAAATCTCTTCTTTTTTAAGATTTTCTCCTTCTTTTTTCGCTAAATCAATTAATCTTTTTGCCTCGTTTTCTGCTCCTTGAATTTTAGATTCTGCAACTTTTTTTCTGTATACCATTCCTACTAGAAATCCTATTGCAAGTGAGATTAAGACAGCGGCGATAATGATTACAATAGTCATAATCATACACCTCTTTCTTATTTAATTTTCAATGTTCGAAATAAATATATATATGTTTATGTAAAATATATTTTTCCTACCATATATATTTTATCTTTATTATTGTAAACTGTCAAGCATTTTAAGACAAAAACCCGAATTAGAGTTAAATGAAAATAAAAGCAAATAGCTTTCTTTGTGCTATCTGCTTTATTTTTTTCTATTTACTTGTCTTTATTTCTATTGTATTCCCATCAGATTTCATTTGTACTGTTCCATTTTCATCTGTTCTATACACCATAGTTCCTATATGATTTAATTTATCTATTGTTTCTTGTTTTGGCAATTTGTATGAATTATCTTTTCCTACCATTATGACTGCATATTTAGGTTGTATTTGTTCTAAAAAGCGCTCTGTACTACTTGTATTTGAGCCATGATGTCCTACTTTTAATACATCTATTTGGGACCATGATATTGCTTCTTCATTTTCTTTTTCTGCATCTCCCATAAATAAGAAACGATTATTTCCAAATTCTAATCTTAAGACTAGTGATGACAAATTCAAATTATCTTCATCTAATATTGGTTCTGTCATAAATGTTCCGCCAAGCCTCTCCTAACTCTATTGTATCTCCTTTATGGGGTGATGTTACTGTTAAATTTTTATTTTCTATTGCTTCTAATACATCTTCAAATGTCTTTGTTGTTGTCTGTATTTTAGGCATATATATTTGCTCTATATCAAAATGGTTTATTACATCATCTAAACCGCCTATATGGTCTTCATGAGGATGGGTTCCTATTAAATAATCTATATTTGTTATTCCAAGATTTTTTAAATAGTTTATGACTGTTTCACCAGCTTCATTTGTACCTGCATCTATTAGCATGGTCTTATCTTGATTTCTAATTAGGATACTATCTGCCTGTCCAACATCTATAAAATCGACTAATAAATCATCTTGGGCAACAAAGTCAACTTTTTGTTCATTTTGACTATTTGCTTGTTCTCCCATGTTAGAAACTGTATTTAGAATTTCTTGATTGGTTCCTAATATTCCTGCGATTCCTATAATCAATAATGCAATTATCCCTGATAAAAGCTTTTTTCTATTTGTTTTTCTTCTTGTCATCTTTTGTCCTCCTTATTTTTTTCTTGCGTTCTTTTTTTTTGTAATAAGCATATAGGAATTTCAATGATTTTTTGTTTCTAATTCCATAGTTTATTCATTTTATCCTGAATTCTATTACTTTCTTTTTTTGTTAATTCTTCCTTATATGTATATTTTCCGTTTATATATTGTAAGATGCTTCCCTCTTTTATATTTTCTGGTAACATATCTCTCTTTACATTTTTTGTTTTGTTTGTTTTCCTATTTTCTAATACTGCATATTCTCCTTCAAATCTGTCAACAGAATACTCTTCTATGGCGTCTAATTTCTTTGCCAATTCTATTTCTTCCGAATGATTCGCATTGGGTTGTATTTCATTTTTTATATTGCTCATATCTTCTTGTAGATTATTAAATATTTCTATATTCAATATGGCATTACCTCCTTATTCTTAATGTTTTTAAAATATATAGCAGTATATAAATAATCTTTATCTTATTTATATACTGCTAAAGCAAATTTGTCAATTTCTTATTTGTTTTTATTCAATGCATTTGTTTTTTATACAAAAGGTGTGTCCCTTTTGGACAAAAAATGTCCATTTTGGCACGTCCCTAACGTTCCATTTCTTTTATTTCTCCATTTTTATATGCTTTTATTAGTTCTTGTAAGTCTGCAATTTCTCCTTTTAATTTTGTTCCAATGTCTGTGTCTCCTACTCTTTTTCTGATGATTCCTGTTTTCTTTACAATGATTTCACTTATGATGTCTGTTTCTTCTACAATTGCTTTTTCAACAGATTCAAATGGTTTGTTTTGGCTTAGTAATAATCCATTTGAATTATAGGTAAGGATATATCCTGCATTTCCTGTTTTTTCTCTAAAGCTTTTTGCAAAGCCTCCATCGATGATTAGTAGTTTTCCATTTGCTTTTATTGGGCTTTCTCCATCTTTTGCTTTTACTGGTACATGTCCATTTAATATGTGGGAATCTTCTCTATCTAGTCCAAATTCTTTTAAAACTTTTATGCAAAATTCTTCATTCTCGGAATATTTATAATATGGACTTTTCGGTTCTTTATGCATACTTTTGTCTTTTACAAAATAGCTTTCAAATGTTGCCATTTTTTCTTTACCAAAAAAAGGTGAATTGGGTGAAATCCATAGAAACCACATGATATCTACTAATTCTAAGTCTTTGGTTGCAAATACTTTATTCACAACATCATTAATTTCATCAAAATAGGCTTTCCCTTTTAATGTTTTTCCCATAAATTCTACTTCTTTTAATTCCCCATTTTCATCTGTTGGGATACATCCATGAAACAAAAGATTTTTATTAAAGATTGTATACATTTCCCCTTTGGTATATAAATATTTTAAATGTCTTTGTAAACTTGGGCTATGTACAAAAGATTCTGTAAGCCTTTCCATTACTTCACTTTCTTCTGATGTCAATTCATATGGGTTATTTTTATCTATGGTTGGGAAATTCTTATCATTAATCTCATATAGGTTCCCATTAATTTTTATTGTTCCATTTTCTATGTCCATTTTATCTAATAATAATCGATTATCTAAATGATATTCTGGATGTTTTTTTATCATTTGTCCTTCTATTTTAAATTGAATAATTGTGATTGCTTTATGAATTTTGGCAATATGATTTCTATCACGATTATCATATTTATTATAATCGAAAACTTTTGGCATAAAGTTTAAACATTCATCATCTCTATATGTTTTTTGGGCAAATGTAAATAATGGTCTCATATTAATTCCATAAGAATCCTCTAATAGTCCTATGTTATTATATCTTGCACATATTCTAACAACAGTTGCAATATTTGCTTTATTTCCACATCCGGCACCCATCCATAAGATATCATGGTTTCCCCATTGAATATCTAAACTATGAAAGTTCATTAATCTATCTAATACAAAATCTGGGTGTCTTCCTCTATCAAATATATCACCAATAATATGTAAATGATCAATTGCCATTCTTTTAATTAAGTCTGATATCGCTATGATAAAACTATCTGCTTGGTCTAATTCTATAATGGTTTCTATGATTTGTTTATAATAGTTTTCTTTATCTTTTCCACTATCTACTTGTGAATGTAACAATTCATCTATAATATATTCAAATCCGCTGTTAATGGCTTTTCTTACCTTTGACCTCGTGTATTTTGAGCTTACTTTTCTTGCCACTTCTACTAGTCTATATAAGGTAATCGCATACCATTCATCTATATTATCTGTTTCTTGTTTGATCAATTTTAGTTTTTCTTTTGGGTAATAAATTAATGTTGCTAATGTATTCCTTTCTTTTTCTGTAATTCGATTTTCAAATGTTTCTTCTATTTTACTTTTAATGATCCCTGCTCCATTATTTAATATATGTGTAAATGGTGCATATTCCCCATGAATGTCACTTAAAAATACTTCTGTTCCTTTTGGTAAGTTTAATATTGCTTTTAAATTAATAATTTCTTCTGCTACTTCTGTTGTGTTTTTATATTCTTTGCTCAATAACTTCAAATATTTGTATTTGCTAAATAGGTTCTCTTTATCCTCTTCCATTTTTTCTTCTGTTTGATTTTCATATTCTTTCATGTATGCCAACTCCTCTATTTATATCGTATTATGATATCAGTATATACTAAAACCTTTTTTGTGTCAAAATTCAAAAAATAAACAAAAAAAATGAACTTAAAATGTTCCCTTTTCTAACATTTAAAATCCATTTTATACTTTCTATTTGTTTATTTTTTATTAAAATACATAATTAAATGTTCAATTGTCTTTTTGTCTGCTTCTGATAAATTTTCATATCCTGCTAGTGGATATGCTAAACTCTTATTTTCTGTTACGTTTAAATATTCACTAAATACTTGGTCTAAGCTAATGTTAAAAATATTACATATTCTGATAAGCACTTCATAAGATGGCTTTGCTCTATCTTGTTCAACATCACTGATATATCTAACGGATACCTCTACTTTTTCTGCTAGTTGTTCTTGTGTATATCCATTACTTTTTCTAATTGTTTGAAGTTTTTTTCCTATTTTAATTGTGCTTGCTTTTCTCATGATTACCACCTTTATTTTTTGTTTATCTTATCAAATTTTCATATCTGTATAAACGAAATATCTTCGTATATATATTCACTTCATTTCTGGTAAACATTAGGAACGTGCTAAATTGTTCAAATTTTGAACAAAAGAAAACACCTCAATTAAGATTTTTTAAAAATTCTTCTAATAGTTTGTCTAGCTTTTCTCTTTGTTTTTCTATTTCTTTTTTTCCTTTATTTAAGCTTATCATGTTTTCTAATATTTCTAGTTCTTTTTTTATATTTTCTTTTAAATCATTCATTTAATTCACCTCTTCTTTAGCATCTGCCATTTTTTCTTTTTTATTCTTTCTATTTTATCAAGTTATTTAATGTATATTTTATGAATTTAGAATGTATATGTTTATTTTTTTACATAGAAGAAAAAGTATTGCAATACTTATCACAATACTTCCTAAGAAACTGACATCCAAATATAAAAAAAGGTTGTAGACATTCTTACTTGTCTATAACCTTTTCTCAACTTTTAGTAATAGCTTTCCATTCTCTAACTCATTTACATGTAAATTTGATTGATTGTTAAGATATTAACTGATTTTAAATTTTCAATTGCCATCCACCATTACTTTCTTCATATCCTGCATCTATGTTTATGATATCAGATTTTAGAGAAACTATAGGGCGAACATAATCGTAGTAGTCATTCGTGTTGCTACGCGAATTGAAAATGGTATGACCTAGAATATTACCATTATCTATATAGAACAAACCAAAATTAGCATAAGATGAAGAGCCAGTACTAACACAGCGAGATGCCAACCAATAATGTGAAATTCCATTATTACATAATAGTTCATAATATATACTATCTGATTTTGAAATATCTCTTGTGTCTGCTGAAATGAAATTTACTTGTAATTCACTTAATGTTAAAGACCAAAATGTTTGAGTTACTGTTAACATACTGCTTTCTTGAGTTTTTGCATCATCTTCTGTTACATATTCTGTTACTTGTGTCTGATTACTCTCTCCATCTATTCCATTGTCATTTTTCCATTGTAATGGATACCATCTATTGCTTGGATAAGAATATGTTGCTCCATAAACTGTTCCTGTTGCTGTTACATAGTTCTCATATGCCTTTTTTCCTGTTTCTTTGTCTATTATTTCTATCTTGTCTTTTATATCTTCTATGTTTAAACTTCTTGCTACTGCTCCTTTTGAGATATTACTATACATTGTTTTACAATAATCATTCAATAAGTATACACCATTATTATATCCTCTTGCTCCTTCAAAGTATATTTTTGTGGATGTTGGTTTGTCACTTATTAAATCAACTGTTCCATCTATATTTACATTTAGTACTCTCCATTTTAAACTATCGTCCTGCCCTATGTTTCCATTTGCATATCCTGAATATGTTGCTCCAAATTTGTCATATGCTTCATCCATATTATCTGGTACATAGTTCACATAATCTCCTGTTTTTACATCTTTTGATATGTCTACATATTCACTTACATTTCCATTTTCGTCTATTAAATAACTTCTTCCGCTGTCTAAATATTTAACTACAAATGGTGCTGTTTCTGATTCTGATAATGTATAATCTGTATTTTCTTTTCCTATATTACTTGTAAATTCATCATTTAAATAATTTCTTTTAATTGCTCCTCCATTATCTTTAGCTAACGCTCCTAGTACTGATAATTGTACTTTTTCTTTCTCCTCTGCTATATCTGTTTGTTCTCTTGCTTCTGTTGCTCTTCCTAATATTCCATTATCTCCTGTTAATGCTGCTATTGTCACGCCTGCTAGGATTAGTAATACAATGATTGTGATTACTAATGCAATTAATGTGATACCCTTGTTTTTTTGTTTTACCATTTTTTTCATTTTTTATCCCCTTTCTTTTGTTTATTATTTCTCTTTTCTTTTGTTTTTACCTTTAATTATTTTGCCTTTTTAGTGTATTTTCAATGCACTAAATTCTCCTTACCTTCAATTTATCTATTTATTCTATTTTTTTATTTGATTATATATTTGTTTCTTTTTTAAGAGCTTTCTCTAATTTTCTGCCAATAGTATTTCCTTTCCTTTATTTTTTTATACAAATATTAGTCTTTACTCTTCAAAATTGTTACTATTTACAAAAATAATTTTTGATATTTCTATTATATATATATATCGCAGAATTAAGTCAATATATTGTCGTATATTATTTCCTTTATTGTATTATTAGTATACAATTTATAAAAAAAGTCCCCTGAATTATCAGATATGTTTCTAACAATTCAGAGGGTTTTAATTTTCTAATTATTTTTATCTCTATATACTTTTACAATATCTTTAAATGTCATTTTTGTTCCATAATTTAATATCGCATTTGAATAAATTTTAATCGCTACTTGTGCAATAATTAATATTGTAATGACTAATACAGCAATAGATAATATAATCTCTGCGTTTGATGCAATTCCCATCATAATTCTAAACGGCATACAAAATGGTGAAGAAATTGGGAAGATTGCTGCAAATTGGTTTAATTCGCTTGTTGGATTCATCATAGTAAAATATGATAAATAAAACCCAATAATAGCTAAAATAGCAACAGGTGTATTGGCTGATTGTATATCTTCTGGTTTGCTTACTGTTGAACCTGTTAATGCATATAGTAAAGCATATGCAAAATATCCTAAGATAAAGTAAACAATTGTCATAATTGCTAAATATGGTGTCATTTTAGACATATCTAGAACAGAATTTAATAATTCTGGGTCCAAAAATACCTTAGCAGATATTAAGGCTACACCAACAATCAAACATATTTGAATTAATCCTACGATTCCAATACCTATCGTTTTTCCTAATACAATTATTCTTGGTGATGTAGATGTTACTAATGTTTCCATGATTTTTGAAGTCTTTTCTGTGGTAATTGAGCTTGATACTTGATATGCACAGAAATAGATAGCATAAAATAGCACAATGGATAATAGCATAATCACTAATATATTCCCACTTACTTCTTGTTCTTCTGTTTGTTCTATTGTAAATTCAAAGTTTGGAGATAAACTTGCAATTTGCTCTGGTGTTAATCCTAATTTTGAAATTTGTAAATTCGTATATAGTGTGTTTATGGTATTCATTAAATCTTCTGGAACCATTGCTACTTGTGTCATGTTTTCTACGATATATCTTATTTTATATGTTCCATCTTCTTTTTGTTCAATGATCATTGCCTGATCTATATCTTTATTTTCTATTTTTCCTTTTATATCATCAAAAGAAACTTCATTATTAGCAACTTGAACATTGTATCCTAACTCCATTTGATTGATAGTTTGCAATGTTCCTTCAAATAAGTTCGTACTATCTACAATTAACAAATTCGTTTCTCCTGCATTTTCATTATCACCTACAATTGCTTTCGCAATATTTGGTATATTAAATCCTATTACAATTAATACTAAAATAATTAGTGTTGATATGATAAAAGATTTTCTTTTTGCCATATCTTTTATTGTAAATGCAATAACTGTTCTTAAATCTTTCATATTATTCACCCACCTTTTCTATAAAAATATCATTCAATGTTGGTTTTTTAATTTCAAACTTATCTACCTCTATATGATTTGTAACTAATTTTTTCAACAATTGGTGAGCTTTTTCTTCAGCATCGATTTTAATAGAATACTCATTATTTTTAGAAAATTCAATTTCCATATTAAATTCTTTAATCCATTCATCTATATTTTTATTCGTTGACAATTCTAATCGATTTGCTTTATATCCTTCTTTAATTTCTTTTAAGTTTCCTTGTAATACAGTTTTTCCTTTATTTAATATTAAAATATCTGTACAAAACTCTTCAATAGATGCCATTTGATGACTAGACATAATAATATATTTTCCTTCTTTTACTAAGTCTATAATCACATTTTTTAGAATTTCTGAATTAACAGGGTCTAACCCACTAAAAGGCTCATCTAACACAATTAGCTCTGGATCATGAATAATGGCTGTCATAAATTGGATTTTTTGTTGATTACCTTTTGATAATTTCTCAGCTAGCATTGGTAAATATTCTTCTACTTTTAATACTTTAGCCCATTTTTTAATTGCCATATCTGCTTCTTTTTGACTCATACCTTTCAATTTTGCAAAATACATCAATTGATCATATATTTTTGTTTTTGGATACACACCTCTTTCTTCTGGTAAATATCCAAAATTCACACTCTTTCTTTCAACCTTTTTTCCATTCCAAGTAATTTCACCTGTATCTTTTTTGATAATTCCAAGAAGCATTCTAATGGTTGTGGTTTTACCTGCACCATTCGTACCAAGCAAACCAAACACACCTGGCTTATCCACTTCAAACGAAATATTATCAACCGCTTGTTTACCAACAAACTTCTTAGAAACATTTTCCAGTTTTAATCCCATCTTTTATCCTCCTTTTGGTTCTTTGGGGACGTGCCAAAATGGACATTTTTTGTCCAAAAGGGACAGTCCTTGTTTTTCCTTATGTATTATATCATTTAATTTACATATTTACAATAGTTTTATGACAATTTGTTGTTATTTGTCGCAATCTTAAAAATTACAATTTTTACTAAATTTTACGATTTTAAATAATTGACTATTGTAGATTTAGATAATTGTAATATTTTAGCCAGTAATATATTAGACACATTTACTTCTTTCTTTATGTGTTTCACCATATTTTCCATATCTTTTTTATTCCTACATATTGTTAAATTATGTTCTTTTTCATAATTTTTAATGAATTCTTTTATAAATATTTCTTTATCTTCAGAGATATCTAAAAAATCAGATTTTAATGTTAGCTTTTCATTACTTGTCTTTGGAAATTCAATTGAATGACTAATTTTTTTATAGATTTCATCTAATATATTCTTTGTTTCATCTTTTTTCTTAAAATCTTGGAAATTAGAATAAATATATTCTTCAGGACTTAAAACCATTTTAGCTCTTACAGGATTATAAAAAATATATCTGATACAATTTAATAATTGTTTCTCACTTAATATCGGTTGGCTTTTATATCGATTTCTAAAAACGATTCCTACCCTTTCATTTATATAGTTATAATACATTGCAAATTTTTCGTTAATTCTTTTCATAAATAGGCTCATATTATTTATATTTTCAGTATACAGCAATATATGTGCATGATTATCCATAATGGTAAACGCAATTAAAGTTATATTAAATTCATTTGCCTCTTTTTGCAATAATTCCATATATTTCTTTTTGTATCTTTTTTCTTCAAAAATGTATTCTTTGTTGATTCCTTGTGTCATATTATGAAAAAAAGAAGTTTCAGTTTGATTTCGTGCTACTCTAGGCATAGATAAAATTCTCCTTTGAAATAAAAAATTTGATATAATTAATAATTGATTTAGATTAATTAACTTTGTATATGTTATTACATTTTTTCCCATTTGTCAAATGTAGACTATTTATAAAATTATATTTTAGCGATTTTATATTTTATTTAGAATTAATTTTTTGCTTTTTTAAAATAATGTTTTTGAGAAATCAAGTTATAAAAAGAGATACTAATTTTATTTTCAATTAGTATCTCTTTTAATATCTCTTTTTTATATTATAATTTTTCATTGATAGATTTATAAGGTCTGTCCCTTTTGGACAAAAAATATCCATTTTGGCACGTCCCCAACAGGCTAACGTTCGACATCTATTTTTAAATTCTCTCCATTGATGTTTGTGTCTGTATAGTTTCTTCCTTCTTTTCCGTAGAAGATGTTGTCTGCTAATGTGTCATGTTTGATGGTTTCTTCGTATTTTTTGATGATGGCTTCTACTTTTTCGTTTCCTGCTACATATAGATTAATTCTGTCTAATACTTCGAATCCACTGTCTTTTCTCATGTTTTGTACTTTTGATAGGACTTCTCTTAGGATTCCTTCTTCAGCTAATTCTGGTGTGATAGTTGTATCTAATACAACTCCGATTTCTCCTTCTCCACTGAAGGCAAATCCAACTTTACCTTGCATTGTTACTAGTAAGTTTTCTGCGTTTAGTCCAATTTGTGTGTCATCGATTTCAATGTATTCTGTGCCTCCGTTTTTTACCGTATTTGCTAAGTCCATTTGATTTTTCTTTGCGATTTCTTCTTTTATTCTAGGAATTAGTTTACCATATTCTTTTCCTAATACTGGTAAATTTGGTTTGATTTCGAAGTTTACGTATTCTGACATTTCTGCTCCTAATACAACTTTTTTGACATTTAATTCTTCTTTGACAATGTCTGCATAGTATTCTGGAAGTGTGTCGATTGAGATTAACATTTCTGATAATGGTTGTCTGTTTTTGATGTTAGCAGAGTTTCTTGCACTTCTTCCTAGTTTTACAATTTTATATGCTAAGTCCATTTCTTTTTCTAGATTTTTATCAATGACTGTTTCATCTACTTCTGGCCATGAGCATAAATGGATGCTTTCAGGTGCTGTTTCGTCTAGACTAACGACCAAGTTTTGATAGATTTCTTCTGTCATGAATGGTACAAATGGTGCTGATACTTTGCATAAATCTACTAATACTTTGTATAGTGTTACATATGCTCCAATTTTGTCATCTGTTAATTCTTGACTCCAGAATCTTTCTCTATTTCTTCTTACATACCAATTTGATAAACTGTCTGTAAATTCTTCTATTTCTAATGCTGCTCCTGTAATGTCATAACTATCTAGTTTATTATCTACATCTTTGATTAATGTATTTAATTTTGAAATAATCCATTTATCCATTACATTTGTCACTTTGAAATCTTTATATTTTAATGGATTGAATTGGTCAATTTCTGCATATAACACATAGAATGAATATACATTCCATAATGTACTCAAGAATCCTCTTTGTGTTTCTTTTACATTTTCTAATCCTAGTCTTGTTGGTAACCATGGAGCGCTACAAGTATAGAAATGCCATCTTGTTGCATCTGCCCCTACTGTATTTAACAATTCCATTGGGTCTACACCATTTCCTTTTGATTTAGACATTTTTTGTCCTTTCTCATCTAGAACATGGCCTAAAACAACACAGTTTTCAAATGGTGATCTATTAAATAATGCAGTTCCTACTGCTGTTAATGTATAGAACCATCCTCTTGTTTGGTCAACAGCTTCTGAGATAAATTGTGCTGGGAAATTGTTGTCAAACATTTCTTTATTTTCAAATGGATAGTGCCATTGTGCAAAAGGCATTGAACCTGAGTCAAACCAACAGTCGATAACTTCTTTTGCTCTATGCATTTTCTTACCACATTTTGGACATTTTAGATATACATTATCAATATATGGTTTGTGAAGTTCTATGTCTTCTGGTACATCAATTCCTTTTTCTTTTAGTTCTGCAATTGAACCAATACATTCTTGATGTCCACAATTTTCATCCTCACAAGTCCAGATTGGTAGTGGTGTTCCCCAATATCTATCTCTTGAGATTCCCCAGTCAATTACATTTTCTAGGAATTTTCCAAATCTTCCTGTTTTGATGGTTTCTGGATACCAGTTTACTTTGCTGTTATTTTCAACCAATTCATCTCTTAGTTTACTCATAGCAACAAACCAGCTTTCTTTTGGGTAATATAGAAGTGGTGTGTCACATCTCCAACAATGTGGATATGAGTGCATATGTTTTTCTTTGCTAAATAACTTGTTTTCTTGTTTTAACCATTTACAAATATCTTCATTACAATCTCTTACAAATCTTCCTGCCCATGGTTCTACTTCTTTTACAAATTTTCCTTCTTTATTTACTAAATTGATAAAAGTAATACCATTTTGTTTTGCAACTAGACTATCATCTTCACCATAAGCAGGTGCAATATGAACAATACCTGTACCATCTGTTAATGTAACATAGTCTCCATGAATAACTTCAAATGCTTTTCCTTCTACTTTTCCAAATGGCATTAATCTTTCATATTTTGTTCCTAATAATTCTTCACCCTTGAATGTTTTTACAACATCATATGGTGTTTCTTTTAATACGGTTTCTAGTAAATCTTTTGCTAAGATGTAGTTTTCATACATTGGTTCATCATCTGTTCCAATATTGGCTTTTACTTCAGCATATTCATATGATTTATTAACACAAAGTGCTAAATTTGATGGTAATGTCCATGGTGTTGTTGTCCATGCTAATATATATGTGTTTTTATCAAACTTTTGTCCAGCAGCTACTTTGAATTTTGCAACACATGTTAAATCTTTTACATCTTTGTATCCTTGTGCTACTTCGTGTGATGATAAAGCGGTTCCACATCTTGGACAATATGGCATAACTTTATGTCCTTCATAAAGTAATCCTTTTTCCCACATTTGTTTTAAAGCCCACCATACAGATTCGATATATTCATTATGATATGTTACATATGGATTTTCCATATCTACCCAAAATCCAACTTTGTTTGTCATTTCTTCCCATAGATGAACATATTCAAATACACTTTCTTTACATTGTTTTACGAATTTTTCAACACCATATTCTTCGATTTGTTGTTTTCCTGAAATTCCTAATTTTTTCTCTATTTCTAGTTCCACTGGTAAGCCATGTGTATCCCATCCGGCTTTTCTAATAACTCTATAACCTTTCATGACTTTATATCTTGGAATTAAGTCTTTCATAACCCTTGTTTCAATGTGTCCAACATGTGGTTTTCCATTTGCTGTTGGAGGTCCATCATAAAAGGTAAAATATCGTTTTCCTTGATTTCCATTAAGGCTTTTCTTTATAATGTTTTTATCCTTCCACATTTTGGCAACATCATTTTCCATTCCTACAAAACCATTTTGCAATTCTACTTTTTTGTACATACAAATTCCTCCTTTTTTCTTTTTATATTTTTAAAATTATAAACTTTAATTAGTGTGCAAGATGCTCAATTTTCATCTCATTTATCTTTTAAAACAAAAAAAGCTATTTTACATCCTATATACTTTAGGACGAAATAGCTTTACTTTCCGCGGTACCACCTATTTTAACCAATTTATCTCTCACATAAATATTTTATCGCTTTCTCATTTTATTGTATAAAAATACTTTTTTAAAATTGATTCTCTCATTTATCTTTAACGCAGATTTACGATTAAGCTTACTGAAAATTCAGCCTAATAACCGTCTTCGGTGATAATAAATGGTTTTTACTTCCCAAATTCTCAGCTACCTTTGGTTCTCTTTAAGAATATTATGCCATTTACTGTGTCCGGACCATTGTTTTTCCTATATTATGTTCATTATTATATCACGTTTTTTCTATTTTTCAAGTATTTTTTATAATTTTTATTTCTTTTGTTTGTTTTATTATATCGATTATAAACTTATTTTTTCTAAATTTCCACCAATGTGTTGATTGATACAATACTTTGCGTAACTAATATTTATCAATCTCTGTTCCATTCTTTAAATAGATTTTAATTTGTCTTATTATATGTGGAATATTATAATTTCCTGCAAATTTTTTATTATTTAGTAATTCTTCATTTATATCCAACCATTCTAACTTATTTTTTCTTCTATTAAAATTACTTCATGTTTTAAAATACCATAATAAACTTGTATATTGTTTTCATATTTGAAATAATTTAAATCCATAAAATGGTCCAATGTTATATCATTACAAGAAATTCCCGTTTCTTCAAATAATTCTCTATATGCTGCATTATCATTAGACTCGTCCTTTTCTACTTTTCCGCCAACAAAATTGTACAATCCCTTATATGGCTCTTTTGCTCTAATACAAAAAAGAACTTTACTTAAATCTTTGTTAAATACGACTATTAGATTCAATTTTCTCATATCTATAAACTCACCTACAACTTACTACTTATTGTTCTGATTATATAATCATAGACAGATAAATTCAACTTATTATCTGGCATGCTTATTGTAATTTGTCGTTAAGATATTCATATTTAATTCCTATTCAAAATTTTATTTATCAACTCATCTACTACATTTATGCTGCTAGCATGTCTCATATTTTTTAGTTCTTTAATATTAATCCACTTTGCAGTTTTTGCGTACTCCTTTTCATCTTCATCAAATCCTCCATTTGAAATTTCTCCATCAACTATTTTAACTAAATAATAAATCAAATAACTTTGGTAATCCTTATTCTGTTTTATATAATGAAAAAAAGATGTATATACATTCAGCAATTCAATAGGTTCTACCCAATAACCAGTTTCTTCCTTTACTTCACGCACTAGTGTATCAATATGTGTTTCTCCCTTTTCCACAGTACCACCTGGGAAATCGAATCCATCATATTGCGGAGAAATTAATATCTCCCCATTTTCTATTGCAATACCATAAACATGTACAGATAAATCTAATTTATTTATATCCGCCACATATTTATTATTATAAACATCATAAGTATCAATTTTTTTACTTTCCATAGTATATGGTACCTCCTTCATATCCTCTTCGTAAAATTACTATTTGGTTATTTCAAGATGATTATAACATCTTAATTGAAAATAGTATATACAAAAACAAAAATTACTCTATACCTTTTGGATATAAAGTAATTTCTATTGTATTAAATTATCAAAATTTTTAATTTTAAAATAGGATTTGTCTGTATATTCCATTAAACACCAACAACTGAAAAACCGTTGTCTACATGAATAATTTCTCCTGTAATAGCACTTGACATATCACTAAATAAAAATGCTGTACTATCTCCTACTTGATTGATTGTAACATTTTTATGTAATGGTGCTCTTTCTTCAACAACATCTAAGATTGAACCAAAGTCTTTAATTCCTTTTGCTGATAATGTTTTGATTGGTCCTGCTGAGATTCCATTAATTCTGTATCCATCTTTTCCTAAATCTTTTGCTAAATATTTAATACTTGCCTCTAATGCTGCTTTTGCTACGCCCATAACATTGTATCCTTCAATTACTTTTTCTGAACCATAGTATGTATATGCTACAATGCTTGCTCCTTCATTTAACATTTCTTTTTCTCTTGCCATTCTTACAATTGCAACTAGTGAATAAGCACTTACATCTTGTGCATGTGCATAACCATCTCTTGATGTTAATATAAAATCATTTCTTAAGTCTTCTGTATTAGCATGTGCAATAGCATGTAATAATCCGTCAATTTTTCCATGGTCTTTTTTGATTTCTTCTAAACAGTTGTCAATATCTTCATCTAGACTTACATTATTACATACATATACACTTGCTTTTGGCATATCTTTTATTAATTCTTTTACTTTTTCTAAACTATCTGCTGAGCATGTACAAATTACTTCTGCACCTTGCTCATAAGCTGATTGTGCTGCTCCCCATGCAATACTCCATTTGTTTCTTACACCCATAATCACTACTTTTTTACCTTCTAATAACATTTTTAATTCCTCCTTCTACTTTGTGGACATTTTTTATTTACGTTAAAAACAGCCCTCTAATAAATTTATTTTAATATTTATCAAATTATTTTTATTTTAACACATTGTTCTAAATTTTTCATATCGTTTTTCTACTAATTCTTTTTTAGGTAATGCCCTTAATTCTTTTAGGCTCTTTTGAATATATGTTCTTAACTCTTTTATAACCATTTCAAAATCTTCCCCGGCACCGCCTTCTGGTTCTTTTATAATTTTATCTATCACGCCAAATGCTTTTAAGTCTTTAGCTGTTGCTTTCATGTCTTCTGCTGCTTCTTTTGCTTTACTAGAATCTTTATATAGGATACTTGCAAATCCCTCTGGAGACAATATAGAATAAATTGCATTTTCTAACATAACAATTCTATCTCCAACTGCAATTGCTAATGCACCACCACTAGAACCTTCTCCTATAACAACACATATAATAGGCACTTCTAGTTTTGACATTTCAAATAGATTTCTAGCAATTGCTTCACCTTGTCCTCTTTCCTCTGCTCCCATTCCAGGATATGCACCAGGTGTATCTATAAATGTAATAATTGGTCTATTAAATTTTTCTGCTTGTTTCATTAATCTTAATGCTTTTCTATATCCTTCTGGATTTGGCATTCCAAAATTTCTTTCCATATTTTCTTTTGCTTTTTTTCCTTTTTGTTCTCCTATAACGGTAACTGGAATACCTTCAAATGTAGCAATTCCTCCAACAATAGCTTTATCATCTGCAAAGTTTCTATCACCATGTAATTCTACAAAGTCATCGAACAATTTATCCATATAGTCTAAAGCTTTTGGTCTATCGATTTTTCTTGCTAACATGACTCTATCCCAAGCTGTTATTTTTGCCATTTTTTCTCCTCCTTCTTTTTTCCTTGTTAGGAATTTTTTAGCACTTTTTTCTTTCTTCTTAAGCGAAAAAATGCCCTTTTTTTGATTTATTGTTAAATTTATTTATGTAATCGTATCAATTTTGCAATTGTTGATTTCATATCTTTTCTTTCTACTATCATATCAATAAATCCATGTTCTAATAAAAACTCTGAACTTTGGAATCCTTCTGGTAATTTTTGCTTAATGGTTTGTTCTATTACTCTTGGTCCTGCAAATCCAATTAATGCATGTGGTTCTGCTAAAATGATATCTCCTAGACTTGCAAAACTTGCTGTTACTCCACCAGTTGTTGGATCTGTTAATACAGAAATATATAATTGTCCTGCTTTATCTAATTTTACTAGTGCACTTGAAGTTTTTGCCATTTGCATCAAGGAAATGATTCCTTCTTGCATTCTAGCACCACCTGATACACAGAATATAATAAGTGGTAGTTTCTTTTTCGTTGCTGTTTCAATTGCTAATGTAATTCTTTCTCCTACAGCTGATCCCATGCTTCCCATCAAAAAGTTTCCGTCCATCACTGCAAGAACTGCTTTTTCTCCTTCTATCTCACATATACCACATTTTACAGCTTCTTCTATTTTGGTTTTTTCTTTTAACATCTCTACTTTTTTCATATAGCCTTTAAAATTTAGTGGGTCTTTTGTCACAATATCTGCACCAATTTCTTTAAAAGTACCTTCATCTGCAATTTGTTTAATTCTTCTTCTTGATGACAATCTAAAATGTTTTCCACAATTTGGACATACACTTAAATTTTGATGTAAATCTTCTTTGTAAATGATTTCTTTACATTTATCGCATTTCACCCATTTTCCAATCATCATGTCTGAAGCTTTTTCATTTTTTACTCTTTTTTCTTCTTTTTCATTTACTTTTTTTACTTTGTCTATTACCAAAGTTTTTCCCTCCTTCATATGCTTGTGATAACTTACTATGCTGAATCTTTATTATTTTACTTACATATTAAATTCTTTCTTTATAAAAGAAGTGTCATAATTGTTTGTCTTAAAGTTTTCATTTTCTAATATTTTTAATAAAAAGTCTATATTGGTTGTGATTCCTTCTATAACAAATTCTGCTACAGCACTTTTCATTTTTGCAATAGATTCTTCTCTTGTTTTTCCATGCACAATTAGTTTAGCAAGCATAGAATCATATGTAGGTGGAACTGTATATCCACTATATATGGCTGTATCGACTCTTATACCATTTCCTCCTGGTACATGTAATCCTGTTATCGTCCCTGGACATGGCATAAAGTTTTTATCTGGATTTTCTGCATTAATTCTTACTTCCATAGAATGCCCGTCAAATTTTATATCTTCTTGTTTATATGTCAATTCTTCCCCACTTGCTATTTTGATTTGTTCTTTTATGATATCCACTCCTGTTACCATTTCTGTTACAGGATGTTCTACTTGTACTCTTGTATTCATTTCCATGAAATAGAAATCTTTGTTTTTATCCACTAAAAATTCGATGGTTCCTGCATTTGAATATCCAATTTCTTTTACTGCTTTTACAGCAACCTCTCCCATTTTCTTTCTCGTTTTTTCATCTAATATGGCACTTGGGGTTTCTTCTAATACTTTTTGATTTCTTCTTTGCACTGAACAATCTCTTTCTCCTAAATGTATACAATTTCCATGTTCATCTGCTAATATTTGAATTTCCACATGTCTTGGATTTTCTACAAATTTTTCTAAGTATAGGCTATCGTCATTGAAAGATACTTTTGCTTCTTGTTTTACAATATCATATTCTTTTTCTAATTCTTCTTTGGAATAGGCAATTCTAATACCTCTTCCGCCACCACCTGCTGATGCTTTTAACATAACAGGGTATTTTATTTGTTCTGCTAAGTTAACAGCTTGCTCTTTTGAATAGATTAAACCATCTGATCCAGGTACAACTGGTACACCTGCTCTTTTCATGGTTTCTTTTGCTTTTGATTTGTTTCCTAGTAATTCAATTAATTTATAATCTGGTCCTATAAATTTTATTCCCATCTCCTGGCATATTTTTGCAAAGTTTGCATTTTCAGATAGAAAACCAAATCCTGGATGAATACTATCTGCTCCTGTTAAACATGCTGCTTCTAATATAGCTTTTATATTTAGATAACTTTTATTGGATGGCGCTGGCCCTATACAAATAGCTTCATCAGCTAATTGTACATGTAATGCATTTTTATCTGCTTCTGAATAAATGGCTACTGTTCTGACACCCATTTCTCTGCAGGCTCTTATAATTCTTACAGCAATTTCTCCTCTATTGGCGATTAATACTTTTTTTAACATTGTTTTTCCTCCCGTGAAATGATATTTTATACACTTTAATTAAACTTAGTCAAATAGGTATGTGATTGTTTTTATACTTTTTTATATTGTTCATATTATATATGTATTTTTTATTTTTTTCAAGCTAGGATAGGTGGTCAAAAATCCATGTCATTAAATGTCAATACAATTCAATTGCTTTTTATGGCATAATTACTTTAAACATTAGTTTAGGGTGATGTTATGATAAAAGAAAAAAGAAAGGCAAAAAAATATACACAAGAAAAAATGTCCGAAATTCTCGGAATTAGTTTAAGGCAATATATTCGAATTGATAATGAAGAAGATTTACCTAGAAGAGATGTTCTAAGAAACTTAATTTTAGAATTAGAGTTAACAGATGAAGAATTAGGTGAATATATCAGAATTATGGCCAATAAAATTGCTTAAGAAATAACTATCTATTTGCATATTCTTAAGTAATTTTATTGGCCATATATATTCTGTTCTTATTTGTTAATAATGTTTCATATTATTTGGTTGATATATGTATATTTTCTATTTCTGCTTTTAATTCTCTAGAAATAATATTTTGAATTTGTGCCACATCTTCTTGCTTTAATTCTTGTGCACCAATAATAACACTAACACTATCTCCATTTACAAAAATCACATTATTGGTAAATCCTTTTGTACTGATTAAATTTTCACATATCATAATACTATTTTTGGTATCATTAATTTTCTTAATTTCTTCTGTTGCACTTTGTTTTTGTGTCTCAAGAGAATTACTACTATTTAGCACTTTTTCATAGCTTTCAATCATTTGTGAATACATGGTATCTCTTTCTAATCTTGATTTTGTAAAATATTCATCATTTGTAATAGTTGCATTTGTTTCGGTTGATGTCGTATTTTCATTTGACACATTTGTAGTTGTATTTGTATTTGCTTCTGTCGTGTTTACTATGTTTGCTGAATTCGTCGTACGATTTGCAACAGTTTCATCTGTTGTATTTTCCACAACATCATTACTGTTAACTAGCGTTGCATCTCCTATATCTGCAACTTGCATATCATCATTTGCTTCCATTTCCATAGCTGTTTGTGCAGATACTTGTTCACTTGTATTTGTTGTATAGTTTAAATAACCAGCAGTCACTAACATTAATGCAATCACATAAATAATGACTTGATTTTTTTTGAATAGACCTTTCATTATTTTCATAACTTTTTCCTTCCTTTCTTGTCTTTCTTTTAATAATTCCTGTTAATTTTCTCAACAAAAATATATAAAAAAATTGTTTTTATAAGACCACATAAAATACGTATAGAGGTGTGTCCCTTTTGGACATTTTTTGTCCGTTTTGGCACGTCCCCAATCGTTCAATTCATTTCAAATACTTGTATTTTATGTGTGGCCAATCCGGTGACTGCTTCTACGGCTTGTATGATACTGCTTTTTATTTCTGCGTTTCCGGCGCCTTTTGCTGTGATGATGGCACCTTCTATTTTGGGTTCTACTACTTTTTGGGTTATTGGGGTTTTTTGTCCTTCATTTTCTTCATATATGATTTCTTTTTGTGAGTCTGATTCTTCTATGGTTCTTGTTCCTCCTGCTGTATCTGTTTCTTCAGTGTTGCTTGTTTTTGTGTTTTCATTGTACATGGGAATGATTTCGCTGGATTCTGAATAGTTTATACATACTTTTACTTCTCCTACCCCTTGTATTTTGGATAATATTGTTTCTAGTTTCACTTCTAATTCATTTGTACTTTCACTTGAAACTGCTAATGAATTTGTATTTTCTTTTGCTAATTGTTTTGAGGTGGTATTATTTATATTTTCTTTGCTACTACTGTCTTTATCTCCATTCCATATTATATTGATGATGACAATTGTTATGATTAATATAACAACAAAAAATACTAAATTTTCTATTTTCTTTTTATTATTTTTGTTTCCCTCTTCAGGATTGATTAATCCTTTTAATTTATCTTTAAACATGTTTCCTCAACTCCATATTCTTCTTTTAAGAACTTTTTTATCTTTTGGATATCATTATTACTGATGTTTTGCTTGCTGTTGTCTTGATTATTGTCATTTTTACTGATGTCTCCTATCGATGTATTGACTGGCTTTATTTTCTGAATTTCATTTACTAATTTATCTTCAATGGTTTCTTTTTCTTGTTCTTGTGCTTCGCTTTTTTCTACTGTTAGTTCTATCTTTTCTATATAATTTTCTTCATTTTGACTTGATAATGTTGCATATACATTACAAGTCATCACTTGATAGCCTAATGCATTTACTTTTTGCGTGATATCTTTTTCCAATTCTTCTATATATATTTCCTCTATTCTGTTATCCATAGATGATTCATTTAAACTACTTTCATTTATTGTGTAGTTACTATATTCATTAAAATCATATGTATTCACATCTAATATATCTTTGTTTTTTATAAATGGTGATACGATATTCAATATCATATATATCCCAAATACCATTCTTACATATTTTTTCGTTTTATTATTGGGTAATATCATTTCCAAAAGAGATATGATAATAATTGCTAATCCCAAACTTTTGGCCCAATTACTTAAAAATTCTATCATAACATCCCCTACCTATACATCATTCCTGTATTGGATATTTTAACCACTAGTGCTGTTCCAATAATCAGCATGACAGAAATAGAACATAATATTGCTAAAAATATTTTATAGACATCTCCTATTTGATCTAGCAAACTCGTGATATTTTTATCTGCTATTGGTTCACAAATGGCTGACATGAGTTTATATGCCATTGTCAGTATGCCTAATTTTATAATGGGTATAATGCATATACCAATTACGATTACAACGCCTATGATTCCTACTGCATTTTTTAAGATAATACCACAACCTAATACTGTATCTACTGCATCTCCTAATATTTTCCCAACCACAGGAACTGCAGAACTAACAACTGCTTTTGTTGTCTTTGCAGTTATACCATCTACACTACTTGATAATGTCCCCTCTAATGAAACCACTCCAACAAAAATGGTAAGCACAATGCCAAAAAACCATACAATTCCTGATTTTAAAAACTTCGATAATTTATCGATTTGAACATTATCTGATATTTTTGATATAACAATTAAGCTTGTAAAAATTAATACAATTGGAATCATTATATTTTGTATCATATTCCCTATAAAATTGATCAAAAATAATATAATAGGTTCTAATACACCACTTGTTGTGATACTGCCTGTATAAATCATAAGTGAAATTAATAATGGTACTAATATGTTCATAAAACCAACTAGATTATTACAGGTTTCCTTTACAACTTGTACAATATCTGAAAAATTCATCATAACAATGGTGATAATTAATATGTATTGAACATAATAAATCAATTTTGAAATATTATCATTTTCTAGACTTTCACTTACAGATTTTAATACACTATGTATAACCACGATTGCTAATATACTTCCTAGTACTCTTAGTCCCTCTACAAGTTCTCCTCCTAATAAGCTTAATACTTTTTTAAATATGGTTTGATTATCTACTTCTCCTTTTATCGCATCTTCAAGAATTTCATGTATGTCAATCCCTTCAAAAAATTCACCGGAATATTCATTTGCACCTTCTATAAACTCACTTATCCCGAATTCTTCTTGTTGTTCTTTTAACGTTTCTTCTTCACTTGCCATCGAGGTTGGCGCTATTATATTAAAAAAAATCATGATACATACAAATATAGATATTCCTTTTTTCACTTTTACTCCTTGTCCTTTGTAAACTTTAAACTTTACCAAAATTCCAAAGTTTAAAGTTATATTATGGTAAAATTTCTAATATAATTTCTAATAAGCTTGATATAATTGGTATTGACATGGATATAATGATAATTTTGCTTCCTAATTCTATTTTATTAGCAATTGCACCTTCTCCTGAATCTTTACATATACTAACAGCAAATTCCGAAAGAAATGCAATACCTGTTATCTTAATTAGTAAACTTAAAAATTGACTATTGATATTGGCTCTTCCTGCAATTGATTGTATAAGATTTACAATTCCCGTCAGTTGATCTATTAATAATAGTAATATAAGGGCACCTGTCAATAAACTTATATAAATTGCAAATTCTGGTTTATATTGTTTGAGCAATATAATTATGATTAATGCAATTAATCCAATTCCTATGATTTTAATAATCTCCATCCATATATTCCTTCTATTCATTCTAATACTTTAAATGCTGAAGCTCTCTTCAAAGTCACACAGAGTTCATCTCCACACTTTAAAGTCCAAATATTGTTCTGACTGTATCAAATAATTCACTAATTTCTTTTATCACCATTGTCAGAACGATGACTAGTCCTGCTAAAGTAGTCATCATTGCTTGGTCTTCTCTTCCTGCTCTTACAAGTACTTGATGTAAAACAGCTACTAAGATTCCTATTGCTGCTATTTTAAATAACAAATTAATATCCATATCGGGCTTTCTCCTTTATATTAAAATAATGACAATTGCTAGTCCTATTGTTGTTCCAAGCCTACTATATAATTTTTCATTTTTATTTTTTTCCTCTCCGTGCTTCTTTTATTTGTTTTTCTAAAAATTCTCCGTGTGATTTCTATTTGACTAATTTGCCCTTCTACATCTGTTTGTCCTAGCATTTTAGAAAGCATTAATAATACATTGGTATCCTCTTTTGTAAGATTTGTCTCACTTGTCTTTACTGCTTTTTCCCAAGCTTCCCCCGCACTAAGATATCGCATATTTTCTTCTGCTTTTTTAAAAATATCTCCTATATTGGCTTTTGCTTTATTACTTATTTCCTTAAATATTTCTGGAATTGGTTCATATGTAAATCTAATTTTTGACTTAAAAACATTTAAAATACTTTTTATTTCTTCTAATTCTTCTAATCGATATGCATATTTTTTGGATATACATTTTCCAATTAGTGTTGATGATATAAATATCAATAGTAACATAAAAAATTTTAATATTTGCATAAAATACACCTTGTCCCTTTTTTTCTTAGTAATATAAACAAATAAAGTTCATTTATATAATATATTCACCTCCTTTTTTTTTAGAACTAAATAAAAATGATTTTTTCAATAATTTTATCATCGATTAATTTTTTTATATGTCTGTTGGCATTAATATCCTCTATTGATTTTCCATGCATGGTAAAGATTCCCTTTACTCCAGATATCATTGCCTCTTCAATCGCTTGTATATCTTCTTCTCCTCCAATTTCATCACAAGCTATAATTTCTGGTGCCATTGTTCTGATTAATATCTTTATTCCTTTTGGTTTGGAAACATTGTCAATAATATCTGTTCTCATCCCTACATCATTTTGTGGAATGCCTCTATACATAGCTGCAATTTCTCCTCTTTCATCTACCACACCACAAGTTTTACCTTTAAAATGCATTTCACTGATTCCATTACTTAATTTTCTGATTAAATCTCTTAAGATTGTTGTTTTTCCTCTTCCTGGAGGTGAAACAATTAATGTATTGAATATACTCTGGTTTTTTGTATCTATGACTTGTCCAATAATTCTATTACTACAATTTAATACTTGTCTTGCGATTCTAAAATTTAAACTTGTTATATATTTTATATTTATAATTTCATCATTTTCTATAACTGTTGTTCCTGTTATTCCCACTCTATGTCCACCTCTTATCGTAATATATCCTTCACACAGTTGTTTTTTATATGCATAAATTGAGTTTTCGCAGAGCTTTTCAACAATTTGTAATATTTCATTTTGTGTAATTTTATATTCCACAATCATTTCACTATCTCTTAGTTTCAATATTAATGGTCTTTCTACTCTGATTCGAATTTCTTGTAATTCATCTCTTATTTTATTATTGGATATAATCGTATTGTATATGATATTAGACAAATTCATTGGAAAAAACTTAACAATTTCTAAAAGTTTTTCCATTTTTTCGCCTCCTTTTCTCTTGATATTTAAACCTGATTTAATTGTCTTATTTTATATATTACAAAACATCTATTATATCTTTATATATATTCTGTTCGTATTCCATTTATGTCAAAATACCTATCAATACCTGTTTTATTTGATTTTAAATTTATAAAACAACTGATTGTTTATACAATAACAAAAAATAAGATTTCAAGTTTTTCTTTAACCTGAAATCTTACTTTTTGATTTATTTTTATACAATTATTCAATTTTTGAATGATTTGGCACATTCCTAACGTTTATTTATGACCGCTCTGTAGATAAGTCCTGTATCACTATCTTTTTCAAATTCTACTCTATAAGAATCGTCTACATTGATACTGCTTTTTAAAAAAGTAATATTTTGTTCTGTAACCTCATATTCTTCTCCATCCACATTGATTTCTTCTATTTTATGGCTTCCTTCTGTTTCATTATTATTTTGTATAGTAGTTAGTAATCCTTTTACAGTTGCTCCTTTTGTATTGGTGCTTTGATATAATTCAAATTTTTCGTTAAATGTATTTACTTCTTGTTCATTTATTTGAGCTGTTGTCTTTCCTAAGAATAAATATGTTGGTAAAATGTATTGAATAGGATTCTCATCTTCAGATACCCCTAATTCCTCCATTTGCGTTTGATTAACTTGTACAATTCTTTCTTCTATGGCATTCATTAAACTTGTGACATATGCCTCATCTTTATCATTTAATATGACAGCATTGTCTTGTGTTAAATCTTCTATATTAATGCCATATTTAAATTGTACGTTGTTTGCAATTGCATATTTATAACTAATTATATCATTTTGCGAATCATTATCTGCATTGTCTTGTGTTGAAATCGTTTCAGGTTCTTCCATAATTTCTCCCGTGTTATCTACAACAAATTTATCTCCTGAGCTAATAAATGTAATACTGTATTGTGTATCACTTTCTTTTTCTAATTTCATATCTGCATAAGCGTCATCTTGTTCTGAAGATAATTTTTGTTCTATATCTGTATCACTTATTTGTGTACTATCTTCTCCATTTGCCATTTTATCAATCTTTATAGCTTGTATTAATGCTTGTATACTTTCTTTTTCATTGGCTATTGACATTGTATCTTGTGTTTCGTTTAATGTGTTATCTTCCTTATATTTTCCTTCTAATAATATTTCATAATTCTCATTTACATTATCTGAAATTACGCCTGTATATTTAGCATTTATCGTTACATTTCCTTCTGTAGTAACCATCGTCATTGTATATGTAATTTCTTGTTCCGTTTTTTCTTTATTAATTGTTACTGTATTTCCTTCTATTCCTATATCGATTTTTACAAGATTTCCGCCTTTTTCATATACTGTAAATTCTATATTGTTATTTATTTCTAAACGATTTATATTTTTTATGGCTTCTTCTATAACATTGGTATCTAATTGTGAAGAAATACCTAATGTATCTAATATCTCATTTATTTTATTTATTGTATTTTCATCTGTTTTTAATGAATTTAATATTTGAACCAATGTATTCTTAAATTCTTCTGCTGTTAATGTTAACTTATATCCTGTTAGTTCTCCTTCTGTTAATTTAGAAAACTTATTCTCATTTAAATTATTTAACATATTATCAAAATATGTTGTTTTTAAATTTTGTATTTCTTCCTTAGAAATTTGTATATTGAATAAATTTGCATATTTGGTTAAATCCTCATATCCAGAAAGTTCTTCATCATTTCTGATAGCAACAAAACTACTTCCAATATATTTTGTTTGAATTCCTGTTATTGTATTGGTTTTTCTATAGGTTAATGGAAAATTAACATCTTCAGAATAATTTAGTGTAATTTCTTTTTCTGTTTTTGCATTACTTGGATCTGCTTTTCCTGAAAAATGAATATTAAAATCATTTGTTAATTCTAGTTCTTTTTCTAAATTTGGTATTGACACATTAAAAGAGATATCTCCACTATTTTCATAACTTGTCGTTTTCTTTTTTTGTAAATATTGTGTTATATCATCCTCGATAAATCCATTTTTACTTTGCATAACTTGTGATGTATATTTAAAAAATAACTGTTTATGACTTTTAAACATGTCTGTGAAAAAATATAAATATGCTATAATTCCTACTAAAAGTATTATGACAACTAATAAAACAATTATCGTTATCAATAATCCCTTCTTTTTCTTTTGATTCATAATTTTACCTCCGTTATCATTTAACAATATAATATAAATAGATAAATAACTGTATACACATACTGCCATTTATCTATTCTTATCTATTCTTCCCAGTTATGATAAATATTGGAAACATCATCTAAATCCTCTAGATTTTCTATTAATCTTTCCATTTTTTCTTTTCCTTTTTCATCTAGTTTTACAGTAGTTGTTGGTACCATTTGAACCTCTGCTTCTAAAAATGTCAATCCTGCTTCTTCTAATTTTTCACGAACAGTTGTAAAATCTGCAGGCTCTGTTGTGATTTCATAGATTTCCTCTTCTGCAGAAAAATCTTCTGCTCCAGCTTCTAGTGCTAGCATCATCAAATCGTCTTCACTCATAGATGTACTTTCTTTTTCAATAACCATAACACCTTTTTTGTTAAACATGTAAGATACACATCCTGTTGTTCCTAGGTTTCCTCCTGCTTTATCAAATACATGTCTTACATCTGCTGCTGTTCTATTTTTATTATCTGTTGATGCTTCTACAATAACGGCTACTCCGTTTGGTCCATATCCTTCATATGTAATTTCTTCATAATTTTCATTGCTGGTTGATGCTTTTCTAATCGCATTATTAATGGTATCATTTGGCATATTGGCTGCCTTACATTTTGCAATAACATTTTTTAATTTTGAATTTCCTGCAGGATCTGGTCCACCTTCTTTTACGGCAATTAGTAATTCTCTTCCTAATTTTGTGAATATTTTTCCTCTTGCTGCATCTGCTTTTCCTTTCTTGGCTTGTATATTATGCCATTTACTGTGTCCTGACATGGTTAATTCCTCCTTCTCAATTTTTTCAGTATTTAAGCCGTTTTCGGCTGTTCTATCATAAAACTATTTCGTGAAATTTCTTTATTGATCTTTGCCCATTTATATAGGGTTTCGAGGTTCTCTACCCAACGAATTGTGCCAAAATTGTGCCAGAAATTTCAGATTGTTTTTTATGTAAACAGATTGTTTTGTTGCTAAATTTATCCAATTTTTAAACAACACTACAAGTATTTTATCATACTTTTTTTATTTTGTGTAGTATTTTTTACAAATAATACTTGTTTTTCAAATTGTAGAGTTTTCAAAACTTTTTTATTTATGTTAATTATAAATCAAGAAAAAAATCATCTTCATCTTCTTCTTTTTTATTTTCTATTTCTCTTGGTTTTTGTTCAAACTGATATGGAGCTAATATTCCTTTTTATATTTTTCTACGAACTATCTTATTTCTCCTTTGCTCATATTACAAATAGCTTTCATCCAATGGTTTGCTATTATTGTTGACATACCACAATTTTTTCTAGTCTTTCTTAATAAGGTTCATCTCCTATAATTTTATAATCAACTCTTTATAATATTATAAATCTATGCATTCCCAAAATTTTTTCTCAAATTTTGTACTTTTATAAAAATTCTTTTTTACACTCTTTGGTAAAGCTATTATCAATATCTTTTGTGGTCTTGTCATAGCAACATATGCTGTCCTTATTTCTTCCGTTTTATTATCTTTTTGGTTTAAACTATTAAAAGTTAATTTTCCTCTTTGTTTAATTAACAGCATTACTGCTTCATATGTTTTTCCTTTGGCAGAATGAATTGTTGATATCTGAGAAGATTTACTCATATACTCTTTATCAAAATAGTATACTTCTTTTTGCTTAAAATCTTTAGTTTTATCCTTTAAAGAGTTTCTTTTTATTTTTATATATTGTTCTTTTTTTGTTTCTAATAATATATTTAATTTTTCTTGCATCAATACTTCCCATTGTTTTAATATAGTATTGCTTTCAGGAATTTCCAACAAAAAGTTATTTATTATACTATTCCACTGTTCTAAGTTATATTTCTCTAGTATCAAATTTATTTTATTGTCAGAATTTACAATTGTTTCTTTAAAAATCAATTCAAAAAGTACAGTTTGCAGAATATCTCTAGCTTCATTGATTTTTCCTTTTCCTTTCAACAAAGTAATTTTAATCATTTTCTCTGTAATTTCATTCTTCCATAACTGTTGTATATCACAATAAGGATTACTCTCTATATCATTTCTTCCACGCACTAAAATTTTTCTTTTATTCACATCAATTTTCTTTTGTTCACAGTATTCATTAAAAAAATCAATTACTTTTTTTATATCATCATAAAATACTATTATAGGTTTTTCAACATAATTTTTAAATTTCCCAACTGCAATTGCTGTTTTACTTAATGTCGAAAAGTTATATGTTGCATTACATATATTTTGAGAACTCCTATGATTTTCTAAAAATTCAATTTTATTATAATCTGAATTTTCATATTTATTTACAAATATTTGTGGAGTTGCTTTTCGCCATTCATAAATTGCTTGATCTGCATCGCCTACAATAATAATTGTAGCCCCTCTTTTCTCAAATTGTTCAATTAGTTCCATCTGATTTTTTGAAGTATCTTGAGCTTCATCAATAATAATTAACGGAAACCTTTTGGCTAATAATTTTGCTATTTCAGGATATTTTTTAAGTATAAAAATAGATATTGACATTACATCATCATAAGTAACATAGTTATTTTTTAGAAGCAATTGTTTATATCTTACACAAGGCAAATTAGTATTATTACACTCTTTCTTGGGTGGTATTATATTGCCATTAGTATCTATCATTATATCATTAGCTGTACTTTTACATTTATAACATTCTTGTTTATAATAGCTCTTATATTTCAAATCATCAAAAAATTGTTTATCATCATTTGTTATAATTTTTGCCCTATTTTTGCTCTTAAAAAGCAGACTCGTATAAAATGGATAAAACATATATTTTTCTACAAATCCATCTATCGTGCCTATATAATGTGGATATTTTATATCAACTGTCTTCTTGTTTATTTCTTCAACACTACTATTACAAAAAGAAAGTATAGCCATCCCTTTATAGTCTTCTTCCCAATTTTCAAGTTTTTGATTTATTAATGTTGTAATAGCCAATGTTTTTCCACTTCCCGGTCCAGCTTTTAAAATAGTATTGCCTTTAGCCTTAATAAGTTTTTCTTGTTCATCAGTCAATTTCATTATTATCATCCTCTACTATTTTTTCAGTTACATGTTCAATAGCTTCTCTTATATAATTTGGTACTTTAAAACTATTTCCTAATATTAATTTATTTAACAATTTTTGTGCAAACTCACTTTTGGAATCTTTTATTGCAATCCATATCTTTGTAGCAAATAGTTCATCATTATGTATATCTTTATATGGTTCTATTAAATCATATATTTGAGGATGTATTTCACTTAATATTTCTAAAATAATTGTTCTATTTTCTCTTATCTTTGCTAACTCATATTCAAATGTCTTTTTAGCGGTTACTACTTTAATATTATTTTTGCTGTATTTCAAAATTTTCTTAGCTCTATTACTTATATTTCCATTATTCAATTTATTACTTATTTTTTCAAACTCATCATCTACTATTTTTGAATAAGATTCAATTTCTTCTTTTCTTATAAAATATTCATTATCACTGGAGTTTGTGCATCTATCATCATCTGTGATTATTGCACATTTTATACTTAATAAATTTTTGTTTTTCTCTACTTGAAAAATTTTTGCAAACGGTTCAAAGTCCACTCCATTTATGTTTACAATTTCAACCGCATACTTATCTAAATCTCTATTTAATGTTTTTGAAAATTCATTTATTAATAAAGCTTCTGTAATTCCTTCAACAAAAATTATACCTTTAGCAAAAAACATCTGACTTTTTGTTACATCTAAATATCTTTCTATAATTTCTTGCTCTCCTTCATCAAATTCAATTTTTGATAAGTTTGATATCTTAATCTTATCTTCATTTTTTTGTAAAGCAATTAATTTATTAATTTTGAATCTTGATATAAGTGTTGGAGAATGGGATGTCAATATTATTTGCATGTTATTATTTTCTTGTAGAAAATCATTAAGTAAATATAACAATTGCGGATGTAAATGTGCTTCTGGTTCTTCTAATAACATTAATAAAAAATCATCTATACTTGATTCTTTTGAACTACTTAATTCTGTAGCCATAGATAAAATGTTATTATATCCTAGTCCATTTTGTCTTATTAAATAATTTACCTCAATCCTATCTCTTAAGATATTTTTTAATTCTATGTGATCCTTTTTCATTTTTTGTATATCTAATATATATTCTGTATCATTTACTTCTTCTATATATTTGTCTATATTTATTTTTTGTTCTTTGATAATCTCCTCTTTTTCTTCATTACTAATACAAATTTTATTTAATTCTTTTTTATTTGTTAGTTTTAATGTAGCTCCTATATCATTTATAGTTGACTCAGACATACTAATATTTACCTTTTGATTAATTATTTCTTTCTCAATCATCTTTAAATTGTTATTAATATCATCTTGCATCTCTGAAACAGTATCATCTTTTAATATCGATTCATTCATATTGTTTACTATTTTTATTAAACTTTCTTTTTTTTCTTTTGTATTGGCAAATCTTAATAACAACTTTGATAATTGACTATATTTAGATGGTTTCATATCATTTTCAGCATTTCTTAGTGCTGGCATATAAATATTAGTAAGCTTTTGTAAACATTCTTTATCAGGTATATATTGTTCATTGAATCCAACTACATCTTCCTTAACTCTAAATTCTCCTTTATTATTTAAGTATGATAAGTAATTAACATGTATTTCTGCCTTATTACTATTAGAATCGGTTATATCACTTAAATATAATAATTCTGATTTCTGATTTACAGTTAAATCATCAAAATATATACTTATCCTTGCTTTTTCGCTTCTTCTTCCATATTCATCAACATGGAAATCACTTTCATCCATATATAACTTTCTTTTATATGTACCTAAATTCATAACTAAACGAATAGCATCAATAACAGCTGTCTTTCCAGAATTATTTTCACCTATTAGCATATTCAATCCTTTTTGAAAAAAAATTTCTACCTTTTTTCCAAATATTCTAAAATTTTCAATTTCTACTTTTTCTATATACATTTATTTCACCATCTATCTAACTATTTTTAATTTATAAACTCTCAAGACATTTCTTTATAAAAACTTCCATATTAGTCTTATTGCTTTTCTTAAACATTTTCATTAAATTTTCTACTTGTTGCTTGTCCGATTTTCCTTTGTTTGTTGGGAATAATCCTCTATATACTCTGCCTTTCTCTTTATTGTTGGGTAATTTATTTATTAGTTGCAAATCTAGTAATACTTCATCTAAATTACTATTATTCCATATTGGAATTATGTAGGATTTTAACCAGTGATTTTTAAACATTTCTTTTGAAATATATTTTTGTTTTCTATCTTCACTGGTATCATCCAAATCCATTATTGGCATTACTGAAAAATTTTTTAATATTCCCTTTTCCTCTTCTACCATATATTTTTTACTAAATACTCTTTTATTTTTAAAGATATTGTTTCCCAATACTGTCATTAAACTATCAATTTGTATGCTCGTTTTTCCATTGCTTTCTGCATATATTTCAATAGGCAAATGCAAATTACTTTTTATATGCTCAGCTAAAAGAAGTTCACTTTTCCCATGTGCTATTACTATTCCCTTGCAATAATTAGGTTGTATCATCATTGGCATTTCCCTCTGTTTCATTTTTTGAATCTTCAAGAGCATATTTGATTTCCTCAAAATCAATATAATCAGTTGTTGGAATTCCTCCAAAAACACCTTTAAAATATAAATCACGAGCATTATTATTTTTTTGTATTTTAATCCCATAATCTTTTATAGAATTTATGGTTTTATTTCCATTATAATCTGTAGATAATATATAAATATATTCCTTTGGTAATATTTCTAACAATAATGTATTATGAGTCGTTATAATTAATTGCCCTGTAATTTCATCTTTTATCGACATTATAATATTTTTCATTAATACATCATGTATTCCATTATCTATTTCATCTATAATTACCGTTTCCCCTAATAATGAACCTATTAATGTATCAAATTGGTTTAATATTCTTCTTGTTCCTTCAGATTCCATTTTAGAAGGAATTGATTTTATCTTTCCTCCTATCATCTTATTAAAATATAATTCGTAATAAATTTTATCTTCTTTTTCTGTTATATTATACTTAACTTCTTTTATATCTGCATAAGCTTGAGTAAAAAATATATTTAAAACATTTTCATACTTATTTAATTCATTTAACTGATTTTTTTCTACAAAGCCTCTTTGTATATTATCTATTTTTTTTACTCTTTCTAGGCTAGCAGCCATTATTTTTGATATTCCTTTATCAACATGTACAGTCATTTCCCAAATCTTATCTATTACCTCGGTAATATTTTTAGATATATTATTATCTATATATTCTTTGTTTTTTTCTACCATCTCAAATGAAAGTAATGATAAGAAAGAATATTTTCCCCAATACTTATCTATCTCATCTATTAGTTCTTCATTATATTTATCATTTATAAATATATTTTTATTTAATGTTTTTATAATTTTATTATCTTCCTTTTTTAATTCAAATAGATATGCTCTTTGTTTTCCTGCTATATAATATAGTTTTTCTTCTATGATTTCATTATTAAATTTAATATAGTAAAAACCCTCTTTATTATTAATTTTAAAACCATATTCGATTTCGGTCTCTTCTTTTTCATCTAACATTCTATATTCTTTTAAATCTAAGGATAATTCAAAGATTTGTCTTATTTCTGTAGGCATCTTATCCGCCATTTCTTCTTGCATTTTAAAAAACTCTTTCGGTAGTTTATTCATAGCAATATCTATTGCCCTTGCCATTGCTGATTGTTGTAGAAATTTAAATAGTTCTACAATATTAGTTTTTCCGCTTCCATTTTCACCGTATATAGATATAAATTGGTTCGTTTTTGTTTTAGTTTTATTTAAATTGAATTCAATATCTTTTAAAGATTTAAAGTTTTTAGCTTTAACGTAAGTAAACATTATCATCAACCTCCCGTAATAGTGTATCGCTTTTAAACTTTTCTATTCAATTTTACATTATTTTTTAGCATAAGTCAATCACTTTTTATACATTTTGTATTATTTTTATAAAATTTCATTTTATTATATGAGTTAAAATAAAAAATAGTTCAATTCCAAAGATTATTTCACTTTAAATTGAACTATTAACTATTTTGACAATAATATTTTAAACTAATTGTAGGATAAATTAAATTTTTTTCCTACAATTAGTTTAATTTTTATTATTTTATCAATTATACTTTCGTCTTTTAGCATTATGTTACTTTTAAATTTAAAAATTATTTTTACACAAATCATATTTGTTTACTTTTTATAACTTTTTAAATAAAATTTAAGCCATAATCTTTCTATATATAATATGATGATTATGGTTTACTCTTTTCTATATTTATTACTTTCGTTATTGTTCTTTATGGTTCTTTATTGAACGAATTGTGCCAGAATTGTGCCAAAAACATTTAATCAATTTTTAAAACCATTGGGGCTGTAAAGAAAGAATTTACAACATTATGCCATTTACTGTGTCCGGCTCATTTTTAATTCCTCCTTCTCATTTTTTTGAGTATTTAATCCACTTTCGACTGGTTTATCATAAAACTATTTCGTGAAATTTTTTTAATTTTCTATTTATATAAAATTCCACGAGTATTTTATCATACTTTTTTTGATTTGTGTAGTATTTTACAAATATTTTTTATACTTTGCTTTTTTGGTTGTAATTTTTAATGTTTCTAATTTGTCTTTATAACTTTATATTCTCAAACCAATTTGCAAATTCTTGCATTGCTTGTACTGAACCATCAACTTTTCTTCTATTTTCTCTTTCTTCAGAATCCATTTCTGCTAATGTTTTTTCAAATCCTTGTGGCTTAAAGATATACCACAAATCTGACCACTTTTCTTCTCTATCTAATCCCTGAATTTTATTTGATAAGTTTCCGTGGATGCTTCCCATAAAAATAATGTATATGTTTTCCATCATGATATGCTAAGCATTCATTAAATGCACATTTTCTATTTTCTTTCCCTTCCATTAACTTTAAAATTCCTTCTATTCCTATTGTATCTAATGCAAAATTTACAAAAGCTCTAGGAAATCCATTTAATTCATCAATTCTAAAATCTGTATCTAATGCAATACAAGGTTTTTTTACTAATTCATAAGCTTCTTTTACTTTTGCAGTTGCTATCTCTTTTATATCATCACTCCTAGGCTCATCTAATTCATAATTAAAGGTAGTAAATTTCAAATTTTTAAAATATCTTTCAGCAGATTTTATTTTTCCAGGATTATGTGTTACAAAAACAATTTCATTTGT
Source organism: uncultured Clostridia bacterium (assembly GCA_944387545.1). Lineage (GTDB taxonomy): Bacteria > Bacillota > Clostridia > TANB77 > CAG-508 > CAG-269. The sequence goes on along the minus strand of CALXFE010000009.1, from coordinate 156 downwards.
CATCTCTTTTCCCTCCAATTACTTTTATCTTTACTGATATTATCATAGAAGCCGATAATTAGCAACTAATGACTATTCATAGTATGAGTTTTTTTAGCTGGGGAATTACCTAGATTTCAATATTTTTAAGCTCTAAGTTATAATTTGATTCAAATT
>CALXFE010000008.1 GCA_944387545.1 uncultured Clostridia bacterium | reverse complement strand
ACTTTTCAATGTACTTTTTTACATTTTCTGGATAGTTTTTTCATATTCTATTTTTTCATAGATTACTTTACACTATCGTAAACAAGTATATCATAGTATAAAATCGCGAGAAAATCAATACTAAAAAACAGATGAAATTTTTCCAAAAATTTAAATTGACAAAAATATACACAAAGGTTAAAATTATGTTAGGTGATAATATGAAATCAAAAGAAAAAAGAGAGAAAAAAGTAAAAATAACGATAAAAAATTTAATCTATGCTTTCATTCTTTTTGTATTTGTATTATATGCAATTCTTTTTTATGATCTATATTTTTCAAAAGAAGTGTATGCAACAGAAGAAACTGCTAGTAAAGATACAGAAGAAATAAGGATTAGCCAAGCAGAAGACGTGAGTCTAGATGAAATCATTTCAAAGAATACAAATGACGGCCAAAGAGAAGAATATGAAGTAAAAGAAGAAGTGTTAGAATATATTACAAAATATAGAACGAATAACAACATACCTAAAGGGATGGTACAAGTTGTACAAGAAGGAAGAGAAGGAACACAAGAAATAACTGTCAAAAGAACATATAAAGAAGAAGCATTAATCAATGAAGAACAAGTTAGCCAGAAAGTAACAAAAGCTTCTATTAATAAAATTGTTGAAATTGGTGGTGGAGCAGGAACTAGTAACTATAAAGTAAAAGTAGGAGATACATTATATGTTACCTCTGATAGACTATCTGTAATGGCACAGCCAGATGAAAATTCTCAAAGAGTTGCCACATTATCTAAAAATGATGTATTACAACTAAAAGAAATAAAAGATACATGGTATAGAATAGAAAGTGGAAGTACAAGGGGATATGTAAAAGCAGAATGTACGACATATTTAAATCCAAACAAACAAAATGAAGAAACGGAAGAAAACACACAACAAGGAAATACCAATACAACTAGTAAATCTGCAAATGCATTAAAAAGTACATTAAGCTTTCAGATGGCATTAAATAAACCAAGTGGTTTATCATTAGAACAATTTAAAAAAGTATTGACAGATGCAAAAGATAAGAATAATATATTTGCCAATAACGCAGAATATTTTTATTACATAGAAAAGCAATATAATATTAATGGAATATTTGTTGCAGCAGTTGGTGTGCATGAAAGTGCATGGGGAACCTCAAAAATATCTTTAGAGAAAAAGAATTTATTTGGATATGGGGCATATGATTCTAATCCATATCATAGTGCATACAATTTTTTTGATTATTCAGAAAGTATCGACTTATTGGCGAGGGTTTTTGTTAAATATTACTTAAATCCAAAAGGAACTAGTATATATGATGGTGAAATTGCAACAGGTAGTTATTATAATGGTGCAACATTAACAGGCGTTAATAAAAAATATGCATCAGATAAGAACTGGGCAAATAGCGTATATCAGTATATGCAATATTTGTATAATAAATTATAAAAAATTCTTGATATTTTTTATAATTTATTGTATTATATATAAGTATAAAAAATAAGGATTATTTTGCCAAAATAAACAAGAAAGGGGCAATATATAAATGAAGAAAGCAATAATCATTATTACATTATTCATAATTGTTTTTGGAATATTCATCTGTACAAATAGCGTTTATGCAGCAGAACAAGCAATTGATGAGGAAACAGAAAGTAAATTAGTGGAGATAAAGGATAATGCAGTAAATTCTTTGGCAGATTATAAGGAAAAATATGGTTCAGATATATATGGAACTGTAGCCTATATATTAAATATTGTTAGAATTTATAGTATCCCATTTTGCTTTTTAGGAATTGCTATTGGTGCAATTCATAAATATGTAGTAGGTGTTAGAAAATTGGATACATTAGAAAAAGGTATGGGATTGATTGTAACCTTTGTAACATTATTAATTATATGCCAAATATTACCACTAGCATTTGCAGTGTTTGTAAAATTTGGAAGGGGGTAACAAATGAAAGTTTTATTTGCTGTAAGTAATGAAGAGATTTCACAAGCCATTATAAAAAAATACCAAAAAGAGTATAAAGAAATTATTTCATACAAAAATGTATATTACTTTAATGCAATATTAAAAGAAATACAAAAAGATAAAACATATGATAGAATTGTAATTAGCGAAGATTTGGAAGCTTTTTCACACACACAATATGATCAAATTGATAAATTTATATTTGAAAAATTAGATAGTATAAGTGATGAAGCATCTAATATGAAAGGCAATGACATACCAATAATTTTAATTTGTTCAGATAGAAGAACAAAATCAGAAGAAATGTTAGTAAAATTATTTGGGATAGGCATCTATAATGCTATACTTGGAAATGATAGAAGTGTTAATGAGGTTTGTAAACTAATTCACAAACCAAGACTAAAAAAAGAGGCAAAAGCATATTATAAAATAGATGCTGAAGAAGTAAGCTACCAAGCTGAAAATGAAAATGATGTAAGTGAAATGGAAATACAAAACATTTTAGCACATTATAAAAGCTTGGGTAAAGATGAAGACAGATATATAGATAGTTTTAATAATATTGCTGCACAATATAATGATACACAATTAAGAATTATCAGTAAGTTTTTACCATTAAATGTAAGGGCGGTATTAGAAGAAAGATCTCCTAAATATCAAAAAATAATGTCTTTTAATAATAAAGTATCAGATAATTTAAGACAAAATAACAAGAAAGAAGAATCAGGAACAAGCGAAAAATTATTAAAATCAAAAAATAAACCAGTAACAATGTCAAAACCAGTTGTTATACCATCTTCAGTGAATATGACAGGGGTTAGAAAAATGTCTAAACCGAAAAAGACACAATCAATGCAAATGACAGGACAAGCACAGACAATGGAACAATTAATGCAGACACCAATCCAAGAACCAGCTGAAGAAACATCTAACCCTATAAATATACCAAATATGCCACAAGAAACAACAGAAATACAAGATAATAATATGGTGGAACCAGCACAAGTACAACAACCAGTAAAAAGAGGAAGAGGAAGACCAAGAAAAAATCCAGTTCCAACACAAAATAGTGAACAACCAGTAAAAAGAGGAAGAGGAAGACCAAGAAAAAATCCAATTCCAGAACAACAAGAGGAAATGACTTTGCCAGGAATGGAGGATTTAGAAAAAGAACCAGAAGAAACAATTTTACCAGGCTTTGACAATTTTGAGGATATAAATGAAGAAAACAATATATTACCAGGCTTTGAACAAGATATGACGACACAGGAGCGTAATGATAACAATAATGATAATGATAATGTATTACCAGGATTTGAAGAAATCAATTCAAATCCAGAACAACAAAATATCATAAGAGAAGATGTTTATGAAGAACCTCAGATAAATACATATAATGCTTATAATAGCCAAAATGAACAGCATTATCATAACAATGTATATAATGATTATAGTTCTTCAAACACAACAGATATAACCAGAAGAAATGACAATTATGTACAAACAATCGATATTTCATCTCTTTTAACCGCTGATAAAAAAATTGTAACATTTGTGGGAACAAGCAAGAATGGAACATCTTTTATTGTAAATAATGTAGCAGAGTTATTATCTTCTATGGGGATTAATGTAGCCATATTAGATACAACCGCTAATAGAAATTCATATTATATTTATACTAAAAATGAAGAAGCTTTAAGAAATATCGCTTCAAATAGTATTGAACAACTTTCACAAGGTATTGCCAATGGAATACAAGTAAATAAAAATTTAACAGTATTTACATCATTACCAGATGAAAGAGATTCTATTAGTAGAGTAGACGAAATATTAGAAACATTAGTAAAAAATTATTCACTTATATTAATAGATTGTGATTTTAATACACCAATAGGATATTTTAAACAATCATTAGAAACCTATTTAGTACAATCATTGGACATTCTTACAATACAACCACTTACAGCCTTCTTAAGAGAGTTGAAAGCAAAAAATATCTTAGAGGAAGGAAAATTAAAAATTATATTAAACAAATTTGTAAAGATAAGAGGAATCAATGAAAAAACCATAATAGGTGGAATGGCATTTTATAATGATCCAGCAATGTCATTTATGACAGAATTATTTGACAGAAATTTAATTAAATATATAACGATACCTTTTGAAGAAGAAATATATATCAAATATTTAGAAGGAATTATTAATTGTGATATCAATTTAAAAGGATATTCCAAAACATTTATGCAAGTTTTAAAAGCTTTAGGAAATATGATATATCCTTTAGTTTCAGGACAAGGAACCTATAGACCACCAACAGTTGGTGGAAACAGTAGTCAAATGGGAACTTTTTCTCCAAGCATGAATAACACATTGGATCAAATGAAAAGAAATTTTTAAATAGGAGGAATTAACAGTGATAATAGGAGTTGCTGTAGTATTAGTAATAATCGTCATTATACTAGTTATTTATAATATAAAAATTAGTCAAAAGATACAAAAATTTAAAAATATTAATCAAAAAATTACTAACCTACAAGTTGTTCAAGATTTCATGAATACAATAGGTGAGACATCTTCAGTAGATGAAAAAATAAAGAAGATAAACAATATATTGATTGAAAAGTATGAAATAAAATATTCAACAATTGTTGTTTTCAATGGTGCTGAATATGAAATAAAAGCATCTAATGTTGATGCAAGACATTGGGATTCATTAAAATCTTTACAAGATGTAGATATGTTTAAAGATAGCATTGAAACGGCTACTCCTAAATATGTTACCGTAAATAATGAAAATGAGAGACTACCGTATCAAAAAATGGAGTTTGGAAGAGCAAAATCAGCTATATTTTTCCCATTATATATAGATAATGTATATATTGGATATTGGATAATAGAAAGTGGAACCCCACATGATTTTGATAATGTGGATATTACAATTCTAGAAGTGATAAAAGATAACATTATATCTGTATTAAAAACAGTCGTACACCAAAAAACTTTAGAATCCATCGTAAGAACAGACTTATTTACAGGACTATATTCAGAAGAATACTTATATGGAGAAGGAAAAAAGATAATAGACCAATATACAATATCTACTATTTGTATGTTTAAAATTATCAATATCGAAGAAATTAATAAAAATTATTGTAGAGAATTGGGAAATGAAGTTATAAAAGAAATTAGTAAATATATTCAAGAAAATATTTCAAAAGACTATGTTTTTGTCAGATATATGGGCCCTAAATTTGTTATAGCATTTTCAGGGGTTGATACAGACGGTGTGGCATCCTTTATAAATGATATAAAAGACCATATTGAACAGATGAAAATATCTTTGCCGGAACAAAGTCAAATATATACAACAGAAACCAATAAAAACAAAAATATAGATATGACAAATCAACAAGTTACACCAATTATAAATGTTGCTTTATCTTCATACTATAAAGGAACCGGACTAGAAGAAGTGTTGAAAAAATTAGAACAATATTTGGATGGTGCGGATAAAAACGAGAGCGACATTACAAACATATAACCATTACTTTATGATTAGTTAAAAAGTAAAAAGGAGGTAGTTGCTATGGAATTTGACAAAACAATGAATTTTAAAGTGGAGAGAGAACAAAATGCAAAATCTCAAGAAATCTTAAAAGAGGTTTATGAAGCTTTAATGGAAAAAGGATATAATCCAATCAATCAAATTGTCGGATATATTCTATCTGGAGATCCTACATATATAACCAGTCATAATGATGCAAGAAATAAAATCAGAACAATTGAAAGAGACGAATTATTAGAAAAAATGGTAAAAAAATATATAGGATTAGAAGAGGACTAATATGAGAATATTAGGAATAGATTATGGAGAAGCAAGAGTAGGCATAGCTATAACAGATGCCTTAAATATCACTGTTCAAGGGTTAGAAACGATACAAAGAAACAATTCTGACAAAGTTGTACTAAGAAGATTAGATGAAATTTTACAAGAATATGAAGTAGATACAATTGTTGTCGGACTTCCATTAAACATGAATGGAACAATATCAGAAAGGGCAGAAATTACAGAAAAATTTGTACATAAACTAAAATGCAAATATAATCAAATTAAAATTGAAGTAATTGATGAAAGATTAACCACTGTGGCAGCTCATAAAACAATGAATTTTTTAGATATTAATAAGAATAAAAAAAGAGATATCGTTGATACTATATCTGCAGTATATATTTTAGAAACTTATTTAAATAAATTAAAAAATACATTGAAAAAATAATTTTAATCATGTATTATATGTAATATATAATAAAAAATAAATAAAAGTGAAAGGAGAAATTTATGAACGATAACGAAAATTTTGAAGGAGAAGATTTAGATAACATCGTTATCTTAAACGATGAGGATGGAAATGAAGTAAAATTTGAATTTTTAGATTTAGTTGATTTAGATGATGAAGAATATGTCGTATTATTACCTATAGCAGAAGAAGGAGAAGAAGACGAAGAAGGAGAGGTTGTTATACTAAAAGTAGAAGATACAGATGAGGAATCTGATGAAGAATCTTATGTAAGTGTTGAAGACGAAGATGTTTTAAACAGAGTTTTTGAAATATTTAAAGAAAAATTCAAAGATGATTTTGATTTTGTAGACTAATCAGGAAGGCGGATATCATTCGCCTTTATTAATTATAAAAAATTTTGTTTTCTAAAGATGAAAATAAAAGGAGGAAAAACAGATGAGAAATTTTTCTACATGGTTATTAGCTTGTTTTATAGTAATGTTTTGGGTATTTAGAATTATAGTGGCTTTAATGGCACAATTGCACCAAGAATTTTTTATTACACCATTTAATGAAACGATGGAAATTGCATTATTATTTGTTGTTTTACTATGTTTAGTATTCATTGTTAAAAGAAAAATAGTAGGTGCTTTAATATACTTATTAGCTTATGGAATGTATTTTGGAACAGATGTGGCAACAAAAGTTTCAATGTTAATAGAAGATGCGACACAACTAACAGTATCAGACTATACTGGATTAATGATATCTTTAATTGGTATTATAATTCCAATTGCTGTATTATTAGACTTGTTAGCAGATAAAAATAGAAAAGCCCACCCTAAAGACAAAAAAACAGATTGGTTTTATAAAAATGAGCAATATGATAGAAAACTAGATGATAGAGCAGATAAAAATAATTATAGAACATTGTAGAATAAATTAGGGGACATTTGAGAAAGCGCCTCAAATGTCTTTTTTAAATTATATTGCAATGAGATAATAGATATAACTTAAAAAAGATTTTTGAGATTATTATATTAGAAAGGAAAAGAAAAAATGGAAAATAGAATGAATATTAACTGGTATCCAGGGCATATGGCAAAAACTAAACGACAAATCATGGAAGATGTAAGATTAGTGGATATTGTCATAGAATTATTAGATGCGAGAATCCCAATATCTAGCCAAAATCCAGATATAGCACAAATCACAAAAAATAAAAAGAAAATGATAGTACTAAACAAATGTGATTTAGCAGATGAAAGACAAAATAAAAAATGGGTAGAATATTTTAAAACGAAACATATTCTAGCAGTTTTAACAGATTCTAACTCTGGAAAAGGAATAGAAGAATGTGTTAGAAAAATAGAAAAAATCATGGAAGAAGACTTAAAAGGGCAAGCTGAAAAAGGAAGAATAGGAAGAAAAATAAAAGCTATGGTTTTAGGGATACCAAATGTGGGAAAATCTTCGTTTATAAACAGAATTTCTAAAAGAACAACGGCAGGTGTAGGAAATAAACCAGGTGTTACAAGACAAAAACAATGGATTAGAATTAATGATAAAGTTGAATTATTAGATACACCAGGTGTATTATGGCCTAAATTTGAAAGTGAAGAGGTAGCACTACATCTTGCGTTTACAGGAACTATAAAAGAAGATATTTTAGAAAGAACAGAAATTGCGTATTACTTGGTAAAATTTTTAATAGAAAACTATCCAAAACAATTATGCGAAAGATATAAATTGAATGAAGAATATATAAAACAGCAAATGGAAAATGAAGAACGACCAGAGAACGAAAATATTTATGAAATATTTTTAGAAATAGGAAAAAAGAGAGGCTGTATTATTTCTGGTGGTAATATTGATGAAGAAAAAACGGCAAGAATTATTTTAGATGAGTTTAAAAATGGAAAGATTGGTAAAATTACATTAGAAGAGGCTAAATAATTAGACTGAACTAGAACTATCGGCAAAATAAGAATATAGAAAGAAAAGGAAGAAAAATGAAATGGAAGAATTCTTAAAAATAGACAGACCAAAAGAAGAAATAGAATTAATGTCACCATTAACATGGGCCTATATTGGGGATGCAGTGTATGAATTATATGTGAGAAATAAATTAATCAATGAAACAAATTTAAAACCACATAAATTACATATAGAAGCAATCAAATATGTAAAAGCAAAAAGCCAAGCAGAAAAGCTAGATGAAATTTATGAGAAATTGACAGAAGAAGAAAAAGATATTGTAAGAAGAGGGAGAAATACACAAAATCATCACTTGCCCAAAAATTCGAATGTACAAGAATATATGTATGCAACCGCATTTGAGGCATTAATTGGATATTTATATCTAACAAAACAAAATACAAGATTAGAAGAAATTTTGGAAGGTTTGTGAAAAAACAAAAAATATTGACAAAGTACCACTGAAAGTGATATATATAAATAAAAGAAAACAAAAGAGGAGTAGAAAAATGGGGATAATAGCTGTAAGCCTTGAGGCTGTACACACACACACACACACACACACAATATATTTAACGAACAAGATAATAAAGAAATTAATAATATGAATAAAGAAAAAGGTAGTGATATAGATTTATGAAAATAGGTTTGTATTGCTGTCTTTTTTGTGTTTTAAACAGTTATTATTAAACAGTAAAATAATATAAAAATGATAAAAAAGGAAAGAAAGGGAAAAGGAAATGGAAAGAAACATGGAAATAGTAGAAAGGAAAAAACAAAATGCAGAAATGCAAAATGCTTTAAATAACATACGAGAAAATAAGGGGATTACATTAATAGCACTTGTTATTACAATCATTGTGCTATTAATATTAGTAGGCGTAAGTATTGTTACTTTAATGCCAGGGGGACTAATTGACAAAGCAATCGAATCAAGATTTGTGAGTAATTATAGAACCATAGAAGAAGGTGTGTATATATACAAAGCGGGGAAAGAGATAGACGCATATAGTGGAGAAGAAATGACACAATTAGAGAAATTACCATTAAAAGAAAAACTAACCGTAGAAGATAAAAGGGAAATACAAGAAAAAATACCAACCCTAGAAGAAGAAATCATTGCAAGAAATCCAGGACTTTCATTAGAGCAAATACCATTATATGAAATAGATAAAGAAAAAATAGGAGCAACAGGAATAAAACATAAATATATAATGGATATAACAACAGAAAAAATATATGACTATGAAGGAGAAACATTTAGGAAAAGGACATGGCATACATTAGAAGATATAACGCAAATAGATGAAGAATATAAAGATATATTTAATGGATGGATAAGATTAACATTGTATTACCCAGAAAATAGTACAGATAGGAAATGGCTATTAAAAGGAGAAGGAGAGATAAGAGAAGAAGACTGGAAAGACTATACAGGACCAATATGGGTACAATTAGATAGAGTACAAGATATATATATAAAATATAAAATCAATGATGAAGAAATCATCATACCACCAAGTGGAAAAGTAGGAGTCATAATAGAACCAGAAAAATACCAAGTAAATGCAGGAGAAACTACAAAAGTAAAAATCGTATATGATGCAAATGCAGTAACAAAAGAGTATAAAGTAGGAAATGGATCATGGCAAACATATAATGGAGAATTCCAAGTAGGGGAAAGAACCATGATTTATGCAAGAGCAAAAAGAGTAGATAATATATATGATGCAGAAGGAAACAAAATAAGTGAGAAAACCAGTTGGGGATATGACAATGTATATATAAGACGAGTAGGAGATGCACAAGGAAGTTGGCAAGGAGGAGGCTCAGGAGGAGGCTCAGGTACAACAGGTGGAGGAGGCCAAAGTGGAAGTAGTGACAGCGGAAATCCAGGAGGAGGAAGCAGTAGTGAAGTAGAAACACCTGCCGCACCAACCATACAAGTAACAGAGAATAAAAATGGAGTATATACAGAAAGCGTAGATGTAACGGTACAACCACCAATGACATATAAAAAGATATATATAAAAATAGGTAGTGGAAAATGGGAAGAATACACAAAAGCAGTAAGAGTACAAGAAAATACATTAGTCAGTGCATACTACACAACAACAGATGGAAAGACCTCAAAAATAGGCTATAAAATAATTGATATGATACAAAAACAAGGAAAACCATATGTATCTATAAAAGCGACGCCATATCCATATCCATATGCAAAAAATGTAGAAGAAGTAACGATAGAGATAGTAAGTAGAGATGCAGAAAGAGTAGAATACAGTACAGATGGAGTAATCTATAAGAAATATGAAAGTGGATTTAAAGTGACCGAAAATTGTGTTGTATCAGCAAGAGCGATAAATGAAGCAGGAGTAGCATATGATACACTAAATATAACCAATATAGGAGACAATCCTACTATGGTAGAAAACTTAGGAATCAATATCATAGCAAGACCAGACCCAATTGTAAGTAGCAAGAAAGTTGAAAAAGTCGAAATAGAAATCGAATATGATGAAAGAGCAGAAGAAAGATATTATAGCATTGGAAAAAATGGAGAGCAAAAACCATATGAAGGAGCATTTGAAATAACAGAAAATGCAACCATATATGCATATGCAAAAAGTAAAAATGGAGTAGGCCAAGCCTATAAAGTGATAACGAATTTAAATAAAGGAATCATAGAGCCAGAAATCATAGCAGACCCACAAAATAGTTTACAAGCAAGTTCGGTAAAAATCAAAATCAATTATGATCCAGATGCCACAGTAAAACAATATGAAATAGATGGAGGCGGATTGGTAGATTATACAGGAGAATTTAAGGTAGAAAAAAATTGTACAATAAGGGCATATAATGAAAACAGTAGAGGAGAGAAAGCAGAAAGTATATATAAAGTAGAAAATATCACAGAACCAATACCACCAACAATTATAGATTTAGGAGATTATTATATAATAAAACTAAATTATCCAGAAGGCTCAACAGGAAGAGAATATAAGATAAAAGAAGAAGGAGAATGGACAGGATATAAAGAAGCAGGAATATTACTCGTAAAACCAGAGTATAAGGATAAACTATTAGATGCACAAGGAAATGTAAAAATACAAATAGTAGACGAAACAGGAAAATCAGTAAATTGGCAAGGAACAGTATATGTCATAGAAGGAGATATCCAAGAAATATTAGAAGAAATCTCTATGAGATGGGATACAGTAAAACCAGAAACACCACAAATAGTCTTAAGCACAGAAGAACCAGCAAGAGAAGTACAAGTAAGTATAATATATAAAAGTACATTAAAAGAAAAACAATATAAAATCATTGAACCAGATGGAAGCACAGAAGGATGGAAAGATTATGAAGGAAGCTTTACAATAAAGAAAAATAACACAGTAATTCTAGCCAAAGGAATGAACCAATCAGAGGTCTGGGGAGAAGAAGCAGAAAAGCAAATAACCAATATAGATGAACAACAACCAGAAATAAAACTAACAGCAGATCTAGAAAAAGAAACACAAACACTACAAGTAAAAGTAGATGTAACAGATGATACAAGAGTAGCAGAAGTAAAATGGGCAGAAGGTGTACAAGGAGAAAGCTATTTTGCAAAGCAAGGAGAAAGTATACCAAATAATTCAACAGTAACCATAACAAAAAATGGATATTATACATTCTATGCAGAAGATGGTGTAGGAAATAAACAAGTATATACAATAAATGTCATAAACATAGACACAGAAGGACCAGAGGTAAATATAAATGTAACACCAGAACAAGGAATTGTAATAGAAGCAAAAGCGAATATAGATTATGGAGATAGTGTAAAAAATCAATATAAAATAGGAGAAAAAGGAACATGGCAAGACTATACAGGAGAAATCACCTTAAGTGCTTATGACATTATAAACCAAGGACTACTAAATAGTGATAAAACAGTTACTATATATGCAAAAGGAACAGATAGAGCAGGAAATGTAACAGAAGTAAGCAAAATTGTGAGCAACATAGATTTAGATATGCCAGAAGCACCACAAATAAACAGTAATTATGGATATCCAATACTAACAGAATATGGTGTAGAGGTAGATGGAACAACAGAAATTATATATGATGATAGAGACGATATAGATAATTTCTACAGTTTAGATAATGGAAATACATGGCTAAAATATGAAGGAAGCTTCACAGCAATGTCAGGAACAATAAGAGCAAAGAGCGTGAAAAAAGAATCAGGATTAGAAATAGAAACAAGTAAAGAGGTGTCAATGCCAGCAGATGCAATAGGGCCAGCTGCATATGATGGGGATGATGGAACAGTTTATAATTTACCGTCAAGCTATATATATATGAATGTAGATGAGAGTATGTGGGGGAAAAAAGCAAGATTTAAATTTTATGGATACCATACACATTTTAGTGGTGTTGGTAGGATAGAATTTATAGATAATCAAGATGAGGTACTAGATACAATTTCTTCATCAGGACTTTCAGCAGTAGATTTAATAGAAACTATTCCTAATAATACTGTGAAAATAAGAGCAAGGACGACTGGAAATAGGGGTGGAATATATGAGATACAGCCAGCAAATGAAGCTATAATAAATGTAAATAACCATTACCCAAGACTAACAGAGTATGGAGTAGAAGCACCTTATAGCGCAGTGACCATAGATTATTCAGTAACAAGTGTACAGAGATTATATAAAATAGATGATGGAGAATGGAAAGAATACAATGAAGGAACAATAAGAATAGAAATAGGGCAAACTATCTATGCAAAAGGAATTGATAAAAATGGAGATGAAACAAGAGTAATATCTAGTTATACTGCTACTATACCGACAGATGCGATAGGACCAGAAGCGTATGATGGAAATGATGGAACAGTTTATAATTTATCGTTAAGCTATATATATATGAATGTAGATGAGAGTATGTGGGGAAAAAGAGCAAGATTTAAATTTTATGGATACCATACACATTCTAGTGGTGTTGGTAGGATAGAATTTATAGATAATCAAGACCAGGTACTAGATACAATTTCTTCATCAGGAATTTCAGCAGTAGATTTAATAGAAACTATTCCTAATAATACTGTGAAAATAAGGGCAAGGATGACTGGAAATAGGGGTGGAATATATGAGATACAACCAGCAAATGAAGCTATAATAAATGTAAATAACCATTACCCAAGACTAACAGAGTATGGAGTAGAAGCACCTTATAGCGCAGTGACCATAGATTATTCAGTAACAAGTGTACAGAGATTATATAAAATAGATGATGGAGAATGGAAAGAATACAATGAAGGAACAATAAGAATAGAAATAGGGCAAACTATTTATGCAAAAGGAATTGATAAAAATGGAGATGAAACAAGAGTAATATCTAGTTATACTGCTGCCATACCAACAGATGCAATAGGACCAAATGCATATGATGGACAGGATAATACATCTGATTCGATAAAGGGATTAACACAAATAAAATATATGGATGTCGATGAGAGTATGTGGGGAAAAAATGCAAGAGTTTATATAGGTTCATATGCAAATTATGGAATGAATAACTATACTTATGTTGAATTTTTAAATGAACAAGGTGAAACAATAGATAAAATTTCGTTAGCATCACATGTACCTTCAAAATTAGATAAAGATTACGAAATAAAAGAAGGAACAACTAAAATCAAAATTTATAATAGCAATGGTATAGTAACAGGATATTGTTATGAGATACAAATAAAAAACTAAAAATAGGAGAGTTATAAAAAGTATGAAAAAAATAAAAAAAGAAAGTAAACTTTTAATTATTGTATTAGTCATAATCGCAATCGTATTAATCAGTGTCATAATGATAAGTTTAATAAAGCCTGAAAAAGAAAATATCGAAATACAAAATGGAGTAGCAACTGAAAATATAGAATTAAAAGATGTAGAATTTAGTGAAATAACCAGTTCGTATGCAGGAGGAATAACAACAATTCGAGCGAAAATGCATAATAACTCGAATAAGGCTAAAAACTTGAATATAGAAATCATACTAAAAGATGAAAATGGAAACCAAGTAGGAGAAATGAGACAAAATATAGAAAATGTAGAGGTTGGAAGAGATAAGATATTTATAACAGGAATTACAGGAGACTATAGTGATGTAAAAGACATTGAAATGAGAGTAGTAAAATAAACTAGGAGGAAAAAAATGAAAAAGAAAGAAAAAAGAATGATACTAATATTGGTTATCATCACAATAATAGCTATCATATTACTATATTTCCAAAAAAGACCGAAAGATGAAAATCAAGAAACAGCACAAGAACAAGAACGAATAGCAGTGCAAGAAGATGGAAGTAAAATAGCAACTAGTGAAAAATTACAAGAAAAAAGAAAAATAGGAGAAATTGAAATTGGTAATATTAATATAAGAGAAGAAAATGGACTAGCCAAGATAACAGCAAGTGCAACAAATGTAGGGGAACAAAAAACAGAAGAAATGCCAATAACAATTATATTAAAAGATGAAGCTGGAAATAGCATAGCAGAAATAGGCGCATATATAGGAACAATAGAAAAAGGAGAACAAAGAGGAATACAAGCTAGTGCAAATGTAACAATAGATGAAGTTTATGATGTGGAAATTAAAACAAATACATAGATAGTAGATTAATAAATGAATAAAAATTAAAATAAGACTTGAAAAAAATTGAAATATATAGTAAAATAGGTATGTTCAAAAAAACATACCTTTTACTTGGCTTGTAGATAAGCACCAAATCTTAAGCTCAGTTAAAGGAGAAACAAAGAAATAGGAGGTGTAAACGATGACAAAGGAAAGAAAACAAGAAATCATTAACACATATAAAAGAGAAGAAAACGATACTGGTTCACCAGAAGTTCAAATTGCTCTTTTAACAGAAAGAATTAATGAATTAACAGAACACTTAAAAATTCACAAAAAAGATAACCATTCAAGAAGAGGACTTTTAAAAATGGTTGGAAAAAGAAGAAACTTATTAAACTATGTTGCGAAAAAAGATATCAATAGATATAGAACAATCGTTGAAAAATTAGGAATAAGAAAATAAAAATATAAGCCCGGTGTAATCATATATATCGGGCTTTTAAAAAATTTTAGTAAACTTGAGATTAGGTAAGTAGCTTGTATGATGGACTGTTGGGGACGTGCCAAATCGGACATTTTTTGGTCCAAAAGGGACAGACCTCAGTCTAAAACTTTTCTATTTATAATATATATTTGAGGTCTGTCCCTTTTGGACCAAAAAATGTCCGATTTGGCACGTCCCCAACAGTCCATCATAGAGGTTACCATCTAAATTAAGTTTACTAAAGTTTATGGTGCAAATTTATTTAATTTAGGAGGATTTTTTATGTTTAAAACGTATGAAACAGAGTTAGCAGGAAGAAAACTTGTTTTTGAAACAGGTAAAATGGCAGGATTAGCAAATGGAAGTGTATTAGTCAGATACGGAGATACAGTTGTACTTGTAAATGTTACAGCTTCTAAAGAACCAAAAGAAGGCATTGACTTTTTCCCACTTTCAGTAGATTATGAAGAAAAATTATATTCTGTAGGAAAAATACCAGGAGGTTTTATTAAAAGAGAAGGAAAACCAAGTGAAAAAGCAATTTTAACCTCTAGAGCAATTGATAGACCTTTAAGACCTCTATTTCCAAAGGATTTTAGAAATGATGTAGTGGTTGTAGCAACTGTTCTATGTGTTGACCAAGATAATTCACCAGAAATTGCTGCTATGATTGGTGCTTCAGCTGCATTATCTATATCAGATATACCATTTGGTGGACCAACAGCAGCAGTAAATGTTGGATTAATTGATGGAAAGATTATTATAAATCCAACAGAAGAAGAAAGAAAAAAAAGTGATTTAACTTTAACCGTTGCAGGAACAGAAAAGAAAATTGCGATGATTGAAGCAGGAGCAAATGAAGTACCAGATGATGTTATGTTAAAAGCAATCAAAGAAGGACATAAAGAAATTAAGAAAATGTGCAAATTTATTACAAAAATGAAAAAAGAAATTGGAAAACCAAAATTTGCATATAAATCTTTTGCTGTGCCAGAAGATATTCATGAATTTGTAGAAAACAATTTTAAAGAAGATATGTTAACAGCTGTTCAAGAAAAAGACAAAGAAACAAGAGATAATAATGTTTCAGAATTATCAGAAAAAATTGCTAATAGTTATGAAGAAAAATTTGGACAAGAATTAGCTGAAGAACATACAGGAGATATTGGAGAAGCGATTCACAATTTAGAAAAGAAATGTGTAAGACATTTAATTTTTGATGAGCATAAGAGAGTAGATGGAAGAACATTAGATGAAATAAGACCATTATCATGTGAAGTAGGATTATTGCCACGTACACATGGAAGTGCATTATTTACAAGAGGACAAACACAAGTCTTATCTGTTGCAACTTTAGGAATGATTAGTGAAGAACAAGTATTAGATGGAATCGATACAGAAGAATCAAAAAGATATATGCATCACTATAATTTCCCTGGATATAGTGTAGGTGAAGCAAGAACTTCAAGAGGACCAGGAAGAAGAGAAATTGGACATGGTGCTTTAGCGGAAAAAGCATTAGTACCAGTAATTCCTTCAAAAGAGGAATTCCCATATGCCATAAGAGTGGTATCTGAGGTATTATCTTCAAATGGTTCAACATCACAAGCAAGTATTTGTGGTAGCACATTGGCTCTAATGGATGCAGGTGTGCCAATTAAAAGACCAGTTGCAGGTATTTCAACAGGATTGGTTACAAATCCAAATGATGAAAATGACTATGTAATGTTAGTAGATATCCAAGGAATTGAAGATTTCTTTGGAGATATGGACTTTAAAGTTGGAGGAACAGAAAAAGGAATTACAGCTATTCAAGTAGATATCAAAGTGGATGGATTATCTTATGATATTATCAAAGAAGCTTTTGAAAAAACAAGAATTGCTAGAAAACATATCTTAGAAGATGTTATGCTTCCAGTTTTAGATAAACCAAGAGCAGAAATTTCTCCATATGCACCAAGAATTGTTAGCACACAAATCAAAGTAGATAAAATTAAAGATGTTATCGGACCTGGTGGAAAAATGATTAATAAAATTATTGATGAGACAGGTGTTAAAATTGACATCGAAGAAGATGGACAAGTATTTATTTACTCAAATGATACAAAAAAAGCAGAACAAGCATTAGACATGATAGAAGATATTGTAAGAGAAATAGAGGTAGATGGCATCTATTATGGAGAAGTTGTTAGAATTATGAACTTTGGAGCGTTTGTAGATTTAGGATGTGGAGGAAAAGAAGGGTTATTACACATTTCTCAAATTTCGAAAGATAGAATTAAACATGTAGAAGACGTTTTACATGTAGGAGATAAAGTAACGGTAAGAGTGACAGATATTGATGACCAAGGTCGAATTAATTTAACAATGAAAGATTTAGCAGAACCAAAAACAGAAGAAGAAAATAAAAAATAGTATAAATTCAATATAAGAAACATAATAAAATCAAAAGGGTGGTTCAATAGACGCCCTTTTACATTTTATAAAGAAACGTGTAAGGAATATATAGAATAGATATCAATATATATTTATAATATAATAAAATAAAAGAGGAGAAATAGATGGATTATATTAAAAATTTTTCAGGATATTTAGGAAGATTGACAGGAATTGATAGTGAATATATAAAATTGGTAATGTTGACAATATGCATTTTTTTAATATTTGGTATTATAAAAGCGATTATCAAAAAGATATATTCTAATCTACCAGTTAATGATAAAAAGAAATATTTTAGAAATAGAAAAATAAGAATTATATTAACAGCTATTTCATTTATACTTGTTTTTCTTCTTTGGGGAGAAAAATTATCAGGGCTAATTACACTTATTAGTTTTATATCAGCAGGTTTAACCATTGCCATAAGAGAAATCATATTTAACTTTTTTGCTGGTATCTATATTAATATCAATAGACCTTTTGAAATAGAAGATAGAATTGAGATTGATGATGTTATGGGAGATGTTATTAGTAAACATGCATTAGGATTTGAAATATTAGAAATCGGAAAAAGAGTATATGGCGAACAAAGCACAGGAAGGATTATTCATATACCAAATTCCTACATCTTTACAAAAACACTAAAAAATTATACAAAGGTATTTAAATATATATGGGATGAAATAAAAGTAGATGTTCCTTTAGATGCAGACATTAAGAAAACAGAAGAAATATTATATGAAATTCTATTTGATAATGAAACGTTAAAAGAAATCCCAAAGAAAATGGAAGATGCGGTTGATGAGGCAATTTTAGAGTATCGAATATACTATAATAATCTAGACCCGATTATATATATAAAAATAGAAAGATCACATATAGAAATGTATTTAAGATATTTAGTACATCCTAAAAAAGCAAGAGATGTGCAAAATGAAATTAATATGCGAATTATGGAAGCATATCAAAAAGGTGATATAGATTTGTACATCAATGACTAAAATAAGAAAAAATTACGATACTTTTTTTGAAAAAACCTTGCATTTTTGGCAAAAAGTGGGTATAATATATGAAGAAAACATCAAGAGCGAGAGAGTGGGAACAAATCCCACTCTTAAATTTTGAAAAAAGGAGGAAGCCTCTTGGCAAATATAGAAGAAAAAGTAGAAAACCTATTAAAAGAAAAAATAGAAAACATAGGATATGACTTATATGATGTAGAATATGCAAAAGAAGGAAAAAACTATTTCCTAAGAATCTATATTGATAAACCAGAAGGAATCGATTTAAAAGATTGTGAAAAAGTAAATGATGAAATATCGGATTTACTAGATGAAGCAAATTATATTAAAGAACAATATTTTTTAGAGGTTTCATCACCAGGAATAGAAAGAGTGTTAAGAAAAGATAGACACTTAGAACAAAATAAGGGAAAAGAAATTTTTGTAAAGTTATTTAAAAAAGACACATTTGGTAATAAAGAATATCAAGGAATACTAAAAGATTTTAATGAAGAATATATCCTATTAGGAGAGGATATAAAAATTGAAAGAAAGAATATAGCACAAATTAAGACTGTATATCATTGGGATTGAGAAATGAGAAAGCAAGAAAATAAGAAAGGAAGGAAAGAAAATGAAAAGCAAAAGTAAAGCAAAAGAACCAGCAATCGATAATAAAGAATTAATATTAGCCTTAGAAGAATTAGAAAAAGAGAAGGGAATTAAAAAAGAATATTTATTAGAATCTATTGAAACAGCATTATTAACAGCATATAAAAGAAATTTTGATGCATTAGATAATGTAAAAGTGGTTATGGATCCACAAACTGGTGCAACACATGTATATTCTATTAAAGAGGTAATGGAACATGCAAATGATAACGCATTAGAAATTAGTTTAGAAGATGCCAAAAAAATAAATAAAGATGTCAATGTAGGAGATAGTATAGAAATAGAAATTGTTCCAAGAAACTTTGGAAGAATTGCTGCACAAACGGCAAAACAAGTTATCATTCAAAAACTAAGAGAGGCAGAAAGAGAAATTATTTATACAGAGTTTAATGATAGAAAAGGCGAAATTGTTTCAGGTATTATCCAAAAAGCAGATAAAAACATAGTGGTAATGGATTTAGGAAAATTAGAAGGGATTATGCCAACAAAGGAACAAATTCCAACTGAAAACTACAGGGTAAATGACAAAATCAAAGGATATGTTTTAGATGTAGAAAGAGGAGCAAAAGGGGCACCACAAGTTATTGTATCTAGAAGCCATCCTGATTTCGTAAGAAAATTACTAGAATTCGAAATACCAGAAATTTATGAAGGCGTTATTGAAATTAAAAGTGTTTCTAGAGACCCAGGATATAGAAGTAAAGTGGCAGTATATTCACCAGACCCAAATATCGACCCAGTTGGTTCTTGTGTAGGGCAAAAAGGGGTTAGAATTCAAAATGTTATTAATGAATTAAATGGAGAAAAAATAGATGTCATTGAATGGAACGAAGATCCATCTATCTATATATCTTCAGCATTATTACCAGCAAAAATATTAGCGGTAGATATAAAAGAAAGTGAAAAATTTGCACAAGTTATTGTTCCAGATGATCAATTATCACTTGCAATTGGAAAATCTGGACAGAATGCAAGATTAGCTGCCAAATTAACAAATTGGAAAATAGATATCAAATCAGAAACACAATTTAGAGAAATGTTAATGCAAGCAGAACAAGAAGAACAAGAATTAGAGAATGAAGAATAATTGAATTTTTGAAACATACAATAAAAGGGGGATTTATGTGAAAAAGATACCACAAAGAACTTGTATGGGATGTAATGAGAAAAAAGATAAAAATAAATTAATTAGAATTGTTAAAAATAAAGAAAATGAAATTCATGTAGACAAAACTGGAAAAATGGCAGGAAGAGGCGCATATATATGTGATGATATAAATTGCTTGGAAAAAGTAATAAAATCAAAAAGACTAGAAAAAGTGTTAGATATAAAAATATCAGACGAAATTTATGAAAGTTTAAGAGGTGTCATTCTTGATAAATAAAAAAATATTAGGATTAATTGGATTATCTGCAAAAGCACGGAAAAATATCTTTTGGTGCAGATAGTGTAGAAAATGCAATAAAGAAAAAGATAGTAAAACTGGTAATCATAGCGGAAGATTCATCAGATAGAACAAAAGATAAATTTAATCGCATATGTGGGGAATGGAATATACCAATTATGCAAACAGCAGATATAGAAACATTGAGTAAAGTAATTGGAAAACATAATAAAGCAATTATTGGTATACATGATATAAATTTATCGAAAGAAATACAAAAAATAAATAATGGGGGTGAAGATCTTGGGTAAAATAAAAATACATGAAATAGCTAAAAAATTGAATTTAACAAGCAAAGAAATATTAGATGTAGCTAAGAAACTAAATATTGAAGCGAAAAGTCATTTAAGTGGAGTAGAGGAAGATGAAGCAAAAAGAATAGAAGAGGCAATTACAAAAAAGGTTTCAAATTCAAAAAAATCTACAGAAGCGAAAACAGCCAAAAAAGAAACCAAAAAGGAAACAAAAAAAGAAACACCTGTTATTATTAGAAGAGAAGTGATTATATCACAAGATGAATCTGAAAAAGAGAAAGAAATCGTAAAAAAACAGGAAAAAAGAAATAATAATATCGGGTTTGTTGAAAGAAAGGCGAATAAAGACTATAACATTGTATATAGGAACAAGCCAAACAAACCAATGACTGTCAGTGAATTATTTGGATTAAAAAAAGAAGAACCAAAGAAGGAAGAGATAGAAAAAGAAGAAAAAACAGAAGCAAAAAGTGAATCAGTTATAAAAGAAGAAATGCCTACAAAAGTAGAAACAAAAACTGTTCAAGAAGAAAAATCTAACAAAGTTACAGAAAAGGTTGAAGAAAATAAGAGTATGAAAACAGAAACGAGAAATGTAAAAACAAGCAATAATACAAATAATCATTATCAAAATAGAAATCATAATTATAATAATGAAAGAAGAAATAATAACAACAACACAAATTCTAATTTTAATAGAAATAGTAAATTTAATAATCGAAATACCAATAATGATAGATATGGAAAAAGACCATTAGATGAAAAAGGAATCGAAAAAAATATAAAAAATATTATGGCAACAGAAGTTGTAGAAAAAGAAAATGTAAGAGAATACAATAAAAATGTTGATAAACAAAAAAATAACAATCGATTTGATGAAAGCAAAAATACGAAAAAAGCAAAAAATAGAAGAAATTCAAATAATGGTAATTTTGACGAAGGAAAACTAAAATCACTAAAAACAGCAAATCGTTTATCCAATATGTTTGATGACCAAGATGGTGGTATGTTAGATTATTATGATTTAACGACAGAAAGAGGAAGAAGAGGAAAGAAAAAGAAAAATCAAAACCAAGAAGAAAGAACAAAACAAAAAATCTTTAAATTAACCAATATAGAAATTCCGGAAACCATTACAGTTAAAGATTTAGCTGCGGAAATGAAAAAGACAACAGCAGAAGTTATCAAAAAATTATTAGGTTTTGGTGTTATGGCAACTATTAATCAAGAAATTGATTTTGATACAGCTTACTTAATTGCCCAAGAATTTGGCATTACAGCAACAAAGAAAGAAACAGTAACAGAAGAAGATATCTTGTTTGATGAATCAGAAGATAGAGAAGAAGATTTACAACCAAGACCACCAGTCGTTGTGGTTATGGGACATGTAGACCATGGTAAAACCTCTTTGTTAGATGCGATTAGAAAAACAAATGTGATTGAAGGAGAAGCAGGTGGAATTACACAAGCTATTGGTGCTTACATGGTAAAAATCAATGACAGAGAAATTACATTCTTAGATACACCAGGACATGAAGCATTTACAGCAATGCGTGCAAGAGGGGCGCAAATTACAGACATCGCCATTTTGGTTGTAGCTGCTAATGATGGTGTTATGCCTCAAACAGTTGAAGCAATTAACCATGCAAAATCAGCAGGTATTCCAATTATTGTTGCTGTTAACAAAATTGATTTACCAGATGCGAATATTGATAAAGTAAAACAAGAATTAATGGCATATGAATTAGTACCAGAAGAATGGGGTGGAGACACCATTTATGTTCCAATTTCTGCTAAGAAACATCAAAATATTGATCAATTGTTAGAAATGGTACTATTAGAAGCAGATGTATTAGAATTAAAAGCAAATCCACATAAACAAGCAAAAGGTGCTGTTATAGAAGCTAGACTAGATAAATCAAAAGGTGCTATTGCTACGATGTTAGTACAAAGAGGTACATTAGATGTAGGAGATACGATTGTTGTTGGTTCATCAATTGGTAGAATCAGAGCAATGGTAAATGATAAAGGTAAAAAAGTAAAATCAGCAGGACCATCAACACCAGTTGAAATTATGGGACTAACAGATGTGCCAGAAGCAGGAGATACATTCTATGAAGTAAAAAATGAGAAAATGGCAAAACACCTAATAGAAAGAAGAAAACGTCAAGCTAGGGAACAAGCAATCAATTCTGCAACAAAAGTAACTTTAGATAACTTATTTAGCCAAATGGAAGAAGGAAAACTAAAAGTATTAAATCTAATTGTAAAAGCAGATGTACAAGGTTCTGTAGAAGCTGTAAAACAATCATTAGAAAAATTACAAAATGAAGAGGTTAGAGTAAAAGTTATCCATAGTGCAGCAGGTGCTGTTAATCAATCAGATGTAACACTTGCAAAAGTATCAAATGCCATCATTATTGCATTTAATGTAAGACCTGACCATACAGCAAAAGAAATGGCAGAAAAAGAAGAAGTGGAAATCAAACAATATTCTGTTATTTATCAAGCAATAGAAGATGTTGAGGCAGCAATGAAAGGAATGCTTGCACCTAAATATGAAGAAAAAGTAATTGGTAATGTTGAAGTAAGACAAACATTTAAAATTTCAAATGTGGGAACAATTGCAGGTGCATATGTATTAAATGGTAAAGTTGAAAGAAATGCAGGCGTAAGAGTTATCCGTGACAATATCGTTATCCATGAAGGACATTTAGCAACATTAAAAAGGTTTAAAGATGATGTGAAAGAAGTCACAAAAGGATTTGAATGTGGAATGCAAATTGAAGACTATAATGATATTAAAGAAGGAGACATCATTGAGGTATATGTGATGGAAGAGATAAAAAGATAATAGAGAAAAGGGGGGAGAGATTCCCTTTTTTCTGAATAAGATAAATAAAACAAAGGAGAGAGAAAGTATATGCAAGGAAAAAATAATCCGAGACTAGGAAGAATTGATGAAGAATATAAAAAAGAGCTTAGTCAAATTATAGGATATGAATTAAAAAATCCAAATATTACAGGATTAATTAGTGTGACAAAAGTAAAAGTAACAAGTGATTTGAAATTTGCAAAAGTGTATGTTAGTATTTTAAATGCTAAAAATATAAAGGACACATTGGCAGCTTTAAAAAAATCAGCAGGATATATTCGAACAGAATTAGCCAAGAGAGTGAATTTAAGAAATACCCCTGAATTAATATTTGAATTAGACGATTCGATTGAATATGGAGCAAAAATAGATTCTATATTAAAAGAAATCATGCCAAAAAAAGAAGATAAAGAATAAAAAAGCCGATTCCTGTTGAAGATAAAAACATAGTTCTTATAGTAAAAAAGACGGAAAATTTAAGCAAATGGAGTCAGAAAGGAAGAAAATATGACATTAGATGATATTTTAGTAGAAATTAATAATGCAGAAAAAATAGTTATAATGGCACATGAAACACCGGATGGTGATGCAATAGGAAGTATGCTATCTATGTATTTAGCACTAAAAACACTAGGAAAAGAGGCAGATGTGATTATAAGGGAATTTCCAAGAACATTTCGCTTCTTGCCAGGAGCCAATGATGTAAAAGCAAATACAGATATTGAAAAATATGATTTAGCCATTTCATTAGATTGTGCAGATTTAAAGAGATTAGTGGGAAGAGAATATTTTGAAAAAGCGCAAAAGACAATTGTCATTGACCATCATAGTAGCAATACAATGTATGGAGATTTAAATTTTGTTAATCCTGTTTCACCTGCTTGTTGTGAAATATTAGCAGGAATGTTTGAATATTTTGATATATCTATAGATGCCGATATTGGAACTTGTATAATGACAGGAATCATTACAGATACAGGCGGATTTAAATATGCAAGCGTAACAGCTGAAACTTTTGAATTTGCAGCAGAGCTATTAAGAAAAGGTGTGAATATATCCGATATTTATCAAAGAGTGTTAGAAACAAGAACAAAATCTAATTTTGAATTGCTAAGAAGGGCAACAAACAGATTAGAACTTTTAGAAGGTGGAAAAGTTGCCTTTACATATATTAACAAAAAAGATGAAGAAGAAGTCAATGCAGAACCAGGAGATCATGAAGGAATTGTTGAAAATGGAAGAAGCATAGAAGGGGTTAAAGTATCTGTATTTATAAGAGAAAAAGAAGAAAATCTATATAAAGTTTCTATGAGAGCTGGGAATGGTTCAAATATAAATGTTTCTGATATTTGTTATGTATTTGGTGGTGGCGGACACCCAAGAGCAGCAGGCGCTGTGGTTTCAGGAACGCTTGAACAAGTAAAAGAAAAACTGTTAAAAGAAATACAAAAGGTGATATAAGAAGATAATTTGACTTATCTTCTTTTTGCATATATAATTAGAAAAATGTGAACACGAAGGAAATTTCTTAAAGTTTAAAAGAGGTCAAAAAATATGAATGGAATAATAATTGTTAATAAATCAAAAGGATATACATCACATGATATAGTAGCAAAAGTAAAAAAAATAACAGGAGAAAAGGTAGGACATACAGGAACGTTAGATCCATCAGCAACAGGCGTATTACCATTGCTAATAGGAAAAGGGACTTTGTGTTCTAAATATTTAATGAATCATGACAAAACATATGTAGTGGTTTTAAAACTAGGAATCAAAAAAAGTACAGGAGATGAAGAAGGAGAAATCTTAAAAGAAGAGTCTGTTGAAAAGGAAAGCTTACATGAAGATCGTATAAAAACGGTTTTAAAAAGTTTTTTGGGAGAGCAAGAACAAATACCACCGATCTATTCGGCTATTAAAGTAAAGGGAAAAAAACTATATGAGTATGCTAGAAAAGGACAAGAAATAGAAATTACACCAAGGAAAATCACAATTTATGATATAAAACTATTGAAAATTGATACAGACAAATGCGAAATTCGATTTGAAGTCAGTTGCTCAAAAGGGACATACATTAGGAGCCTGTGTGAAGATATAGCTAAAAAAATAGGAACTGTTGGATATATGAAAGAATTACAAAGAACCAAAGTAGGAGAATTTACCATAGAGCAATCCATCATAGTGGAAGACTTAGACAAGGAAATGATTGAAAAACATATCATCACCATTGAAAAATTGTTTAAGGATTCAAAGGATATAGCGTTAAATGAAAAGAAGTTACAACAATTTTTAAATGGTGTGAAATTAAGTTTGGCATTAAAAGATGGCATTTATAAAATATATAGTAATCAGCAATTTATAGGGATTGGAATTGTAAAAGATAACTGTTTAAAAAGAGATATTGTCATATAAATGAAATCACCTTAATATACTTAAGTAGAAAGTATAGAGGTGATTTTTATGTATTATATCCAAGAAAGTGACAAGCTTAGTAAAATAGCTAGATTTTTTAATATTGTAAAATTAGAAAATAATCATATTATTTTACCGATAACCCAGACAAGCATTGACGAAAAAAAAGCATACACATTAGCAATCAAAACCAAAAACGTGTTAAGAAAAACAAATAGTAAGAAACTCGTCATTAGTAAAATCATCAAAAAGCAAAAACACTATATGAATTATTTATCTTCTGAATCTTATGAAATTGTAGATGGTAGATGGTTATTTCAAATATTGATTTTTGATGTTTTAGAATATCTGATAAAAACATTAGACATTCCAAAAGAAGATATAAGGATCGGGGTTTTAGTAAATGATATTTCAGATTTAGCAATATATGCAATAAAACAATTTGTCATACAGTATAAACATGTAAAAATTGTCACCAATCATATCAATAGCTTTAAAAATATGGAAGATCAAATTTCTGAGGAATATGGAATATTTATGGATATAGGAAATAATAAAAGAAAAATACTATCCAAAACAAATATTATTTTAAATTTTGATTTTCCTACAGAGTTAATCAATCGCTATACAATCAATACAGAAGCAAGTATTGTTAATTTTAGGGGAAATGTAAAAATAAAAAATAAAAGATTTAATGGATTCAATATTAATGATTATGAAATTGCGTGGAAAGACGAGAATTATTCAGACAAATTTTATGCAAAAGATGTATATGAAGCCATACAATATAAAAATCAACCAATTGAGGAACTATTAAAAAAAATAAAAAGGGATAATGTCAAAATAAAGGAATTAATAGCCACCAATACGGTCATATAAGTACATTTATGGTAGATTTATGAAAATTTTATTAAATGCTTTTCTTTTTTTAGAAAATATAATATAATGTAGATGTTAATTTTTTAGTTGGCAAGGAGGTAATAATATGCCAAGTAGTAACAGAAGAAATGGTGATGATGATAGAACCAAGAAATATAATATGAAAAATGCAAGAAAAAAGAGAAAAACCAATAATAGCAAGAAAGATTCAAGAACAACTAAAAGAATAGCAACGCAAAAAGGTAATAAAAGAAAAAAATCAAAAAATAAAGAAGGAAGTTTTGTAGAAAGACATCCAAAACTAATGATGGCATTAAGAATTTTTGTACTAATATTCTTATTATTATGTGTTATAGGTGCAGGTATCGTAGCAGGTGTATTTTTTGGATTATTTGGAGACGATTTTGAGATAACCAAAGAAGAACTAACAATCGGTACAGCCAACTCTGTAATTGTAGACCAAAATGGTGGCGTTGTTGCAAACTTAAGTGGTGATGAAAAAAGAAAGGTAATTACACTGGAAGATATGGCAGACTATTTACCAAAAGCTTATGTAGCAATGGAAGACGAAAGATTTTATGAACATCATGGAGTGGATTTAAAAAGAACAGCAGGTGCAATTTTACATACCTTATTAGGAGATAGTTCTTATGGTGGAAGTACAATTACACAACAATTAGTAAAAAATATAACAAAAGATGATGAAAGATCTGGTATAGCAGGTATTATGAGAAAAGTTAGAGAATGGGCAAAAGCATATCAAGTAGAAAGAATGATATCAAAAGACCAAATCTTAGAGTTATATTTAAATATCTTATATGTTGGAGGGGAAGGCAATTTACATGGTGTAGAATTGGGTGCTGAATATTACTTTAATAAAAGTGCCAAAGACCTAAGTTTAGCAGAATGTGCGTATATGGCTGGAATTAACAGTTCACCTAGCAGATATAACCCATTTGATGAAACTAAAGATAATTCTGAATTAATAAAAAATCAAACAAAGGTTGCTTTAAACAAAATGAAAGAATTAGGCTATATCAACAATCAAGAGGAATATGATACGGCAATAGCAGAGGTAGATAATGGATTGAATTTCCAAAAAGGTGCAATCGCAACAACATCTGCATATTCTTATCATACAGAAGCTGTGTTAGACCAAGTAATTAAGCAAGTCATGGAGGAAAAAAATTGGTCTCAACAAATGGCTGAAAACTATGTATATAGTAGTGGACTTACAATCTATTCAACAGTAGATACCAATATTCAATCACAGATGGAAGCAGAATTTGCAAATGATAGATATATCATTTCTGGAAAAGCAACAAACAAAGAAACGGGAGAAAAATTAAATGACCATTCTCAAGCTGCAATGGTAGTAATTGATTATAAAACTGGAAATGTAGTAGGAACGGTTGGAGGATTAGGAGAAAAAACAGAAACAAGAGGATTAAACAGAGCAACACAAAGTGTTAGGCAAACAGGTTCATCTATAAAACCTATCGCAGTTATAGCCCCTGGATTACAAGAAAAAGTGATAACAGCAGCAACAGCTTATATGGATGAAGAAACCAATTTTGGAGGAAATTATATACCTAAAAATCAAAATGGAAAATTTAGTAACCAATCTGTAGATATACGATATTTTATCTCAAAATCTTTAAATATACCAGCAATAAAAATTATGAGAGAATTATCACCAAGCAAATCAATCGAGTATTTAAATAAAATGGGACTTAGCCATATAAACAAAGACCAAGATGCAGATTTATCATTAGCTTTAGGAGGAACAACCAATGGAGCAACACCATTAGAAATGGCAGCAGCGTATAGTACAATTGCAAATGATGGCGTATATATAACACCAACCTTCTATACTAAAGTGGTAGATACTAGTGGAAATACAGTATTAACACCAAAGCAAGAACAAACAAGAGTTATATCAGAACAAAATGCGTATATAGCAAAGACGATTATACAAGAACCAGTAAAATCAGGTGGAACAGCAACTTATTGTGCAATTAGTGGAATGGATGTGGCTGCAAAAACAGGTACGACAGATGATGATTATGATAGATGGCTTTGTGGATTTACACCATATTATGCAGGTGCTTGTTGGTTTGGGTATGATCAACCTGAAACAGTTCAGTATTCAGGAAATAACCCAGCAGGAGTATTATGGGATAATGTTATGACACAAATTCATAAAGAATTAGCAAATGCTACATTTACAAGACCAAGTGGAATTGTAGAACAAACAGTTTGTAGAACAACAGGATGTTTAGCGACAACAGGTTGTACAGATACATATAAAGAAATCTTTACACAAGATAATATTCCAGAAAAATGTGAAGGACATGGTAGTCAAACAATATGTACAGAATCTAATAAAGTGGCAACACAATATTGTGCACAATATTGTGCAACAAGACAAAATTATTATGGTGCAGTACTTCCAAAAGAAGAATTAAACTTATGGACACCTACAAAAGGAAGTAAATCAACAGGAAATAAAATAAATGAGGTATGTACATTACATACAAAACCAAAAGAAGAGGAGACACCTGAAAATAATAAACCGACAACCAATACAAGTAACAGTACAGCGGGAAAAAATACTTCAAGTGGCACAAACACCTCAACAGGAGATGGAAATACAATCACTGGAGGAGAAGGAAATACTTCAACAGGAACTGGAAATACAGCAAATGAAGGAAAAGACAATACCTCAGCAGGAACAGGAAATATAACACAAGAGTAAATTACGCAAACAAATGACAGTATAAATAGTATAGTAATTGAGGTGTGAAAGACGATTTCACATCTCAATTTAAAAAAGGAGGAAATATGGATATATATTTATATAATACATTAACAAGAGAAAAGGAAAAGTTTAAACCAATAGATGAAAATGAAGTAAAAATATATTCATGTGGTCCAACAGTATACAAAGATGCAACAATAGGAAATATGAGAACAAACATATTTCAAGATGTATTGAGAAGAATGTTAAGATATAATGGATATAAAATAAAACATGTCATGAATATAACAGATGTTGGCCATTTAGTTTCTGATGGTGATGAAGGAGAAGATAAAATGATTAAATCAGCAAGAGAAGAGCATAAAACACCATTAGAAATTGCAGAACATTATACAAAACTATTTTTTGATGACTTAAAAGATTTAAACATCGAAACACCAGAAATTATTTGTAAGGCGACAGAGTATATTCCAGAAATGCTAGAATATGTAAAAGACCTTGTGAAAAAAGGATATGCTTACGAAACGTCAACTGCTATCTATTTTGATGTTTCAAAATTAGATAAATATCCAGTTTTATCTAATTTAAATGTAGAAGAACAAAAAGCCGGTGCAAGAGTAGATGTGGATTTAGAAAAGAAAAATCCATATGATTTTGCATTATGGATAAAAGCACCTGAAAATCATTTGATGAAATGGGATAGTCCATGGGGACCAAGTTATCCGGGATGGCATATTGAATGTTCAGCAATGTCAAGAAAGCATCTAGGGGAACAATTTGATATCCATACAGGTGGAATTGACTTAATTCCAACACATCATGAAAATGAAA
The DNA here is from genome assembly GCA_944387545.1 of uncultured Clostridia bacterium. Taxonomy (GTDB): domain Bacteria; phylum Bacillota; class Clostridia; order TANB77; family CAG-508; genus CAG-269. The sequence continues at coordinate 25,078 of CALXFE010000008.1, read as the reverse complement.
TTGCACAAAGTAAAGGTGTTTGTGGAAAAATTCCAGCAAGATATTGGATGCATGGAGAATTCTTATTAATCAATGGTGGGAAAATGTCAAAAAGTTTAGGAAATGTTTACTTATTAAAAGACATTAAAGAAAAGGGATATGACCCATTGGTATATAGATTATTATGTTATTCATGCAGTTATCGAAATAAATTAAACTTTACATGGGAAGGAATAGAAGCATCTTCCAAATCACTAGAAAGATTAAGAAATGGTTATCAGATAAACAAAAATGGAACAGATATTTTAAATGAAGAAGATAAAAAAGAATTAGATAGATTAGAAAACGAATTCCATAAAGCTATTAATGATGATATGAACATGCCACTAGCCATGAGTTTTGTATGGGAAGTGATAAAATATCCTAAAAAATCACCAGAAATTGCTGAATTGCTAAAAAAATTCGATACTGTATTGGGAATTAAAATTGATAAAGAAGAAACAAATAAAAAGATAGAAATTCCAGAAGAAATACTAAAACTAGTAGAAGAAAGGAAACAAGCAAGAAAGGAAAAAAATTGGGCAGAGTCAGATAGACTAAGAGATTTAATTAAAGAAAAAGGATATGAAGTAAAAGATACAAAAGATGGTGTAGAAATTCATAAAGTATAAATAAAGAATAGATAAAAGGTAAAAAATAAGTAAAGAATAACAAGGAATAAACTTAGATGAATCTAAATTCATTTAGGTTTATTTTTTTATTCAGCTTGAACTTTTTTCTATATAGTAATATAATATACACATAATAAATAAGAAAGGAATGATTTTATGGCAATATTATTACCAGGAGGCGCTGGATTTATAGGAAGTCATACAGCAATAGAATTATTAAAAGCAGGAAAAGAAATCGTTATCATAGACGATTTTTCTAATAGCAAACCAGATGTATTAGATGCAATTAAGGAAATAACAGGAAAAGATTTTAAATTTTACGAAATGAATTATTTGGATAGAGAAAAACTAGAAAAGGTTTTCGAAGAAAATAAAATAGAAGCAGTTATCAATCTAGCAGGATTTAAAGCTGTAGGAGAATCTGTTCAAAAACCAATTGAATATTATACCAATAATGTTTCAGGAGCATTAGTCGTATTAGATACTATGAGAAAATATAATTGTAAAAAATTTATCTTCAGTTCGTCAGCAACTGTATATGGAGACCCAGAAACAATTCCAATAACAGAAGCATGTAAGACTGGGGGGACCACAAATCCATATGGTACAAGTAAATTATTTATAGAACAAATATTAAAAGATGTATATAAATCAGATAATACATGGGACATTTGTATATTACGATACTTTAATCCAGTAGGAGCACATGAAAGTGGACTAATTGGAGAAGAACCACAAGGAATCCCAAATAACCTAATGCCATATGTAGCAAGAGTAGCAGCAGGAACCTTAAAAGAATTATCTGTATTTGGAAATGATTATGATACACCAGATGGAACAGGTGTTAGAGATTATATCCATGTAGTTGATCTAGCAAAAGGACATGTGAAAGCCTTAGAAAAATTAGACAAAGAAAAACAAGGTTTATACATCTATAATTTAGGAACAGGAAAAGGGTATAGTGTATTAGATATGGTAAAAGCATTTGAAAAAGCAACAGGTAAAAAAGTACCATATAAAATAGCACCAAGAAGAGCAGGAGACATTGCAACATGTTATGCAGACCCTAAAAAAGCATTTGAAGAATTAGGATGGAAAGCAGAAAAAACATTAGAAGATATGTGTTTAGACGCATGGAACTATATTCAAAAAAATGAACATTAGGGACATGCCAAAATGGACAAAAAATGGTCAAAAGGGACAGACCTATAAAAAATTATTACCATGAAACTAATTAAAACATTATATTAAATAATTTATAACATTCCTCGGCTAGCATTACATCATAAAGAAAAATTAAAGGTATATAATAGGCACCTTTCAAAATCAAGTTTTGAGATTCTCCTATTATATACCTTAATTTTTTCTAATATGATTTCATTTGCATTCGTCATTTCATAAATTATTTAATATAATGTCTTATATAATTTTCATAAATCTGTCCCTTTTGGTCTTATTTTGAACGATTTGGCATGTCTCTATTTATAAAGTAAAATAATTCGATTGCCTACTTTCTCAATAAAGCCATCTTCTTTTAACAATTTTAATTCTCTCATCATAGCACTTCTGTCAACACTTAAATAGTCTGCTAAATCTGTAAGAGAAAAAGGTAGTTCAAAAGAAGTACTTAGTGTTCTAGTAGAAAGTAAAGAAAAATATCCTAATAGTTTATCTCTAGTAGAGCGTTTAGTTAATAATTCTATTCTCATATTTAAATCGGTTACTTTATTCAAAATTAATTGCGGTAAACTTTCAGCTAATGTTTGATGGAATTTACAATTGTTTCTACATTTTTGAAAGATATCGTCATAAATAAAAAAAAGGACGGTACAATTGGATTTTGCCTCGACTAACAATTCGTTATTGGTTGTAATGGTGTAAAATACTTCTCCAAAAAGGGCATTTTTAGAAAAATGTTCTACAATGGTTCGGTTACCATTCAAATCATAACGCACTAAATCAGCATGTCCATCTATTAATATACATAATTGATTTCTGTTTTTTATATATGTTGTAACAACTTCATTTTTTCCAAATACTTTTTTCTGCTTTTTTTGACAAGAATTAGAAAAGTCAAGAATGAAGTTTTCTATGTCAAGATTGGTATTCACAGTTTTTCCTCCTTTTAAATTACATAAGAATTATACACTAATAAAGTTGCAAAAGCAACAAAAACACAAAAATAAATCTGTAATATTTTTGTAATATATTTGTAACAAAAGAAAAAGACTTAGAAGGAAAGGCGTTTAAGGATAAGAAAAAAACTTTTTTCATAATGTGTTGCTTTTGCAACGGAAAATAAAAAATGTTGAGATATAATGTAACCATACTTATCAAAGGAGGAAATGTAAAATGAAAGTAATTAAAAGGGATGGAAGAGCTGTAGATTATGATAGAGCAAAAATTCAAATAGCAATTGAGAAAGCAAATCAAGAAGTAAAGCCAAAAGAAAGAGCAAATAAGGAAGATATAAAAGGGATTATTCAATATATAGAAGAATTAAATAAAAAGAGAATGTTAGTTGAAGATATCCAAGATATCATCGAAGAAAAATTAATGGAAATTGAAAAATATGAGTTAGCGAAAAAATATATTGTATACAGATATACAAGAGCATTGGTTAGAAAGCAAAATACAACAGATGAAACCATATTAGGATTAATCAGAAATGAAAACAAAGAATTAGCAGAAGAAAACTCAAATAAAAATACATTACTTGCTTCAACACAAAGAGACTATATTGCAGGTGAAGTATCAAGAGATTTAACAAGAAGATTATTATTACCAGAAAAAATTGCCAAAGCAGACGCTGATGGAGTTTTACATTTCCACGACGCCGATTATTTTGTACAACCAATCTTTAACTGTTGCTTAATTAATATAGCAGATATGTTAGATAATGGAACCGTTATGAATGGAAAAATGATAGAAAGTCCAAAAAGTTTCCAAGTAGCATGTACAGTGACAACACAAATTATTGCAGCAGTTGCAAGTAACCAATATGGTGGACAATCTGTAGATTTAAAACATTTAGGAAAATATTTGAGAAAAAGTTATAATAAATTTAAAGCAGAAATTGAGAAAAAATATAAAGGAAAATTATCAGATAACATTATAGAAGATTTAGTACAAGATAGATTAAAAGCAGAATTAAAAGCAGGTGTACAAACCATCCAATATCAAATCAATACATTAATGACAACCAATGGACAATCTCCATTTGTAACCTTATTCTTACACCTAGAAGAAGGAGATCCATATATTAAAGAAAATGCCATGATTATTGAAGAGGTATTAAGACAAAGATATCAAGGTATTAAAAATGAAGCAGGTGTATATGTGACACCAGCATTTCCAAAATTAGTGTATGTATTAGATGAATGTAACTGCTTAAAAGGTGGAGAATACGATTATTTAACAAAATTAGCTGTTAAATGTTCATCAAAGAGAATGTATCCAGACTACATTTCTGCTAAGAAAATGAAAGAAAATTATGAAGGTAATGTATTTAGTCCAATGGGATGTAGAAGTTTCTTATCACCTTGGAAAGATGAAAATGGAAACTATAAATTTGAAGGAAGATTTAATCAAGGTGTTGTAAGTATCAATTTACCACAAGTAGCCATTGTTGCAGATGGTGATGAAAATAAATTCTGGAAATTATTAGATGAAAGACTAGAACTATGTAAAGAAGCTTTAATGTGTAGACATTATGCATTACTTGGAACACATTCTGATATCAGCCCAATTCATTGGCAATATGGAGCAATCGCAAGATTAGCAAAAGGTGAAAAAATAGATAAATTATTATATGGTGGATATTCAACAATTTCTCTAGGATATATTGGTATATATGAAATGACAAAAGTAATGAAAGGTGTATCACACACGACACCAGAGGGACATGACTTTGCAATTAAAGTTATGAAATATTTGAGAGAAACTGTTGATAGATGGAAAAAAGAAACCAATATTGGATTTGCATTATATGGAACACCAGCAGAAAGCTTATGTTACAAATTTGCTAGAATTGATAAAGAAAAATTTGGTACAATTAAAGATGTAACAGATAAGGGATATTATACAAATTCATACCATGTAGATGTAAGAGAAAAAATTGATGCATTTGAAAAACTTGGATTTGAAAGTGAATTCCAAAAAATATCTTCAGGTGGTGCTATTTCATATATTGAAATACCAAATATGCAAAAAAATATTGACGCATTAGAAACAGCAGTTAAATTTATCTATGATAATATTCAATATGCTGAATTTAATACAAAATCTGATTACTGTCATGTTTGTGGATTTGATGGAGAAATTATCTTAAATAAAGATAATGAATGGGAGTGTCCAAACTGTGGAAACAAAGATCATTCAAAAATGACAGTTGTTAGAAGAACTTGTGGATATTTAGGAGAAAATTTCTGGAATGCAGGAAAAACAAAAGAAATTAAACAAAGAGTAATGCATTTGTAATAAAAAGGGGATATCCAATTCCCTTTTTTATTGTCAAGGACAACAAGGTTCTGGGGGACTAGGGCTGCAATCTTTGATTGCTAGTCGGGTCAGGTTCTTATTTCCAATAAAATACAAAAAATGGAGAAAAGAGGGAGATAGATATGAATTATGCAGATATAAAAAAAGTAGATGTAGCAAATGGAGAAGGTGTTAGAGTATCCGTATTTGTAAGTGGTTGTAATCATCATTGTAAAGGATGCTTTAATCAATGTGCATGGGATTTTAATTATGGTAATAAATTTACAGATAAACAAATAGACCAGGTAATCAACTATTTAGACCATGACTATATTTCAGGACTATCTCTTTTAGGAGGAGAGCCATTAGAAAAACAAAATCAAGAAGGATTGTTACCATTAGTAAAGAAAGTAAAAGAGAAATTTCCTGACAAAAATATATGGTGCTATACAGGCTTTGACTTTGAAAAAGATGTTGTGGAAAAAATGGCGCCTAACAATGAAACCACAAAAGAGCTTTTAAAATATATAGACGTTATGGTAGATGGTAAATTTGATGAAGACAAAAAAGACCTAAGCCTTAGATTTAGAGGTTCTTCAAATCAAAGAATATTAGATGTTCAAGAAAGTTTAAAGGAGCATAAACCAGTGGAATTTAAATTATAGACAAAGTGTCCAATTGGGGACGTTTCTGTTTGGGAGATTATTAAACTTTTATATAATAAAAAATACTATATAAAAAATTTATTACATTCCTCGGTTAACATTACAGTATAAAGAAAAATTAAAGGTATCTAATAGGCACCTCTCAAAGTGAATTTGAGATTCTCCTATTAGATACCTTAACTTTTTCTAATATACTTTCATTCACATTTGTCATTTCATAAATTTTTTATATAGTATTTTTATTTTTTATAGTACTTTTATATGTCCCAAACAGAAATGTCCCCAATTGGACTTTAATCGAGTATTGAAAAATCAATGAGAGTAGAGTATAATATTGAAGAGTCATTTGTAGAATATTCCTAATATTTAAGACACAAAGACTTGTGACACTAAAAAATAATTAAAGATAGGAGAGAAAAAATGAATGGAAAAGCAGAATTGATGAAATATGTTATTGAACAAATCTATGAACAGAAGAAAGAACTTGAAGAAACTCTGAAACTGCAGAGGTATTTAAACGTATTACAGGAAGAATTAGCAAACAGTACTTCTTATGCAGATTTTATTCAAAAGCTTGTTCAAGAAGAAGGCGATGAGGAGATGTCTTCAACTTACAGAGCAATAACGAATCTCATAAAAGCAATATTAAGAGAATATTGTGATTCAAAGGCAAAAGCGGAATATATGATTACATTTCTGAAAGAAATGGTCTATGAGTTGAATGAAGCTGTGAAAGCTTCAAGAGTTTATGAGAAAGTGAAAGAGTGATTTAATTTCGTTTCATTCAAAAATACCGGGCAAATCATTTGGTAGTATCAGATGATTTAGCCCGGTATTTCTTATTCGATAGAATTCCATTTATGAATGACCAAAAAATATAAATTTGTTGAATTTTAGAAAACTAGCTGATATAATGGAAAAAAAGGCAGGAGGTAAAACGAAATGATTGTTGATTTACCAGAGAGATTTTCAATGGAAGGAGTAGCAGTAATTGAAAATGGGATTTTAAAAATCATGCGGTATATAGCGTTTTCTGATATAATGTATGAATTAACTTATCAAATGAAAGGTAGGAATATATGTGGGTATTGTAAAAAAGAGAAGGAAATTAAAAAGATGACATTAGACCATATGTATCCACAGGATTTAGGAGGACCTACTATTACGAACAATTTGATACCATGTTGTAAAAAGTGTAATAGAATAAAGGGAAATCTAACAGCAAAAGAATTTAGGGAATATTCAAAGAAAAAGCAAGATAAGAAAACGCAATATCTTAAAAAGGTACAAAGGCATCAGGAAAAGCTAAAAAGGAATAGAAAATATCATATCCCTATAGACTGGATAGAAGAACGGAACGTTTCTGATTTAATCTTGATCTGGATTCCTAATTATAGTGATAATCGGTATAAGAAGGAAAAAAGATATTATGAAGAAACAGGAATGTTTAAGAAAATAGTTATAATAGATAGGAATAATCAAATCTTGAGCGGAGCATTATCTTATGTTATCGCAAAGAAAATGAAACTAAAAACGATTCCAGTAATTTTCCTAGAAAATGTAGAATTTATAGAATTAACCGTATGAAATGCAGAAGGACTACTTTTTGAAAGTAGTCCTATCGTATTCATCTATCTATATTTAAAAATCTAGCTAACAATTGCTTCCTACATAAATTTTCAAACGCATCATTTAAAGGTTCTAACAGAGTGTCTTCTTGATATTTTCTGTCTAAACAATGTTTGATAATATAATCAGTAAGTTCAGGATTTTTAGAAAGAAGGGGACCATGTAAATAGGTTGCAATCACATTTTCTTTAAAAAATCCTTCTTCTGTATCACCAAATTTATTTCCATTTCCAAATAAAACTTTTCCAAAAGGTGTAGGAATATCATAAGTTTGTCCACCATGATTTTCAAAGCCAATGACTTTTGTTTCTTGTCCATTTAAATTAACATTAAGAACAATATTTCCAATACATCTTTTTTTTCTATCTGCGATAGCTTCTGTGTAATATGGGAATATTTCTAGACCAGGAATGATATTTCCTTCAACACCTTTGTAATATTTACCAAATAATTGATAAGCACCACAAATCAGTAAAAAGAATACGCCTTCATTTTCAGCTTCTTTGATTTCTTCTTTATATTGCACTAAATCTTCTGATAAAATACTTTGTTCATTATCAGCTCCACCACCTGCAAAAATGATATCATAACTTTTAAAATCCGGTTTTTCATCACCAATAGAATATCTATCTACAATACAGTTAAATCCTCGTTTTTGTAGTCTATATTTTAATACTTGTATATTTCCATAATCACCATATAATTCTAACATATCAGGGTATAGGTATAGTATTTTTAATTCTTTCATTATAGTTTCAACTCCTATTTTTGATTTTGCTTCAATTAATAATTGATTTCAAAAAAATTGGTGGATAACCTTAAAAGGGGGACCAATTTTTTTGAAACAATTATTAATTGAAAATATAAAATGAACAATTATTTTAATTTCAAAATTTCTGTTCTAGTAGGCTGTAAAGATGTATAATTAGCAATGACATATTTTTTTGTTGTATTAGTATATAAAGCTTTTACAGCTTGTTCTAAGTCTAGATAAGCTTCTATTTTATTTTCATCAAATCCTGCTGTTTTGATTCTAATCGCAATGTCATAACCTCTTGTTCCGGCAGTTACAATTCTTTTTACATTGTTTAGATTATCAAAATTAATATCCCAAATCCAAGAAACATCAAAACCATCTGCTTTATTATCATTTAAAACAAATAATAATTCTTTTTCATCATCATCTTCATTTAATAATCGTAAACTCACATTGCTACCTGTTGGATTTTTTGCTAGGTTTATAACAGTAGGGGTATCTTTAATTACTAATTTTTCTAGCCTTCCATTATTTAATTCGAATTTTGATAATGCTTCTTGCATATACTTAGTATCGATATGATACAAAGAACAACAGCTAATGACAGCTGTGAAATTATAAATAATATAAATACTATTGGATTTAATTTTATATAACACATCATCTATTTCAAAAGTCATTTCATTAAGATTGATATTTTGGGTTTCTTTATAAATTTCATTATTTCCATATCCGCAATTTGGACATACAAATTTTCCAATATGAGAATATTGATAATATTCATATTCCAAACGTGTTTTACAAAATGGACAGAATTTTCCTTCTCCAGCTTCTTTCATATTATCTGTTGCATATGGGTATCTATCAACATGGAAATAATATACATTTGGGTTATCAGGATTTGCCTTTCCTAATCTTGCAACATTTGGGTCATCATTGTTTAAGACCAAATTGCCTGTATATGTTTTTAGAAAATCATTGATTTTCAAAATTAAGGATTCTACTTCACCATTTCTATCTAATTGGTCTCTAAAGAAATCCAAAACAACTAAAGTATCTAATGGAAAATCTTTAAATACAACTGGTACATAACCTTCATCTACTTCAAAAACCAGATAATCAGCTTTGATTTTTCCCGTTAATGTACAGGATTTTAATAAAGTAGAAAGAATACCCGTTTCCATATTATTTCCTTCTTTATTACTAATTACTTTTTTTTCAGCAGTTTGAAAAACATAGCCAATAGCATTATTTGTCATGGTTTTTCCATTGGTTGCCGTCACAGCAATTACAGGGCAATTTACTTTGAAATATTGAAAAATCTCTGGATTCCAGTCAAAAGCAATTTTTCCTAAAAAGTTACCTCCGTGCTTTCCAAATAGCTTTAGTGCAATATTTAAAATCTTCATTGCACATACAATAAAAAAGTTTTTCATTTATCATGCTCCTATCTCTATAAATTTATATTTGCATTATAGCACAACAAAGAAAAAAGATAAAGTTTTATAATTTTTTTTAAGAAATATAAATAAACCATTTCATAAATTGATTATAATAATATTTTATGATAGTATAAAAATACAAAAGCCTTTTTAAATAAATTTGTATTATATAAGAAATGGGGGAAAAAATGGAAAGATTAGAAAATTTTGAAAAAGCATTACAAGATATAGTTAATGAATATAATAACTTAGGCAAAGAATTAGAAAAATTAAGAAATGATGGAAAAATAAAAACAACAAAATTTAGAGAATTATTAGGTAAAAAATTAGTATATAACATGATTATTACAATATTTAAAAGGTATGATTTAATAGACAAAAAGGAACTATTATAAAGGAAGAAAAGTGAGGTTATTTTATGATATATATAAATAATGAAAAAAAGATAAAAGAATTAAAACAGAAAATAAGTAAAGACAATATATGTGTATTTTTAGATTATGATAAAACGATTACATCAAGTGAAAGTGAAGATTCTTGGGCAAGCACTGCTAATAGAAAAGTAATGGGGCAGGAAATATCTAATGATTTAGATAAGCTTTATGAAAAGTATGGTCCAATAGAATTTGATTATAGCATGAATGAAAAAGAAAGAGAAAAGTCTATAATAGAATGGTATGATAAATGTATGGATTTATATTATACATATCATCTAACAGAACAAAAATTAAAGCAATCAATTGAAAATAGTAAATTAATTTTAAGAGAAGGGGTAAAGGACTTTCTATTTAAATTATATAAAAACAATGTACCAGTCATTATCTTATCAGCAGGAATTGGAAATGTGATAGAACAATCTTTAAAACAAGAGGAATGTTATTTTGAGAATATACAAGTGATTAGTAATTTTATCAAATTTGATGAAAATGGAAATATGATAAAATTTTGCGATAATATGATTCATAGTTTAAATAAAAATATAGATAAATCAGGAGATTTACAATTAAAAGAAAAGATAGAAGCAAAAGAATATAGAATGGTGATAGGAGATTTAGTGGAAGATATTCATATGATGGGTGAATATCCAGAAAGTGAATCCTTAAAAATAGGATTTTTAAATAAAAACGTTACGGAAAACTTAGAAATATATAACAAGAATTTTGATATTGTTTTAACACAAGAGAATAATTTTTATGATATTGAAAAATATATGATTTAAAAAGTATATAATAAATAGACAAGGGCTATATATCTAAGTCCTTGCCATTTTCTTTACAAGAATCATCTTTATAATAGAAATTGTCCAGTTCTCGTTTTATCAAATTCCATTGTGCTATACAGCTGTTATAATCTAAAGGAAGATTAAGTGGAGAAAAGGGATTGGAAAGATGAATTCTTTCAAAGTTTGTTTCACGAAGTATTTTTTCAAGCCTAGGTAACAAAGGACAAATAAAAGTACCTTCTTCACAAACAAAGATAAGAGGAGAACTTTTTATAAAAACTCTTTTTTCAGACTGTGCTGGTTTTATAATTTTGTTTGGAAATCCAGGAACATAATGAGTCTGCATACCAGCTTCTGGAATTTTAAAAGCAAATTTTTTTAAATCTTCTAAAGTTTGTATTTTGTGTTCTATATTATAATGCATAGAAATACACCTCTCACTATTTATTAACATAAATAGTATACCACATTTAAGATTTTTTTGCAAAATGATTACATAAAAAACATATAAAGTTTATAGAAACAAGTGAATTTTTTATAAATAAATGATATAATACAAATGATAAAGAAAGGAACAGATAAAATGGAAATAGAAGAAATTAAGAAAAATTGTAATAATAAAGAATTTATTTTACAAGCAGTAAAAGAAAGTGGAAAAAATCTAGAATTTGCATCAGAGGCGTTACAAGATGATAAAGAAATTGTTATGGAAGCATTAAAACAGGATGGAGAAGCTTTAGAATTTGCCAGTACAAGATTAAAAGGAGATAAAGAAATATTACAATTAGCCACTAAAACAGCACCATGGACTATTTGTTACGCATCAGATGAATTAGCAGGAGATAAAGAGATTATGCTAGAATGTTGCAAACATTATGGACAAGCCTTATATTATGCATCAGAAGAATTAAGAGATGATAGAGATGTTGTAAAATCAGCTGTAGAAAATAAGGGAATTATTATCAAATATGCAAGTAAACGATTAATGAATGATAAAGAATTAGCTGAAATTGCTGTAAAACAAAATAAACAAGCGTATCATTTTATATCGAATACATTAAAACAAGATGAAGATATAAAAAAAATAATGGGATAAAAAATAAAACCGAATAGGTAAAAATGACATCAAAAAAGATGCCATTTTTTATATATGACAAGTTATTCATATTTTTTTGATATAGGGGTTGAAAATTATAAGGATATAGCTTAGAATATATGAGAATTAAAATATACAAAAATCAAGCAAAGGAAGAAAGGAAGGATTTTGTATGAGAGTATTAGTTGTATCAGATATTCATGGTTCAGGCGTATATGCTGACAAATTGAAAGAAATTATTAAAAAAGAAAAACCAGAAAAAGTCGTTGTGTTAGGGGATTTATATTATCATGGACCTAGAAATCCATTAACAGACGGATATGATCCAATGAAGGTAACAAAACTTTTAAATAGTATAAAAGATAAATTAGAAGTTGTAAGAGGAAATTGTGATGCAGAAGTAGATCAAATGGTTTCTGACTTTGATATAAAAGAACATATATTAGAAAAAATCAATGGAAAGAATATATTCTTCACACATGGACATAAATATAATATTGATAATATACCAAATGAAGATTTTGATATTATGTTTTATGGACATTTCCATACATGTTTTATTAAAAAATATGATAATCAATTATTTGTAAATCCTGGTTCTATTTCATTACCAAAAGACAATACACCACATAGTTATGCAATGATAGAAGAAAAAGATATTGTCATAAAAGATGTGGATGGAAATGTGATAGAAGAATACAGATATAAAGAATAAAGAAAAATGAAAGGTATCTAATAGGCATTTCTCAAAATCAAGTTTTGAGATTCTCCTATTGGATACCTTAATGTTTTCTAATTAAATCCATTCTCCATATTTTTTAATGTAAATCTTTTTCGCAAACATAGCTAAAATACAATATAAGAAGGTTACAACAAAGATTAAAACAATGTCTTCTGCAGCCATTGGAACTAATCCAATGAAACTGCCTAAAGGTGTAAATGGTACGATAAGACCTACTAAAATTAATAAGATAGAAGAGAAATATACCATTTTATTGGCATTACTCTGTATAAATGGTATTTTGGCAGTTCTAATAATATGCATTCCGACTAAGTTTGAAACGATACTATATGAAAACCAAATTGTCTGGAATAGAGCAGCTTCTCTAACACCAAAGATAAACCATAAAGAGGCAAATACAATTAAGTCAAAGATAGAGCTAACTGGTCCCATAAATAGCATGAAATGTTTTAAACTATTGATATCTAATTTTTTAGGTTTTCGTACGATTTCTTTATCAACATCATCAAATGGAAGTGTCATTTGACCAAAGTCATATAACAATCCTTCTACTAATAACTGAATAGGGGTTTCTGGTAAAAATGGTAAAGCAATACTTGCGACAATTACAGATAATACTTCACCAAAGTTAAAGCTTGTTGCCATTTTGATATATTTCATTAAGTTGGCAAATGTTTTTCTTCCTTCAGTTACACCATCTAATAAAACATTTAAATCTTTTTCTAAAAGAATAATATCTGCAGATTCTTTTGCAATATCTACAGCAGTATCTACTGAAATACCAACGTCTGAATTGGTTAGAGAAGGACTATCATTAATTCCATCCCCCATATATCCTACAACATTTCCTTGTTCTTTCAATAATCTTACAATTCTAGCTTTTTGGATAGGAGAGAGTTTGGCAAAAATATTATTTTTTCTGATTAGTCTATGAACAGCCACGTCTGGTAATTTATCTAATTCACTTCCTAAGATAATATGTTTAGACTTGATATTTACTTTATCACAGATGCATTTTGTGACCTCTGCATTATCACCTGTTAGGACAATGACACGAATACCAGCTTTATTCATTTTCTCAACAGCTTCTTTTGCACTTTCCTTAGGTGGGTCTAAGAAACCAATAAATCCAATTAATATCATATTTTTTTCATCTTTTACTTCAAAATCATATCCTGGTTCATTACTGTATTTTTTACAAACCGCAATAACGCGAAGACCTTCTTTATTTAAATTCTTACTAATTCTTTGTATATTTTCTTTAATGTCTTTCGTCAAAGGCGAAACCACACCTCTATATTCCACAGAGGTAGAAATATTTAAAATTTCTTCTACAGCCCCTTTTGTAATTAATTCATCTTTACCTTGTTCATTCTTTACAGCAATAGATAAACGTCTACGAGCAAAATCAAAAGGAATTTCATCTAGTTTTATATATTTGTGTGTTAATTCTGGCATATTATATTCGTTACCTCGTTTGATAACAGCTTCATCAATATTACTTCTCAAACCTGTTTGAAGGCTAGCATTTAAATATGCATATTTTAAAACACCAAGGTCTTCATCACCTTTTATATCCAAATACTTTTCTAAAACAATCTTATCTTCTGTTAATGTTCCAGTTTTATCTGTACACAAAATATTCATAGCACCAAAATTTTGAATGGCGTCTAATTTTTTAACAATTGTCTTTTTCTTAGACATTTTGACAGCACCTTTTGATAAACAAGAAGATAAAATAACAGGAAGAAGTAATGGGGTAATCGCAATAGAAATAGCTACTGCAAAAGTAAAAGCTGTCACAATACTATGTTTTGAAAAATTAAGGATAAAGACAACAGGAATGATAATTAGCATAAATTTAATTAATAATCGGCTAATACTTTCAATTCCTTTTTGAAATGCTGTTTTTGGTTTTCCGGTAGTTAATGTATGTGCTATTTTTCCAAAATATGTGGAATCAGCTGTTTTTATAACAACACCTTTAGCACTACCAGAAATGACATTGGTTCCCATAAAACAAATCGTATCTAAATCTGCAATACTATCTAAATCTTCAGGCTTCATTTCTGTCTCTACTGATTTTTTGACAGCATCTGATTCACCAGTTAAAGAAGATTGTCCAACATATAAATCATTGGATTCAATAATCCTTAAATCAGCGGGGATCATGCTACCAGCTGAAAGAACAATGATATCACCAAGAGTAACATCTTTTATTGGAATTTGTATTTCTTTACCATCTCTTAAGACAACACAAGTCGTTGCAACCAATTCTTTTAGTTCATTTGCAGCTTTATTAGAACGATATTCTTCAAAAAAATCTAATAAAGTACTAGCAGTAACTAAGATTGCAATAACAATAATATTAGCATAGCTTGGTGTCTCTGGTAAAATAACATCAGTATAGCATAGAAGTAAGGTGATTCCTAACAAAATAATATTAAAAGGTGTAAATAAACTCTCAAAAAAGTAATGATACCATCTTTTGGGTTTTGCTTGTCTAATGATATTTGGTCCTAATTGTTTTAGTTTGTATTCAGCTTCTTTTTCACTAAGACCATTTTCCTTAATCTTATATGTTTTTATAAAATCATTTTTGGATAATAAACACTCTTGACCATAAAGTTTTGATACGTTTACTTCCTCTTTGGTATTTGCCATGAGTACAATCATCTCCATTTCTTTTGTTAAAATTTCTTTATCATTATACCACAACAAAGTAGAAATAAAACAAATTGCAAAAAAAAATATAAAATTTTTTTAATATATTGTAAAAACATAAATGTTTTATATATAATGAGTTTGAAAAAAATAAGAGGAGGGAATTAAAATATGATTTCTGTAAAAAATTTATTTGATAATGATGATGTGAAAATTATAGAAAGAAAGGGAAATATTTCAGTTGTAGAATTTCAAAGGGATGTTAGTGTAAATAAAGTGACAGCAATGTCTGAATATTTTGCAGCGAAAATGAACGTAAGAAGAAGGCAAGTCGTCATTCAACTACAAGGAGATGAATATGTAACGAGTGCTGGGGCGATGCAATGGATGGCTGGAAATATAGAATCTAAAACAAATGTAAAAGGGGTTGGAGATTTTATAGGGAAAGCGATAAAAGGAAGTGTAACAAGTGAATCAACTGTAAAACCAAAATATCATGGTACAGGATTGTTAGCATTAGAACCCACCTATAATTATATTTTATTAGAAGATGTTGGCAATTGGAATGGTAGTATCGTATTAGAAGATGGATTGTTTTTAGCATGTGAGGCAAGTTTAAATACGAATGTCGTTATGAGGACTAATTTATCTTCTGCTGTATTAGGTGGAGAAGGATTATTTAATTTAAAATTATCAGGACAAGGAATTGCTGTTTTAGAAAGTCCTGTTCCAAGAGAAGAATTAATCGAGGTAGAATTACAAAACGACCAAATCAAAATCGATGGAAATATGGCAATTGCTTGGTCTGATTCGTTAAACTTTACGGTAGAAAAATCCACAAGAAGTTTATTAGGTTCAGCTGTTGCAGGAGAAGGATTTGTAAATGTCTATAGAGGAACAGGGAAAATCTTAATGTCACCAGTAAGACCAGAAGCGACAAATAATATTTTGACATATAAATCTAAGAAATAAAAGATATTTGTAAGAATAATAATATCAATTCATGGATATTATTTGAATTTTTATAAAAGAGAGGGAAGAAAGATATGAATGAAAATATAATAGCTGTATTAGTTATCCCATTTTTGGGAACAGTTTTAGGTTCAGCAATGGTATTTTTTATGAAAAAAGCTATTCATAAAACCGTAGAAAAATTATTAATTGGATTTGCAGCAGGTGTTATGATGGCAGCTTCTGTTTGGTCTTTATTAATGCCATCAATGCAAATGGCAACTGAGCAACACGAAATTTCATGGTTACCAGCATGCATTGGATTTCTATTAGGAATTGCTTTTTTATTAATCTTAGATAGTGTGATACCACATTTACATTTACATACAGATAAACCAGAAGGTATCAAAGCAAAAATAAAAGAATCTACTATGCTTGTTTTTGCTGTAACACTCCATAATATTCCAGAAGGTATGGCAATGGGCGTAACATTAGCAGGTGCTATGATAGGAAATGCAGGGATTAGCTTAGCAGGAACAATTAGTTTGGCCATTGGATTGGCTATTCAAAATTTTCCAGAAGGTGCTATTATTTCTATGCCACTTAAAAGTCAAGGAATGTCTAAAACAAAGGCATTTATTTATGGAACACTATCTGGAATTGTAGAACCAATTGCAGCTATTATAACCATATTACTAACAAATGCCATTGTTCCGATATTGCCATATTTATTGGCATTTGCAGCAGGTGCTATGATATATGTTGTTGTAGAAGAATTGATTCCTGAATCACAAGAAGGAGCGCATTCTAATATTGGAACAATTGGTGTAGCGATTGGTTTTGTGATTATGATGATATTAGATGTAGCATTGGGGTGAATTGACATAATGCATAAAAAAGTGTTACAATATTTATAAAACAAAGTAAAAATTTACAACTGGAGGTAGAAAGATGGGATTTATTGATATCAAAGAAGAAAAAAAACAACTTAATAAATTTATAAATTTAGAGGAGGTAGAAAAACGGTATCCAAGTATAAGAACTAGAGCCAGAAAATTGGCATTTTCTGTAACAATGAAAAATAAGATCCAAACATCTGTTATAGAGCCACTTGAAAGGATATCTGGCATTCCTGAAGAATATTTACAATTAGATACTTTGCAAGAAAAGGTAGAGGATTTGATAACGATTACAACGATTAAAAGTACTATGCAAGAAGTCGTTCTTAAAGGGGATATCTCTTTTGAAGATGCCATTAAAAAATCGAAACTCAAGACTAAAGACATGAAGGATATCTTAGAAACGCTTATAGAAGAGGGAAAAAGACAATCACCTGAAAATGATGCTCTTCTGCTGGCAAATGCCTATCAAGCGTATCTTACAATGTGAGAAATAAATTCTGTCAAAAGAAAAAAGATGTCAAAGGCAATTTGCCAGCGACATCTTTTTTCTTTTTATATAGTTTTTATATAGATTGAATAATAAACTCAAAAAATTGTATCATAAGATAGAAAAAAATAAAAGATTTATGTCGAAACTTTATTTTTTTAAAACTTTATGGTATGATAAAAAAGCAAGAAAATCGTGAAAAAGGGAAGAAAAAAATGAATCAAAAAAAGCAATTAAAAATATCATTACCCATTGCATTTGAATATCTAATTAATATATTCATGACACTAGTAGATACAATCGCTGTATCACTTATTGGAACAAAAGAATTAGGTGCGATTGGTGCTATGTCGGTAATTATTAATATGATGCAAATGAGTATACAAACAATAAATGTTACTAATACAGCATTAGTTGCAAAAGAAGTAGGAGAGAAGAATGAGGATAAAGTAAAATTAATATCAGGAAATTCATTAATCTTAACGATAATCATATCTATCATTACCATCCTAATCATTGTATTTATAAAACCAATATTTCCTACTTTGTTTAATGTAGATGCAATATGTAATACATATTTAGTCATTAGATTAATGGGATTTATACAAAGTTCGATTGTAACGGTTTTATCTGGACAACAAAGAACATTAGGAAAACAAGGAAATATATTGGTGCTAAGAATTTTAGCAGTTATCTGTAATCTTATTTTAGACATTCTTGTTGTAAAACTAGGATATGGAATAGAAGGTGTTGCCTTTGTAACGATTGTAATAGATACGATATTAGCAATATACTTATTGATCAAAGCAAATTCAACAATACAATATAAATTCAATATGCCAATCATAAAAAATATTTTTAATTTGTTTAAATGGAATTTTGTAGAAAGAATTGTTACAAGAGTAGATAATTTTGTATTTAATATTTTGGTTTCTAGAATGGGAGAACTAGAATATGCAGTTCATGTTATACTGATTCAAATAAAGGATATCGAAGAAGCCTTTATACAAGGATTTGGAGATGGCATTACTATTAGTATTGGAGTAGCATCAGGAAAGAAACAAAAAGAGTATATGCAACAAGTAAAGCAAATTGCTAAAAAAGTTATTACCAAAGTATCGATTATTATACCAATTGTTGTTTTGGGAATAGCCCTAGTGGTTATGTACATATCCTTAAGAACACCAGAATTACAAATGATATATTATACAGTATTGCCAATTTTATTAATAGCAACTTATGTAAATATAACGGCTACATACTATTTTTCAATCATTAGAGGAATACGAGATTTTAAGTTTTTAGCACAAAGAAATTTTGTTAGCTCACTGATTAAAATAATAATTGCGATTATCTTGGCATATACACCATTAGGAATCATCGGTGTATGGTTATCTTATCTGGTATATAGCCTTGTACAAAAATATATGTCTAAAATTCAACTACAAAAGAAAGAAAAATATCAAGAAGGAGAAACAAATGAAGGCAATTGCGAAATATAAAACAAAGAAAGAAGAAACAAAGGCGAAAAGAAAAAATGCAAAATTATTTCCCATATATAAAATGTTTTCTTGGGACTTATTGTTTTTCTATTCTACACAATATCTATTTTATACAATGGTAAAGGGAATTTCAGCAGGAGAAATCCTAAAGTTAGATGCATTTTTTCCATTATTTATTATCATTATGCAATTACCAGCAGCAATATGTGCAGATTTTTTAGGAAGGAAAAAAAGTCTGGTTATAGGAAATATTATAATGGTTATATATATCCTTTTATTGATTCTGCTACCAGGAATGATAGGCATTTTTATAGCCAATATTGTATATGCCTTTGGATATAGTTTAAGAGGAATACAGGCAACAAACATATTATATGATTCAACAGCTACAAAAGGTGGAGAAGGATTATATCCCAAAATCAATGGAAAAGGTGCAACAGGATATTATATATTAGACGGCATAGCATCCTTAACAGCTGGTTATTTGTTTGTTATCAATGGATATATACCAATGATTATATGTTTAATATTTACAATTATAGCAACTATCATTTCAACCAGATTTCAGGATATTTATATGAATCAATTAGAAGAAAATGAAATTTCAAATAAAATAAAAGAATATAAAGAAGATTTTAAAGTATCTATAAAAAATATCATGACATCTAAAAGGCTAAGAGCATTACTAATTTTTATGGGAATATTTAATGCATTCATTACCATAACCGGAACATATAGAGGAAATATACTGACAGAACTAGAAGTAAAACCAGAAGTATTTTCTATGATAATTGCCATATTTACTTTTATAGGAGGAATTGCAACAACATTTCAAGATAAGATACATAAGAAATTTAGAAATAAAACATTTGCTTTTCTATCTTTAAGCTCTGTTATCAGTGTCATTATGATAGGAATGCTGTTGATTACCAGATGGAACAATATATTACCAATTATATTAATTTTACTTTCTGTACGAAATATTACCATGTCAAATTATTATGTATTATCAGAGAGGTATTCTAAGAACTTTTCAACACCAAAAACAAGATCAAGAATTTCTTTTGCCACAGAGTTTACCACAAATATCATAGAAGCAATTGCCGTATTTTTGGCGGGGATGTTATTAGATGCAACCAATATTAGATTTGCAACTATGTTTATTGGATTGACTTTTTTAGCATTATTCGTATTAGGATTGGATTATATGAGAACAAGGGTTGGATTAAAACCAGAAGCATATGATAAAAAAGATATAGAATTAGAATGAAAGAAGAAAAATACTTTAGCAGGAATAAAATCTATAAGGGAGGAATTTTGTATGAAACTTTATATTATGAGACATGGACAAACTGATTGGAACAAAAAAGGAAAAATACAAGGAAAAACAGATATTGAACTAAATGAAAAAGGAATTGAACAAGCAAAAGAAGCAAGGAAATTTCTAGAAAATTATCCAATTGATATGATTGTAGCATCTCCTTTAAAAAGAGCTAGAAAAACAGCAGAAATTATAAATGAAACTAGAAAAGTACCCATTATGTTTGATAAAGCGCTAGAAGAAAGAGGGTTTGGAGATTTTGAAGGAAAAATACGAAAAGAAATCCATGATGAAATATTAGATTCAGAGATATTAGATAATTATAGCCTAAATAAGGAATATAAAGGTGTAGAAACGATACGAGGGTTATGTGATAGAGTGTGGGGACTGTTAAATGAATTGAAAGAAGAATATGCAGATAAAAATATTTTGCTTGTCACACATGGAGGTGTCACAAGGGCCATTAGTGGATATTTTAATGGTGCTAATGATAAAGGAATATTAGAAGATTTGGATTTGCAGAATTGTGAAATTAGAACATATGAGATAAAAGATTAAAGGTAAAAGTATATTTGTTATTAAATCGTGTGAAAGAAACTTATCTATATTTAATATTGTAAGGAGGGATGTATATGGAGAATAAAGATAGAGCCTCTGAAGAAAAAGAGTGGAAAGTTGATGAAAATATAAAACAAGCCATACTTGAATATTTGTTGGGATTTGTAAGAAAAAGACATCCAAATTTGAGCAAAGAAAATGAGGAAAAATTCACAACAAGTATAAGTGAAACAATAGATTATGAACTAAAAAATGGTAATCATTATGGTGATAGTGGATTTGGGCCAAGAGGATTAAAAACAGATTATAATCCATCACCTGAATTAGTGCGCGCAATTCATAGCATGGATTTTGGACCAGATTATAACAATTTAAAAATGGGAGCAGAGGCCTCATTTACTTTTCCGCCTAAAATGGAGTTTGTTATAAGAAGGGGAGAATTTGTTAAGGCATTTTCACGAGAACAAGGGTGGAAATATGTATATATGACTCAAGAATATAAACAACAAAAATTAGCAGAACTTAATCGAGAAATAAGTAAACAAATATCTAGAATTCCTGAAAAAGATATGGAAGACATACAGGAAGAATATAAAGAAAGATTAAACTTATATGAAAGACGAAGAAACTATTTGAGAAAAGCCAAACAGGAAGATGCTAAAGAAATAGAACCGCTAAAAAAAGAATTAGATGATTTATATTATACCTATTCTAATAAAATAGATGAAATGATGCAATCATCATTATTAGAAGAAGAAAAACAAAAGGAAAAAGAAAGAATCATCAATGAAATAATGAAAAAAAGAACACAATATTATCAATATGTAAATTCACCGGAGACAAATTACCATAAAGCCATAAGATATATGGGAGGTTTGAATTTAACGAAACTGGACAGTAAAAATGAGGAACTTATAGATAAAGAACAATGGATAAGAAAAAGAATTATCGAACATGCAGATAACCCAGAAGACCTAGAGAGATGGTATCAAGAAAAAGATGCAATTTACGAATATGAACAGGCGATGAAAAGAAAAGATGAAAAACAAAAAGCAACGTTAAAATCAGAAATGCTATCAGAACAAGACGAGAAGACGGTTAGTGCATTTGCACAAGGCTATACAGACTTGATAAGAGATGTATATTTTTCACGAGATGTAACAAGTGAAAAGATTTTTCAAGTATTAAAAGAATATTTTGCTAATGATTATGAAAAGTTAGGTGATGAGGAATTTTTAAGAAATTTTGAAAGGAATATTTTAGGACAATTTGCCAAAAAATTTGATTACATTAAGAAAAATGATACATTATATAAATATATCATCAATAGAGAAGAACCAGTATTAAAAATTGAAGATGGTATTGTAATTTGTGAATCAAATTGGGAGGCAAAGGCAAAAGTATATTATGGAGACAAACAATCTGTTGAACAGAAAATTCATAACTTAAAAAGTATGAAAAGGTATGGTGATGATGCAGGGATACCTGTACTCGAAACAGAACATAAATTACCACTTTTAAAAGCATTAGAGGAATATTTAGTACAAATATATGGAAAAGAAACAACATTAGAAGAATTAGATGCAGAAAAAGCTAGATTAGAAGATATAATGAAAAAATCTGAAAAATTGGAAGAAAGATATGCAGCTATGTATGGAGATACTAACGAAATAGAAGATCATCATGGAACATCAATTGGCGAGGAGTAGGTGATAAAATGACAAAAAAGAGTGATTTTTTAGATGATATAAAATTAGTTAATAAGCCAAACAAAACATTAGAAGACTTACAATATTTAATTAGAAACAAACAAATTAAAGAAGAAGATTTATCAGAAAAAGAAATAATAGCATTAAAAGAATTATACCAAACGCAAATTTCTGAATTGAAACAATCTATTAAAGCATGTAAGGGTAGAATATTAAAATTAAAAAATAAATCTAAATGCTAGGAAAAAGTGAAAAATATGATATAATAATTAGAAATAATATAAATTAAAGGAGGAAAAATAATGCAAGAATTTAATTACCATTCACACACTTATAGATGTGGACATGCTGATTTAGATATGAAGGATGAGGATTATATACAAGACTATATCAAGATGGGATTTAAAAGAATGGCGTTTACAGACCATTGTCCAGAAAAAAATGAAATAGATAAAAGAAACAATATGCGAATGAAATATAGCCAAAGGAAAGAATATTTGGAAACCATACAAGCTTTAAAAGAAAAATATGCTGGACAAATTGAAATTCAAAGTGGCTATGAAATAGAATATTTACCAGGAGAAGAACAAAATTTAAAAGAATTAAAAGAAGAAACTGATAAACTTATTTTAGGGCAACATTTTGTGTATGATGATAATCAAAAACTAAAAATACATGGAAAAGATGAATTTTCAGATAAGGAATTATTAAGATATGCTGAATATATTGAACAAGCAATGAAACTTAATCTTCCAGATATTATTGCACATCCAGACTTTTATATGTTAAAAAGAAAAGAATTTGGAGAAATAGAAGCAAAAGTAGCACATCATATTTGTAAAGCAGCGGAAACATACGGCGTGCCTTTAGAGATAAATTTAAATCATATATTCAAATATACATACTATGAAAATACAAAATTAAATTCTAAACCAATAGAAGAGCAAAGAAAGAATTTAGATAAGGTAGCATATCCATGTAAAGAATTTTGGAAAATTGCATCACAATATGATATCCATGTTTTATATGGTATAGATGCCCATCATAGAGGACAAATTCTAGTATTTAATGAATTGGTGGAATTGGCAAATGAAGTCATAGGAAAAGATATAATAAAACGATTAAATTTTATAGATTTAAAGTAAAGGAAATAAAATATGTTAGCAAATAAATTAAATTATGGAGATACCATAGGTGTTGTCGGGGTATCTAATAGTATTTCAAAAAGAGAAGAAAGAGTAAATCAATTTTATAAAGCAGAACAATTTTTAATCAATAAAGGATTTAAAATAAAAAGAGGAAAATATATATTTGAAGATTATTACGGTTCTGCTGGAACAAGAGAACAAAAAGCAGAAGATTTTATGAATATGTTTATGGATAAAGAAGTCAAAGCCATTATTTGTTTAGAAGGTGGAGAGACTTGTAATACCTTTATAGATTTACTAGATTATGAAGTCATTAAACAAAACCCAAAAATCTTAATGGGGTATAGTGATATAACAGTTTTATTACAAACGATATATAAAAAGACAGGTCTAATAACTTTTCATGGACCGAATTTTGTAAGCTTTGCGATGAACGATATACAAGCACAGTATGAAGAAATTGAAAGGGTATTGATAAATAAACAATTAAATAAATTTATTAAAGGAAGCAAAAAAGTTGTCAGACGCGGAAATGCACAAGGAAAATTAATAGGAACAAATTTAGGAAGTATGATGTATCTTTTAGGAACAGAGTATTTACCAGACATGCAAGATAAAATTTTGTTAATTGAAAGTTTGAGAAGTTCTCCAAATGAATGTCAAAGAAGATTTGCACATTTAAAACAATATGGTGTTTTTGATAAAGTAAAGGGAATTATTGTGGGATATAATTATGATTTACAAAAAAATGGAGACATCTATCCACAAATGGAAGATATATTATTAGAATACACAAAAGAATATAATTTTCCAATTATAAAATGTAATGATTTTGGACATGAAATAGCAAATTGTATTTTACCTGTCGGATCTGATACTTTAATAGATTGCAATAATGGAAAAGTAATAATTACAGAAGAATTCTTAAAATAATAAAATTGCTTGGCAAATTTATATTACACAATTAAAGGCAAAAATAACTAGATAACATTTCTAGTTATTTTGCTTTTTTCTATATGTATTTCCCCATTCTACCAAAACTTTCCATTTTTCTCCCTAAAAGTGAAAATATGAATAGATATGAGTTAAATAATCTGGGGAAAAATAGACATAAAAATTTAAAAAAATATAGAAAAACAAAAGCACTAAGTATA
>CALXFE010000007.1 GCA_944387545.1 uncultured Clostridia bacterium | reverse complement strand
TATAGGTTTACAATAGATATGTCACACCCAAAGTAAAAAAATAAAAGTAGGAAATACCAAAAAATATGATAAAATAATTTTAACCACAAAATTTTTATCGAAAGAAGGTATTTCCTATGAATAGTATAACACAAGATATACTGTATAAGCAATCAGTTGTAAAATATTCTTTTAAACATGGAGTAACAAAAGCAGCAATAAAATTCAAAATGCACAGAAAAACAATATATAGATGGCGTGAGAAATATGATGGAACAGCCCAATCATTAAAAAATAAATCAAGAAGACCACATAGTCATCCAAACCAACATACAAAAGAAGAAATAAAGTTAATAAAGAATTACAAAAATAAAAATAAGGAAACAGGACTAGTGGTATTATGGATAAAATTAAGAAAAAGAGGATATACAAGAAGTATAACAAGTTTGTATAGAGTAATGCAAAGAATAGGAATATACAGAAAAGCACCAAGTAAAAAGAAAGAATATGAGCCGAAACCATATGAAGAAATGAGATATCCAGGAGAAAGGGTGCAAGTAGATGTAAAATATGTACCAGCAAAGAGTCTGACAAAAGAAGTAAGAGAAAAAGATGGAAGATATTACCAATATACAGCAATAGATGAATATACAAGAAAAAGGGTGTTATGGGCAAGTAAAGAGCAAAGTACAAGTGCATCAACAGAGTTCATAAAAGTGATAATGAGAAAATTCCCATTTAAAATCGAATGTATACAAACAGATAATGGATTTGAATTTACAAACAGACTAAATTGGCAAGGAACAAAGAAAAAGACAATGTTTGAGAGTAAATTAGAAGAATTAGGAATAAAGCACAAATTGATAAAGCCCAAAACACCAAGACATAATGGAAAGGTAGAAAGAAGTCATAGAAAAGATCAAGAGAGATTTTATTATAACAAGGTATTTTGCAGTTTTGAAGATTTTAAAAATAGATTAAAATATTGGGAAAAAGAGTATAACAATTTTCCAATGAAACCGTTAAAATGGCTAAGTCCAAATGAAAAATATTTAGAATATATACAAGGTTAAAGTTCAAAGTAGTCATATTGTGTATTTCAAACTATATATTTATCAATAAAGTGTGACATATGTTTGACAAACCTACAATCCTTTATCTCCATAAAGTCTTGTTATTCTTGACTTTTCTTTATTTTCGTTGTATAATATTTTCGTTATCAAGCAGTAATATCTGTTTGTATACATCACCACCCTTTGAATGAAAAAAATTTTATCTAATTTTTAGTTCACTGGCTTGGTGATTCATCGCTGTTCTCTGTGGTGGTAATTATTACCATTTTGATATCCAATGACCCCGGCTATTTTACCATAGACGACAGCATTAGAGCCATACTATTTGTATGGCTCGCTTTTTTATTTTTCTCTTCGAATTATCCAATCTGTTTCACATTTGATTGGCAATTTCATAAATACTTTTTGTCCTTTTACACCTGGACTTACTGCTTGTATTTCTTCTTTGGTATCATAATCCCATAAGTTATCAATTGTAAATTGTACAGGTTCTAACTTGTATGGAACCAAAATTTCCATTTTATCTCCCACTTGTAATTTGTTCTTTATTTCAATCACAGATTTTTCTTCATCATATTCTACTACTTTACCACCAAATTCATATTTTTCGTTATATTGCCTTCCACCATATTCTTGTATATCTTTGTTATTTCTATTATTAAAATAAAATGTGGTTAACCCTCTTGTTTTTACTTTTTCTAATTCTTTTAAATATTTTGTATAATCATAATGTTCTGGATCTTTTTCATAATCATCAATTGCATTTCTATATGCCCCTATCACACTTGCTAAATAATATTCTGTTTTCAATCTTCCTTCTATCTTTAAGCTATCAACTCCCATATCGATAATTTCTGGAATTTCTTTTATTAAGCACAAATCTTTTGAAGAAAAAATACTTGTCCCATATTCACTTGTTTCAATTGGCATAAGTTCCCCTAGATTATTTTTTTCTTCAGCATACAAATTATATGACCATCTACAACTTTGTGCACAATCTCCTAAGTTAGCACTTCTACATGACATGAAATCACTTAAAAAACATCTTCCTGAAAATGCAAAACAAATTGCCCCATGAATAAATATTTCAATTTCCATGCCTTCTGGTTTATTTTCCATGATATATCTTAATTGTTCTTTATTCATTTCTCTTGCCATTATCATTCTTTTGGCTCCATTATGATACCAAAAGTTTGCAGCATGTAAACTTATAATATTAGCCTGTGTACTCACATTAATTGCTACACTTGGGGCATATTGTTTTAATACATCGATAACGCCTCCATCTGCTGCAATAATGCCGTCTGGGTTTAATACTTCTAGTTTTTTAGCCATTTCTATAATTTCTTCATATTTTTCATCCCAGGCAAAAATATTTAAAGTCACATACACTTTTTTTCCTATACTATGTGCATACTTTATTGTTTTTTCTAAATCATCATCTCTCATATCTGCTCTTGTTCTTAATGATAAGGATGAGGTTCCACAATATACCGCATCTGCTCCATATAAAAAGGCAATTTTTGCTTTTTCATAAGATCCTGCTGGTGCTAATAATTCTACTTTTTTCATTATTCTATTTCCTTTCATAAATATTTTTATATTTTCTTATTTAAAATTTTATTATACTTATCTAATTTATATAAGATTACTATATCTTACAATATAACTATTATATAATCTAAATATTCTTATGTCAATCTCTCAGATGGAGATTATGTTTACTTTTTGTCCATTTTTTGGTATAATGAATATATGTAATTATGTGTTTTTGTCAAATAAAAGAAAGGAGTACAAATATGACAGACAAATTATTACTAGAAGGAAAAATTGTGTCATCTACAAAAGATTTGACATTTCCAAACCTCACAGAGTACATTGAGTCCTTGCACTCTTTAAAGGAGATTGAGGATAAATATGTACCGGCACTCAGAAATGAAGGAACGATTTATCATCGTTTCTATGCCAACAAGCTGATAGAATATCAGCAGACAGTACGCAACTTTGATAATCTGTTTCTGCTTGAAAGTAATTTTTTGAAACTGAAACGGCATTTATTTGAGTTAAAGGAAACAGAGGAAATTACGTTACCTATATCTTTAACAAAGCGGAGAAAGAATTTCATTGCATTAAATGAAAAAATCAGACTCACCTTATTAAAGGCATTGGATAATCCATCTGATAAAACTGCATCCTTGTCTCAGATATTGGACACTTTAGGTTTTCGAATCATCATTGGGAATCGGCATAATGGTGCTCAAGATGAACAAGAGTCAGTAGACACGTGCTATCTAATTCTTAATGCAGTTATCATGTTCTTTATTGACTTAGGCTACACACCTGTGGAGTTGAATTTTAATAAAGAAGATTTTAACCACGCAGAACATCCTGATGTCGTGTTTCCTAGCAATACAGCAATTATTTTGCCAGGGTTTGAAATCTATGTGAAAGATTATATTAAATATCCTAAGAAAAATGGATACCAATCACTCCACGTAGTTTTCAAAACAGACACCGGCTTGTCCTTTGAAATTCAAATTCGCACACATGCTATGCATTACCGTGCAGAGTTTGAAAAAGCCAATCATAACGGTTATAATGAGGAAAAGTACAAGAGCGTAAAAATCATCTTTGATCCTCTAAAAACTAATATTATGGGATATAAAGCTATTCTTGATCCAGATTCAGATGAAAAAAATCCAAAGCTAATTATCATGGATCAGATTGGTCTTACCTCATCGGATATTGCCGATCCTTTCAATGTGATCTTTTAAAGTGACTCATCTGTCACTAAAGTTCATATGTTTGACAAAAGCTCCTGAGTCATTTCTCAGGAGCTTTTCATTTATACTTTTTTATAATTTATTTTTTATTTTGCTAACTGCTAATCCATCTCCAACCTCTAAAATTTCTGTTTCAAGATTTGGATTTTCACTGACTTCTTTTATATATTCTCTTAAATTTCTTACAGCGGTTCTTTGTTTGTGTTTGTTATAATCACTCATAACATAACCTTTGTATAAGATATTATCTGCAAATATAATGCCATCTTTATTGATCATTCTTAAGGCTTCTTTTAAGAAAAATGGATATTTTCCTTTAGCTGCATCTATAAATACAACATCATATTGGTTATTTAAAGTAGGTAAAATCTCAACAGCATCTCCTTCATAAATATGTATCTTATCTTCTACTTCTGCTAATTGAATATTTATTCTTGCTTCCTTTACTCTTTCTTCTTCTCTTTCGATTGTATCAATGACACCATTTTCTGCTAAAAATTCTGTAAAACAAATTGCAGAATATCCAACTGCAGTACCAATTTCTAATATTCTATTTGACTTATTGTTACTTAAATATTTTTCAATGACTTCTAATGTTTCATCCATAATAATCGGAATATGTTCTTCTAGTGCTTTTTGTTTTATTTTTTTTAACGCTATTGTATTCAATTTTATTTCCTCCATATCCTTTCATCATCCATTTTTCTTTTTGTTTTAATATGATTTTTTATTTATTTTTTAAGAACTGCCATTTGGACAGTTCTTTTTATCTACTGTTTATTTTTAAGATATCTATTAAGCAATTTATCATTTAACTTTTGATAAATTGGTACCATTTTCGGTTCATTGGTTATTTCTATTGTCTTATCAATATCTATCCATTTTACGCCACTGTTTTCATCCTCTTTGATTTTTAGTGGTTCATTTTCATCTGCTTCTAATAAATAAGAGCAATCTAAATGTAAATGCGATGGTACAAATTTTCCTCTCTTAATATGACAATCTACAGTTACAATTTCTAAACTATAAATTCCATCACTTAATACTTTTAAATTTTTTAACCCTGATTCTTCTTGGGCTTCTTTTAATGCAACATGTAATAAATCTTCATCTCCATCGCTATGACCACCTGTCCAAGCCCAAGATTGATAAATATTATGATAAATCATTAATACTTTTGTTCTTTCTTTGTTGACAATCCAACTAGAAGCTGTAAAATGACACATTCTATTTTCTCTTGTTAAGACATCTTCAAATGTATTCATATATTCTAGCATCATTTCTTTATCTACTCGTTCTTGCTCGTTAAATGGCTCAAAATGTTCTATTTGTTCTCTTAAATTCATTCTTTTATCCTCTTTATTGTTTATTTCTATTTGCTCTTTCTCTTTCCTTTGTATCTAAGATTTTCTTTCTTAAACGAATTGATTTTGGCGTTACTTCTACTAATTCATCATCTTGTATGAATTCAATTGCTTTTTCTAGTGACATTTGGATTGGTGGTACTAAACGTAAAGCATCATCTGAACCAGAAGCTCTTGTATTCGTTAGGTGTTTTTCTTTACATACATTAATTGCTAAATCTTCTCCTCTTGAATTTAATCCTACAATCATTCCTTCATATACTTCTACACCAGGTCCAATGAATAAATCTCCTTTGTCTTGTGCATTGTATAATCCATAAGTTACAGATTTTCCATTTTCAAATGCGACAATGGTTCCTCTTACACGAGCTTGAATATCTCCTTTATAAGGCTCATATGAATCAAAAATGTGATTCATGGTTCCTTCCCCTTTTGTATCTGTTAAAAATTCTGTTCTATAGCCAATTAATCCTCTAGCTGGTATTTTAAATTCAATTTTAGTATGTCCATCTTCAGCAGGTTCCATATTTACCATTTCTGCTTTTCTTCTACCTAATTTTTCAATAACATTTCCTACACAATCATCTGGAACATTTACTACTAAATCTTCAATTGGTTCACATTTTACACCATCAATTTCTTTAAAAATAACTTTTGGACGAGAAACTAATAATTCAAATCCTTCTCTTCTCATGGTTTCAATTAATACTGATAAGTGTAATTCTCCTCTTCCTGATACTTCAAAAGAATCTGGTGAATCTGTTTCTTTTACTCTTAATGATACATTTCTCTCTAATTCTTTGAATAATCTATCTCTAATATGACGAGATGTAATGAATTGTCCTTCTTTTCCTGCAAATGGTCCATTATTAACACTAAATGTCATAGATACAGTTGGTTCATCAATATCCACAAATGGTATTTTTTCTGGATGGTTAAAATCACAGATTGTATCTCCTATATTGATATCTGGTAAACCTGCAAGTTCGATAATATCTCCTGCTTTTCCTTCTTCTACTTCTACTTTATTTAAACCAACATGTGTATATACTTTTGCGATTCTACCTTGCGAAATCTTATCTTCTTTTCCACAAACTGCTACTGGCATTCCAACCTTGATGCTTCCTCTTTCCACTCTTCCTACTGCAATTCTTCCAACATAATCATCATAGTCAATATTAGATACTAACATTTGTGCTGGACCTTCTTCATCACAGTCTGGTGCTTGAATCGTATTTACGATAGTTTCAAATAAACAATGTAAATCATTTGTTTCTTCATTTAAATCCATTTTTGCAATTCCATTTTTCGCTGAAGCATATACAACTGGGAAATCTAGTTGTTCATCACTTGCATCTAATTCAATAAATAATTCAATAACTTGGTCTACAACTTTTTCTGGAGTTGCACCAGGTCTATCAATTTTATTAATAACGACAATTGGTTTTAATCCTAAAGCCAATGATTTTTTTAAAACCTCTCTTGTTTGTGGCATTGCACCTTCAAAGGCATCAACTAATAAAAGTACACCATCTACTGTTTTTAGTACTCTTTCTACTTCTCCACCAAAATCGGCATGTCCTGGTGTATCCACAATATTGATTTTAATATCATGATACATAACAGATGTATTTTTAGAAAGTATTGTGATTCCTCTTTCCTTCTCTAAATCATTTGAATCCATGATTCTTTCTGCTACTTGTTCATTTTCTCTAAATACATGGCTTTGTTTTAACATGGCATCTACCAATGTTGTTTTTCCATGGTCTACGTGTGCAATAATCGCAATATTTCTGATGTTTTTGTTGTTCATTTTATTACTCCCTCTCCTTTTATTAAACGTCCCTAATTGGACACCTCATCATAACTTAAGACGTTTTCCAAAGTTTTTCTTGAAAAACGCCTAAATCTCTAAAAATAAGCTTATAAAATTATATACCAAATAGCCTATTTTGTCAACTCAATGATGTTATCCATAATTTCTTCTGTCACTTTATCTAAAATCTCTTTATCTTTGCTTCCTTTATACTTACTATAATCTAATGGCTCTCCATATGTAATCGTAATTTTATGATGGTCTTTTGTTCCACCTTTTATACCGCAAGGTACAACTTTTGCTCCACTTCTTATTGCAAAAAATGCAACACCATCTTTTACTTTTTCTCCTTTCTCTAATCCATTTCTAGTTCCTTCTGGGAATAAAGCAATACATTTTCCTTCTTTTAAATCTTTTAATGATTTTTTGATAGCAGATACATCTTTTTCATCTCTTTTTACTGGTATTGCTTCAAAAGCCCATCCTAAAAAAGCTAAAAATTTATTTTTATATAATTCTTCTTTGGCTAGAAATTTCATATCTCTTTTAGCAGTTGCCACCATTAGTGGTGGGTCCATATAGCTTCTATGATTCCCACAAAATATAACGGCTCCGTCTTTTGGAACATTTTCTAAACCTTTAATTTCTGCTTGATATACAACTTTAAACCATATATATAAAGCGCCTCTTACTATCCATTTTATCATTTCTTTTAACATTTTTTTCATTTTTATCTCCTTAACTTTCTTTTTTGGTTGTTTCTTTTATGATTTCTATTATTTTTTCTACCACTTGTTCAATAGCTAAATTCGTAGAATCTACATATACTGCATCTTCTGCTTTTTTTAATGGTGCAATTTTTCTAGTAGAATCTCTTTTGTCTCTATCTTTTATTCCTTGCAATACTTCGTCATAAGAACATTCGATTCCTTTTTCTTGGTTTTGCATTACTCTTCTTCTTGCTCTTTCTTCCGCTGTTGCATCTAAATAAATTTTTACATCTGCATCTGGAAATACCACTGTTCCAATATCTCTTCCTTCCATGATAACATTTTTCCCTTCTGCAATTTTTCTTTGTACTTCCAATAATTTATTTCTTACAACTGGCAACACAGATACTGGTGAAACCAAATCATTTACATCATTTTCTCTAATTCTGTGTGTTACCTCTTCTCCATTTAAATATATCTTTCCATCAGGATGCATTTCAATATTGATTTTATCTAGCATTTCTTGTATTCTTTTTTCTTCTTGTATGTCTATATGTTCTTGAAGCATATTTAACGCAACACATCTAAAAGTTGCACCTGTATCAATATTGACTAATCCTAATTTTTGTCCTACTAATTTGGTAATCGTTCCTTTTCCTGCGCCTGCAGGTCCATCGATTGCAACTACAAATGACATTTATCTTTCCTCTTTTCTTATAAATTAATGATCTTTATCATTATATTCAATTTATTAAAATAATTTAGGGATTTTTGAGTCCGTTCCCAAAATCCCGATTGGTTAGTCTTGTTTTTCTGGTACATATATATTTTTTGCAACTACATCTAATTCTACCACATTCATGGCTGTTAGTTTTTCAATTTCTTTTCTTGCTCTATCTTTAAAATCCTTAATTCCATTTATCACATTATATCCATACATGACCGTAACCTCTACATAGATTTTGGCACCTTCTCCATAGTTTTCTACTCTTGTCCTTGATATCTTATATATAGCTGGGGTTTGTACAGCTATATATTCTAATATTTGTCTAAATACTAGATCAGATATGGTAAACTTTCCAAGGTAGCTAAAGGTTGGTCTTATAATTGATTTTTCTGATATATATGGTTTTTGTCCTTTTCCTTTTGATTTAAAGATCTGTAATGGATCTAACAAATATCCTGAAAAATCTTTTTTTATTTGAAAAGTTGGTACTGGTATAACATGTTTTCCTTCTGTTACTCTAATTCTTCTTGCTGTTTCCATTTCTTGTTTTGTTGCTACATCTGTTATATAAATATATTCACTAATTTCGGGCAATCCTAGATTGGCTGCAATTTTTTGCACCATTCCATCAGATGTACCTAATATTAAGATACTTTGTGGTTTTTCTTTCTTTAATGCTTTTACAATGTTATCTCTTTCTTCTTTTTCATAAAATAAAGCATGTTTTACGGTTCCAACTTTTGTTGGTGCTTTTTTGGCAGATTCTCCAGCGATTACTTCATTTTCTTTTATGAGTAGTCCATCATCTATAATATAATTAATATTTTTTTCACTGGCTACCATTTGTGCTCGATAACTTTTTCCAGTTCCAGATGGTCCTACAAATGCATATACTTTTATCTTATTTCCAAATATCTCATCTAAAATCATATTTATTCGTTGTTATCTTAAACAACTTGCTCCTCTCTTTATCCATATTTTCTCTATTTTCCTTTCATGTCTGCCAATTGTTTATTTTTTCATTTTAATGTGAATCGTTTATTTAGTTTGCATAGTCCTCATAATTTAAATTTGGATAACTAAATGTTTTTCCACCTTCTGTAAATTGTCCACTTGGGCTATGGTCTTGATTGATAGTCTCTGAACCAACTAAAAAATATTTATATTTTGATTCTTCACTTGCTTCTCCTCCTCCTACTACAACTGGGTCGTCCCATGTTGTATCTACAGCATACCATTTCCCATTTAATTGTACATAATTCCATGCATGATTTTCTGTTTCCCCCTGTGAATTGGTTCCTGTTCCTATGACTAATACACAAGGTATATTTAAGTTATCTAACAAATATTTAAAAGCTCTTGCATATCCTTCACATACACATTCTTTCGATATTAAAGCTCCATAAATATTGTATATATTTGCTTTTGATAAGCTACTATCATAATTGATATTATCTACCAAATAGTCATGTACCATTTTTATATTCTGATAAGCATTTCCTGTTTTATTTTGTAGTATTTGATTTTTCACTTGTTCAATTTGTGATATTGCTTGATCTATTTTTTCTTTAGAATTAAATTCATCTGTTAAATAATTGGCCTCATTTCCTGAATTGATATATACATTATATGTTGAATTTCCTCCCTTAGTTGTTGTTTCTATGTTTAAGTACATTTTTTTAGGACTCAAATAGAAAACTTCTACATTGTCATAAGTATATGCTTCTATCGCTGATTGATAATAATCTCCTAATTCTTTTTGCCCATTATTTTTAGACAATATATCCAAAAAGCTAGTTCCTAACTCTATTTGATAAGTTCCCGTTTTCATTTGCTCTTTATTACTTTCAAATGCCCTATATATAATTCTTGATTTTTCGTCTAACTGATTATAGAAATATTTATCTACTTTTACATTTGAATAATCATTATTAGAAGCTGTACTTGTACTTTCTATTTTACTTATTGGATTTTCAACAATTTCTGGTGCCTCTATATCATCTTCTACCGTTTTTTCCTCATTGGAGCTGTTGGTTGCATTTTCTGAACTTTCTGCAAAGGCTATTTTTCCATCTTCTCCCCAAAATTCTTGAATAGCAATAATTGAAAAAACGATTAAAACTGAAAAAATACCTATTATGGTTAAGAATAGTATAACTGAAGTTATTCTATCTGCTATATCTTTCTTCATCGTATTGTCTTCCTTTCATTTATAAAAATATGATAAATGAATGTGATTCTTTTTTACACTGCACATTTATTATAACATTTTTATACTGTAAAAACTAGTATAATTTTAAAAAATTTACTAATACTATAGTAAAGTTGTTACATTTTATTTTAATTAATAAATATAGGACAATCCTTTTTCAAAATTTTTATAAATATAGGAGATATTTTATGAACATAAAAAATTTGCTTTCTTCCTTTTTCACTTATACACCTGATAATAAGCAAACATATCAATTTAATTTAATAGAAGATATCCATACGAGAGCTTATGCTGATAGCGATTTGGGTACTGAAGGAAATCAAAAAACAAAAATTTTTCCAAGTGTTACGGTTAATTCAGACTATTTAAAAAGTAAATATAATCTTTTAATCAATTCTGACATCATATTTCGTGATTTTGTTTTAAATGCAAGAGGAAAACAATATCATGCACTTTTAATATTCATTGATGGTATGATTAATACAGAAATCATGAATGAATTCATTTTAGAACCTTTAATGATGCGAA
Source organism: uncultured Clostridia bacterium (assembly GCA_944387545.1). Lineage (GTDB taxonomy): Bacteria > Bacillota > Clostridia > TANB77 > CAG-508 > CAG-269. Next base: position 56,466 of record CALXFE010000007.1, on the reverse strand, counting down.
ACAAAAATAATTTGTATGAGGGATCGCAAAATAAAGTAATATCTGAAGCTGTTGCTAACAATATCACTGTCCGAAAGGTAAAAAAATTTAATTTACCTAATTACATTTCTAGTTGTTTAGTTCCTCAAAACGCTATTAAGCAAGTTTCTACTTTTGAAGATATTATATCTGGCATTAATTCTGGAAATTGTGCATTATTTATTGATACATTAGATATCGCTTTTGATATAGAGGTAAAAGGCTTTAAACAAAGAGGGATTGAAAAACCTAGTAATGAAATTGTAATCAAAGGTCCTCACGAAGCTTTTGTTGAAAATATAAGAACAAATACTTCTTTAATTAGAAGATTTGTAAATAATGAAAACTTAGTTATTGAAAATTTAAGTGTTGGAAATATTACTAAAACAAAATGTGGTATCTGCTATATTTCTGGTCTTGCTAATGAAGATTTAATCGCAGAAGTAAAATTTAGAATGCATAATTTAGATGTTGATTCTCTACTTTCTGCTGGACAACTTGAACAATTAATCAGTGATTCTAGTAATCTAAATATTCCTCAATTAATCTCTTCAGAAAGACCTGATAAAGCAGCCAGTTACCTATTAGATGGTAGAGTTATCATATTAATCAATGGCTCTCCATATGCCATTATAACGCCTGGTGTCTTATCGGATTTTTTAAGTTCTCCTGATGATAAAAACCAAAAGACATTATTTTCTAATTTTACAAAATTCATAAGACTCATTGCCGCTTTTATTACTTTGCTGTTACCTGGTTTATATATTGCTGTTACTAGCTTTCATCAGGAAATTTTACCAACGGAATTACTTTTTTCCATTTTGGCTTCACGTGCCAATGTTCCTTTTCCTATTATTTTTGAATTGTTAGTTTTAGAACTTTCTTTTGAACTTATTCGTGAAGCAGGCTTAAGAGTTCCTTCTCCCATCGGTCCTACCATAGGTATTGTTGGTGCTTTAGTTATGGGACAAGCAGCTGTTAGTGCCGGAATTGTCAGTCCTATCTTAATTATTGTTGTTGCCATTACTGGAACAGCTTCTTTTGCCATTCCTGACTATTCCTTTGGGTTTCATCTAAGAATTTATAGGTTTGTATTTATATTTTTAGGCTATCTTTGTGGATTCTTAGGAATTGCACTTGGTCTCTTTGTTTATATGGTAGCCATGTGTGATTCAAAATCTTTTGGCGTTCCTTATACAGTTGGTATTTCTCCTCTTGAACATGTTAAAGGTACCGCTTATTATTTACCTCCTATATGGAAAAGAGAATATCGTTCTGGATTTTTAAATTCTAAAAAAGAAGCCAAACAAGGTCATATATCTATGAAATGGAAGAATGGCTAATGAATCTATAATTGAATCTATAATGAAAGGAGTCTATATGGAAAACTCTAAAATAACTGCCTCTGAAGCGATTAGTATTGTATTAGGAATATTTGTTTCCTATACATTAGTTGATCTTCCAAGAAGTATGTTAGAAGCAACTAAAACAGCAACACTTATTAATATTGTGTATGTTGGCATTATTGCTTTATTTATAACCTTCTTAATTTATAAATTATTACTAAAATTTCCTCGGAAATGATATTGTTGATATCGCTGAATTTTTAGGTGGAAGAACCTTAAAAACATTTATAGGCATTATATTTATCTTTTATTTTATATTTAGTAGTAGCATTCTCCTTAGGAATTTTTGTGAATGTTTAAAGATTGTATATTATCCTATGACAAGCTTAATTTTTATCATTTTAACATTTATTATTGTGATTTGTATTACATTGCATCACCGTTTTTCTTCTATTGCAAAAGTAAATCTAATCATTATTCCTCTGGTAATTATTAGTATTGTTTTTCTTTTCATCGCCAATATTAGAAACTTTTCTTTAGATAATATTTTTCCTATATTTGGTGACGGTTTATTCAATACTTTTGTAACAGGATTAGGAAACTTAGGTGCTTTTGGTGGCATTACTCTATTATATTTTCTTCCACCTTATTTAAAAGAACCACAAAAAATGAAAAAAGTTTATTTGACATCTATTATACTTGGAACAATTTATTTTTTGTTATGTGTTTCCATTATATTATTACTATTCATTTCTTTAATGTATACAAATCAAATCATGCCTTTATATTCAGCTGCACGATACATTGAATTTGGAAACTTTTTTCAAAGATTAGAATCTGTATTTCTTCTTATATGGATTTTACAGATGGTCTGTTACTTAAGTATTATTGCCAAAATATCCATTTCTATTTTTAAAAAAATCACAAATATTAATGATGAAAAGCCCATCATTTTAGTATTCGGATTATTGATATTTGCTGTGGCTTTACTTCCAAAAAATTATGCAATCACAAAATTTATTGAGGATTATATTTACCATTACATGGTAGTGATTATCTCCATTGTTTTGGGAGTATCTATCCTAATACTTGCCTATTTCAAGAAAAGAAAGAAAAAGGAGTTGAATGTAAACAATGAAAAAAATCGTTAAAAAAATTTTTATAGTTATATTAATCATTATGCTTCTTCTTGCCTTTTCTAAATCCTATTCCACTTTAAATGTTGATAATCTAAGTGTTGTTGTTGCCATGGGGATAGATGTTTCTGATAAAAATAATTTACAAATTAGTTTCCAATTCACAAATCCTTCTTCTGTATCTGAATCTGGAACTTCTGAACAATCTCCTTCTATTATATATTCTGTGGATGCTTCTTCTATTAGCTCTGGAATCAATCTTATAAATACCTATATTGGAAAAGCAGTAAATCTCTCACATTGTAAGGTAATTGCTTTTTCAGAAGAAATTGCAAGTATTGGAATTTCTGATGAAATCTACACTCTGATTAATGATACACAAATACGACCTTCCACGAATATTGTGATTTCTAAAACCTCTGCAAGATATTATCTAGAACATTCTAAACCTTTATTTGAAAATTTAATCACAAAATATTATGAAGTATTTTCTGCTTCTAGTAGTCATACTGGATTTACTTCTAATGCAACCATTGGTGATTTTTTTAATAGCTTAATTTGCCATTCTTGTGAACCATATGCCATTTTAGGTGGTGTAACAAATAATTCTACGGAATATAGTGGCACTACCAATTCAGAAAATGATACTAGCACAAAAGCAAATGCTTCTTCATTATCTGGACAATCCACTGCAGAAAATACAGGGCTTGCTGTTTTTAAAGATGATATTTTGGTCGGAGAATTAAACTCTATAGAAACTTTGTGCTTTTCTATTATTAAAAATCAAGTTGATGGATTTTTAATTTCTGTTCCTAATCCTAATAAATCCAATTCTTATATTGACTTACATGTAACGCCATTGAGCAATCCAGATGTACAAGTAAAAATTTTAAATGGAACACCTTATATTTCAATAAATTGTCGATTTACTGGTAGAATTTATTCTATGGAAGATAGTGCTGATTATTTAGATGCAAGTTTGCTAGAACAAATTTCCAATTCTTGTAATAGTTACTTAGAAGCCATTCTTACAGAATATTTATATAAAACTTCTAAATCCTTACAATCAGATATAAATGGTTTTGGAAAAATTGCAAAGAAAAACTTTTTTACCTTAAATCAATTTTATGATTATAATTGGAATGAAAACTATAAAGATAGCTTTTTTAATGTGCATATAAATTCTTCTATTCGTTCTTCTTCATTATTAACAGAAAGCTAATATTATAACTATTTTTATGGCTATATTACTAAAAAAATGGAGGGTTTTTATGATTAATTTCTTAGAATTTATTATTTTTATCCTATTTTGCTTATATGTCTTAAAAGATGCTATTAGTTATGGAATTTATGAATATAAAAATCAGAATAAGTTTGGTGGTATTTCTGTTATTATTTTTTCCATATTTTCTATCATTTTAAGCATTGTTGCTTTATGTATTGCTTAAAAAAGGTTTAACACAAGGAATTTATTTTCCTTGTATTAAACCTTTTTTATTTTTAATCTATTAAACTATTTTATTACTTTTCGGCTTTTTCTATCTTTTCAAAATCAATCGTTCTTAATAATTTGCTAGCATCTTTTACTCGAATCTGTATTTTATCTCCTATTTTATATGTCGTTTTTGTATGTTCCCCTATAAGCCTCTTTCTTTCTTCATCATAGATAAAATACTCATTTCCTAAATCCTCAAATCGTATTAATCCTTCTACCGTATTTTCTAGTTCTACAAATATTCCGAAAGGGGTTACTGAAGATATAATTCCTTCATATTCTTCTCCAATTCTACTTTCCATATATTCTGCTTTTTTAATATCTTCACTTTCTCTTTCTACCTTTGTTGCTATATTTTCCCTTTCTGAAGATTGTTTTGCTCTTTCCTGTGCTTGATTTTTGTATTCTTCTACAAATTTATCATCCATATCATAATTGTTTGCTAAATAGTTTGAAATAACTCTATGAATAAATAAATCTGGGTATCTTCTGATTGGTGACGTAAAATGACAATAAAATTTACTAGCAATTCCAAAATGCCCTTGATTTTCAGCCTCATATCTGGCAACCTTTAAGGTTCTTAATATTAAATTGGAAACAACTTTTTCTTCATCTTTCCCTTTTACCTCTTCTAAAACTTTTGCAAATTCTTTGGGGTAAATATTATCTTTATTGGCTTTTATCCTTAATCCAAAATTAAATAAAAATTTATTTAATTCTTGCACTTTTTCGTAATCTGGCTTTTCATGGACTCTATAAATAAATGGTGCATCTAACCAGAAAAACTTTTCTGCAATGGTTTCATTTGCAGTTAGCATAAATTGTTCTATAATTTCATTTGCAAATGTATTTTCATATTTCTGTATATTTGTTACTCTTCCATCTATATCTAATTCTATCTTACTTTCTGGAATATCTAAATTTAAATATCCTTTTTCTAATCTTTTGTTTTTTAAAATAACCGCCAATTCTTCCATTCGTTTAAATTCATGAATATATTTTTTATATTGATTTACAACCTCTTCATCTGAATTATCTAGTATTTTTTGTACATTTTTATATGTCATTCTTTCTGTAACATTTATGACTGCTTTATATACATCTGAAGAAATGACATCTCCTTTATCGTTTATCTCCATACTACATGATAAGGTAAATCTATCTTCTCCTGCATTTAAACTACAAATACCATTAGATAATTCTCTCGGTAGCATTGGTATAACTCTTCCCAGCATATATATACTCGTTCCTCTTAGCAAAGCTTCTTGGTCTAATAAACTATTGGGTCTTACATAATAGCTAACATCTGCAATATGGACATCTAGCTTATAATTTCCATTTTCTAGTTTTGTTACTCTTACAGCATCATCTAAATCTTTGGCATCTTCTCCGTCAATGGTAAATATGATTTCTTCTCTTAAATCTCTTCTGTTTACTATATCTTTTTCATTAATTTGATTTCCACATTTTTTGGCTTCTTCTACAACTGGTTCTGAAAATGTTGATGGCAAATTGTGTTCTTTTATTAAAGATAACATGTCAACACCTGCTTCATTTACATTTCCTAATACCTCTAATATTTTTCCTTCTGCTTTTTTTCCTTTTTCAGGATATTTGATGATTTTTACTAATACTTTATGATTGTTTCTTGCTTTTCCGAAATTCTTTTTCGATATAAAGATATCTGTTCCGAAATTTTTGTCATCTGGTACCACAAATCCAAAGCTCTTATTATTTTCAAATCTTCCAACGATCGTATCTTTTTCATGTTTCAATATTTTTACAACTTTTCCTTCTGCTTTTTTTACTTTGTTTTTTTCTTCTATAATTTCAATTAAAACTCTATCTCCATTTAATGCATTTAATGAATTTTCTTTTGATATATAAATTTCATCTTCTTGATCTTCTATTTTTACAAATCCAAATCCTTTTTGGTTTTTCCTATAGATTCCATCATAATAGACTGCGTCTACTGGTCTGTATTGGCTTTTTCTATTTTTTTGGATTTTCAATTCCATTTCTAATTTTCCTAATATTCTTAAAAGCTCATTATATTCACTTTTAGGTACTCTCATTACCATTGCAATTTCTTTTGCCTTCATTGGAGCATAATCTTTATCTTTTATTAAATTTAAAACCTTCAGTTCCTGTTCTTCCATTAGCATCCCTTTCCTTTTTATTTTTTAAGTTTCTTTTGAGATTATACATATTATTTAATTACAAAAAAGAGCAAGTTTTTTCTAACCGCTCTTCTTAATTTTATGCCATATATAATATTCCTACTACAATTGTTAATACTACAAATATTATTGATAATATAACTGTCCATCTTTTTTGCTTTCCTTCTTTTGTTCTTCCTTTGTTCTTTTCATAGAAATTATTTGTTGATGAACCTGTAATAGTTGAAGATAACCCTGAATCTTCTTTTGATTGCAATAATGTTAATATAATAATTGCTAATGCTATTATAAAATAGATGACAACCAATATCCATTTTGCTATTTCCATTTATTAATTCCTCCTAACGGTTTTTATCTCTTAAATGATACTTTGATATTTTAACATATATTTTTTTAAATTGCAAATATTTTTTGTATAATAGCAAATATTATTATTTTTCGTCAATAATTTTGTCAATTGATTGTTTTCTCATTTCCATTATCACATGACAACTATTATCTAGTTTGGCTTGTTCTTCTTCATTTAATTCTAATTGTAATAACTCTCTTACACCATTTTTATTTATGACTGCTGGAACACCTATATATATATCATCTTGTCCATATTGATTGTTTAAATATGTTGATACTGTTAGTATTGAATTCTCATCATCTAATATAGCCCTTACTAATCTATTTAATGCCATACCAATTCCATAATAGGTAGCCTTTTTCTTTTCTATAATTTCATATGCTGCATTGACAACATCTTCATGCATTTTATTTAGTTTTTCCATTGGATGATGATTATCTCTCATAACATCTTTGATTTTTTTACATCCTACATAGCAATGATCCCATGGTACAAATGAAGAATCTCCATGTTCACCCATAATATAAGCATGTATATTTTTACTTGATATTTTTAAATATTGTCCTACTATATATCTTAATCTTGCTGTATCTAAAACGGTTCCTGAACCAATTACTTGATTTTTAGGTAATCCAGATACTTTTGAAACGACATATGTCATTAAATCTACAGGATTGCTTGCTACAACAATAATTCCATTAAATCCACTTGCCATAATGCTTTGTGTTATGCTTTTCATGATTTTTGCATTCACTTCTGCAAGTTCTAATCTTGTTTGTCCTGGTTTTTGTGCAACACCTGCTGTAATAACTACAATTTGTGCATCTTTACATTCATCATAATCTCCTGCTCTTATAATCATTTTTTGAGGTGCATATGGTAATCCATGTGATAAATCCATTTCTTCTCCAATTGTTTTATCTTTATCTATATCAATTAAAATAAGTTCTTGTATTCCTCCTCTGTTTAACATTGAATATGCCATACTCATTCCTACAAATCCTGTACCTACTAAAACAACTTTTCCTTTTTTCATATTATCAATTCCTTTCTCTTTAAATTCCTATAATATTATACTACTATTATTTCCACATTTAAAGTTTTTTACATAATTTATTTTACTTTTTTTCATAGTTATGATATAATTTAGCAAATAATCAAAGTAAGGAGTGCTATTTATGAGTTCAAATTCAGATAATACTACTACTTTGGCTGAAAATAAGGTATTAATCCTATATATCTTAAATCTAATTGATGGAGATATCATGCAAGATGGATTGTTTAAAATAATTTCTTCAATTAATAACATGAATTATTTTTATTTTAAACAAATCTTAACTGATTTAATTGATTCAAAGCTAGTAGGTGTTTATACAAAAGAAGATGAACAAGTATTAAAAATAACTAGTGAAGGTAAAAATGCATACATATTAACCAAAGATGTTATGCCTGGATTATTAAAATTAAAAGCAGACAGTATTTTCAAAAAAGAATTTTCTAATATTGAAGAAGCTTCTTCTGTTATTGCTGAATTTACGCCAAAAGATGAAAATAATTATACTGTAACTTTAAAAATTGTTGAAAACAATGAAACGATTTTTGAAGTAAAAACTTATGCTGGCTCAAGAGAAAGAGCAAAAAAAATTGTTGAAAATTGGAAAAATCATGCCAATACAATATATCCAAATATTTTAAATATTTTATTTGAAGGAAAATAACTATAAAAAAACTCGCATATGTTTATGATTACATTTGCGAGTTTTTTGTTTGGTAGCGAAGATGTGATTCGAACACATGACCCTTCGGGTATGAACCGAATGCTCTAGCCAACTGAGCTACTTCGCCATATTTTCTAGCAAGTAATATTATACTGGTAGTTTTTCCTTTTGTCAAGTAAAAAATACAAGAATTTCAAAATTCTTGTATTTTATTTTACATAATCATCATCTATTGTCCTTGTTTCGTTTGTTTCTGTCCTATTTTTAGAAATGCCTTTGACTGATTCTTCTACTCTATAACTGCTCCTTCCTCTAGTTGTTTTTTTCTTTTCTACTTCACCTTTTTCAGGAATTGTCTCTCTTGCTTCCAACATTTCTATTGCTTTTGCAGATTTGGGATTTGCTTTCCAGATCTCTGCTGCTTTTATTTCTGCATCTGTCATTTTAGCAACACTTGAAGTTCCGCCAATCATGTCTCCTAAAGTTGCAAAAGTTTCTACAAATGCTTTTAATTTAGATTTTATATATTCATTTATATTTACTTTTTCGGCACTTACACTTTTCATATCATTTCCTTAGAAAATTTCTAAGTTTTTTCACCTCTTTTATAAAAATAATCCTTACAGTTTATATTATACCATAAAAAGCCTTGCTAGGCAAGGCTTTTTATGTAATTTCCTTTTTAGGTTATATATTACTCTTTTATTAAAATCGCTTTAATTCTTCTAATTCCTGATGAGCTAGATTCTTCTTTTTTGATTTTAAATCTTCCCATATCTCCTGTATGGGTTACATGAGGTCCTCCACAAATTTCTTTACTAAAATCTCCGATTGTATATACTTTTACTTTATCACCATATTTATCTGTAAATAAGCCGATAGCCCCTGAATTTTTCGCATCTTCATAGCTTATTTCTTCACAAGTAACTGGTAAGTCTCTTTGAATTTGCTCATTTACTAAATCTTCTACTTTTTGGATTTCTTCTTTTGTCATTTTTTGTGGATGGGTAAAGTCAAAACGTAATCTTTCTTCTGTTATATTAGAACCACTTTGTTTTACATGGTCTCCTAAAACTGTTCTTAGTGCTTGATGTAATAAATGGGTTGCTGTATGATATGCAATTGTTTTTTCGTTTTGATCTGCTAGTCCACCTTTAAATTTTTGTGTACTTCCCATTCTTGATTTTTCTTGATGAGCTTTAAATAATTCTTCAAATCCTTTTAAATCCACTGTCATATCATTTTCATCTGCTAACTCTTTTGTTACCTCTGGTGGGAATCCATAAGTATCATATAGTCTAAATACAACTTTTGCATCAATTTCACTTTTTCCATTTTCTTTTGCTTTTTGCATTTCTTTTTGGAATTCTCTTTCGCCGTGTGTTAATGTCTTTACAAACTTATCTTTTTCTTCATTAATTACATTTTTAATTGTTTCTCTATTTTGTTCTAATTCTGGATACATTTCTTTAAGGTTGTCTACATTGATATCAATTATGGTAGATAATTCTGATAAATCAATTTGTAATTTGTTCATATGTCTAATCATTCTACGAATTAATCTTCTTAATACATATCCTCTATCAATATTACTTGGTCTTCCACCATCTGCAATGATCATCATACTCGAACGTAAATGTTCTGCAATAATTCTTCTACTTTCAATACTATCTACTTTTTGAAGTGCTTGTATTTTTTCCATAACTGGCGAAAATAGTTCTGTATCAAATGGTGTTTCTTTTCCTTGTAACAACATGGTCATTCTTTCTAATCCTAAACCAGTATCTACATTTCTTTGTTTTAATTTAGAATATCCGTTTTTATCTTTATAATATTCCATAAACACATTATTCCAAATCTCAACATATTTTCCACAATCACAGCTTGGTTGACAATCTGGTCCACAAGCTGGTTTTCCTGTATCATAGAACATTTCCGTATCTGGTCCGCATGGACCTTCTTCTCCTGCTATCCACCAGTTATCGTCTTTTCCATAGAAATAAATATGTCCGTCTAATATTCCAACCTCTTTCCATACGTTTGCAGAAACATCATCTCTTGGACAATCATCATCTCCTGCAAAACAAGTAACAGATAATTTCTCTACTGGTATATGTAATTCCTTTGTCAAGAATTCAAAACTCATTTTGATAGATTCTTCTTTGAAATAATCTCCTAAAGACCAATTTCCAAGCATCTCAAAATAAGTTAAATGTCTATTATCTCCTACTTCATCTATATCATTGGTTCTAAGACATTTTTGATAATCTGTAAGTCTCGTTCCTTCAGGATGTTTTTCTCCCAATAAATATGGTACTAATGGTTGCATACCAGCAGTTGTAAATAATACAGATGGATCATTTTCTGGTATTAATGAAGCAGATGGAATAACCGCATGTCCATGTCTTTTAAAAAAGTCTAAATATTTGTTTCTAATCTCTATTGCTTTCATTCAAATTCTTCCCTTCTTTATTTGATAAATACGATATTAGCATTATACTTTAAATATGAAAAAAAATCAATGGGGACGTGCCAAATCGGTCAAAAAATGGACAAAAGGGACAGACCTCATAAATAATATCATAAAGTTTTTATTCAGATCTGTCCTTTTTGTCCGTTTTTTGATTGGTTTAACATGTTCCTAAGCTTCATAGTTCCACTAAAATCAAATCTTCTCCTATACATTTGACATTTTTCCATGGTATTGATATTTCATTATTTGTTTTAAATATATTCATCAATTTATTTCCAGAACCCGGAACAATAATATGCGTAATATTTCCCGTTTCTAAATCTGCACATACATCTTGCACATAACCTAATCTTCTTCCATCACTAATATTTATTACTTCTTTATGCTTAAAATCTAATCCTTTTTCTTGCATTTGGTTTCCTCCTATTTGCCAAAATTCCTTTATTTATAGTATATTCATAAATTCACCAAAATTGACAATAATTTTTAGGAGTAAGCTTTAATATTCATGTCTTTTTTTACAACCAAACAACCTCCTCTTAGGTCTGTCCCTTTTGGACAAAAAATGTCCATTTTGGCACGTCCCCAATTGAACATTTTTCACTTATATAATCTTTTGATATGTTGTATGGCGGTTTTTTCTAGTCTTGATACTTGTGCTTGCGATATGCCTATTTCTTCTGCTACTTCCATTTGTGTTCTTCCATCAAAAAATCGTTTGTTGATAATCATTCTTTCTTTTTCATTTAATTTTTCCATTGCTCCTTTTATCGTGATTTTTTCTGCCCATAATTCATCTGTATTTTTGCTATCTTTTACTTGGTCCATGATGTAGATACTTTCTGAGCCATCATTATATACTGGTTCTTGCAAAGAGACTGGGTCTTGTATCGCATCTAAGCTAAATGCGATATCTTCTTTTGTAACTTCTAATTCTTTGGCAATTTCTTCTACATTGGGTTCTTTTCCATGTTCTTTTGTGTATCGTTCTTTAAATTGTATGACTTTATATGCTAAATCTCTCACAGACCTACTGACTCTTATACTATTATTATCTCTTAAATATCGTTTTACTTCTCCTATTATCATTGGTACTGCATAGGTACTAAATTGTACATTTTGGCTCAAGTCAAAATTATCAATTGCTTTAATTAATCCTACACAACCGACTTGAAATAGGTCATCTGCATTTTCTCCTCTTCCGTAAAATCTTTGTATAACACTTAATACTAATCTTAAATTTCCATTGATAAATGTATTTCTTGCTTCTTCATCTCCTGCTTTTATTTTTACAAAAAGTGCTTCCTTTTCTTCTTTACTTAATAATGGTAAATTCGATGTATTCACTCCACAGATTTCAACTTTGTTTAGCAAAAAGAAAACCTCCTTTTTTATTCTTACTATAAGTATTTCCTAAAAAGAGATTTCTATTCGTTAAACAAAAATATCAAATTACAAAACTTTTTAATTTTTAAGAAAAAAGTGATGATATTTTGCTTCATCACCACTTTATTTCTATAACTACTTTATTCACGTTTTATACTAATTCATTATCCAATTTTACTTATAATATCTTTTTTCATTTTATTTATAATTTTCTTTTCTAATCTGGATATGTAACTTTGTGAAATACCGCAATTCATCTGCTACTTCTTTTTGTGTTTTTTCTTTTCCTGTTTTAAATCCAAATCGCATTTCCATGATATTTTTTTCTCTATCGTTTAATTTTAATACAGCTGCTCGAAGTAAGGTTTTATCTACTTCATCCTCTAAATTTCTAGATGTTACATCTGGCTCTGTTCCTAAGATATCTGAAAGTAATAATTCATTTCCATCTCCATCTTTATTTAATGGTTCATCTATTGATATTTCTCCTTTGATTTTATTACTTTTTCTTAAATGCATTAAGATTTCGTTTTCTATACATCTTGATGCATATGTTGCTAATTTTATTTTTTTCTCATTGTTAAATGTGTTAACCCCTTTCATAAGTCCAATCGTTCCTATCGATATTAAGTCTTCAATACCAATTCCTGTATTTTCAAACTTTTTAGCAATATATACAACTAGTCTTAAATTTCTTTCTACTAAAATTTGTCTTGCTTCTAAATTATTTTCTTCTGATAATTTTTTTATATAAAATTCCTCTTCCTCAGGTGGTAACGGTGGTGGGAGTGTTTGACTGCCTGCTATGTAAAATATCGGTAAGTACTCTATTTCATCATTATCATTTAAATACTTTGCACATATTGTATGGATGCTATTTTTTACAAAATCAATTATTTTCATTTTCATCAACTCCTTTTTTAATGTCCCAAACAGAAATGTCCCCAATTGGACACTACATGAATTCAATTCCTAGTAATGCTCTGTATTCTCCCCTTTTTGTTAATGATTTGTTATAAATACCTATAATCACATTGGTATTTTCTTTTTCTTCTTCTTCATGCTTTACAATAACCATTTCTGCTTTTATTCCTAACAACATACCATTTTGCTTTCCTAAAGATGAAAATGGTATTACTTTTAATTTTGGCATATATTCTTCTTTAATATTTCCAGGTATCTCACTAAAATCACCTCCTAAAATACTTTCTAGATGATTTAATATTTCTTTTGGTATACATTCATACAAAAGTGTATGTTCTACAACAATAACAGGTGTATTGGTGATTGGTTCTTTTAAAAAATTCCCTGTATCAATCATTGCTTTTGTTTCTATTGGGGTATTGTTTATCTTTATTTCTACATCACAATACATGTCTTTTGCTGATATTTTATTTTTCACAACTTTAAATCCAATTATGATGATAATAAATGCAATGGTTGCAGATATAGCTATAATTTTCAATGAATTTAAACTTAAGATAAGTCCATTATTCTTTAATAAATCTTGCGGTTTTACAACATATATTAATGCAAAAGCTGCTCCTCCAAAAACAAATGATGTCAGATAAAAAATCAATGTGAATTTTAATAACTTTTTCAAGTTTTTCGGATTAAATGCAATATATATGATGATAACTGATAATATAAGTTTTAAAAAAAAGTTAGCATATATTCTTAACCCAGAAATATACGAAATTACTGTATAAATTGCTCCTACTAAGCTTCCTGATATCAATCGTATTTGTTTTATTTTCAATTTTAAAACAACTGCTGTAGCAAATAAGATAATATAATTCATTACTAAATTTTCTATTAATACAACATCTATATAGATTGTCATTAAATGATCACCTGCCTATCTATTCTACTACCTCTCTAGCGAGAAATCTGTCCTTTCTTATTGTAAAAAAAAAGAAATAATCGATAAATTTCGATTATTTCTCTTTGTTTATAGAGTTATTTCTCTTTTATTGAATAAATTCCTACATATTTTTGTTTTTATTCTTTCTTAAGAAAGATGGTATATCTAAATCATTTTGTGATGTATTTACTTCTGAACTTGCTGGAATTGAATTAATTTTCTTTTCCCAAGTTTTTGATACAATATTATCTACTCCTATACTTGATATTGGTTCATTTTTTTCAAACCCTGTTGCAATAACTGTAATTTGAATTTCATCTTCCATTGTAGGATCTGTTACTGTACCAAAGATAATATTGGCTTCTGGGTCAACACTGCGTTGAACTAATTCAGCTGCTGTGTTTACTTCATGTAAGCCTAAATCTTCTCCACCTGTAATATTGATAATAACGCCTTTTGCACCTTCAATTGATGTTTCTAACAATGGACTTTGAATCGCTTCTTTTGCTGCATCTTCTGCTCTATTTTCTCCTGATGCTCTACCAACACCCATATGTGCCATCCCTTGATTTAACATGATTGTTTTTACATCTGCGAAATCTAGGTTAACAAGTCCTGGTATTGCAATTAAGTCTGATATACCTTGTACACCTTGTCTTAATACATCGTCAGCCATTTTAAATGCTTCAATGATTGATGTTTTTCTATCAATAATTTGTAATAATTTATCATTTGGTATAACCACTAATGTATCTACTTTTCCTTTTAAACTTTCAATCCCTCTTTCTGCTTGAGAAAGTCTTTTCTTTCCTTCAAATGTAAATGGTTTTGTAACAACACCTATTGTTAATATTCCCATTTCTTTTGCAGCTTGTGCAACAATAGGTGCAGCACCTGTACCTGTTCCTCCACCCATTCCGGCTGTAACAAATACCATATCAGCACCTCTTAATACTTCTGCAAGTTCCCCTTTACTTTCTTCTGCTGATTGTGCACCGATATCAGGGTTTGCTCCTGCTCCTAATCCTCTTGTTATTTTTTCTCCAATTTGAATTTTTGTATTTGCTTTTGAGGTTTGAAGAGCTTGTCTATCTGTATTGACAGCAATAAAATCTACGCCTTTGATTCCTGCTTCAATCATTCTATTGACAGCATTATTTCCTGCTCCCCCAACACCTATAACTTTTATTGTTGCTGTTCCATCCATCATTGTAATATTGTTATCCTCATTGTAATCCATCATTTGGTTTTTCCTCCCTTATTTTTATATATTTTAAAATTAATATCTTACGTATAGAAAAATTCCTTTATTTTTTCTATAACTGTTTTTAAGAAATTTTCATTATTTTGTGTATCTATACTACTTGAGACTGTCTTTGCAAATGGTCTTGCAGCTATGTATCTAACTAACGCATAACTTGTCCTATATGTTGGTTTTACAGTACTTATCGCTCTTCCTGTTGAAATTTTCACTGGAATATTTAAGTTTATTTTTCCTGCCACATCACTCTTATTGATATTTACGATACCTTGCCCTGTTAAAACTACATTATTGATTTTATGCTTTAAGCCATTATTTGTAATATCTTTATTGATAATTGAAAACATTTCTTCTATTCTTGCTTCAATAATTTCTATCAATTCTGAGCTTTTTATAATTCTGTTTTTATTTTCATCCTTTGAAGTGTTTAAGATAATATCATTGTCATTATCAATGAATGATTTTAAGGCTAATCCATATTGCCTTTTTAACTTGTCTGCTTCTTCTTCTGATATATTTAACACTACAGCAATATCATTTGTTATGTTATCTCCTCCCAAAGGAATCGAATTGGTATATATGAAACTACTGCCTTCAAAAACGCCTATATCAATATTTCCTGCTCCTATGTCTAAAAGCATGATGTTATCATGTAATTCATTACTATCTAGTATTAAATTTCTTTCTGCCAATGTTGTTGGTACAATTCCATCAATTTCTAAGTCGGCTTTTTTAAATATCGTATGTAATTGTCTTACATAATCTTTATCTGCTAATATGATTTGTGCACTTATTGTAAAACTTGAACTTAAGTTTCCAACCGGATCTGTCACGATTGTTCCATTATCTAATGTTATTGTATCTGGAACAATATCAATTAATGTCTTTCCATCTGGTATTTCTATATCCTTGACTTGCATGATAGCATTTTGTACATCTCTAACTGATATTCCAGAATATTTATCTTTTATTTCTTTCGTGATTGTATTTTGTACAATCGTTACATACTTTCCTGGAATTGTTACATATGCTGAATTGATTTTTAAATTTGTTTCTTCTTCAGCATCTTTTATTGTTTTGGCTATACTTAAAGCTATTTCATCTTCATTTATTATCTTACATTTTTTTAGTCCACTACATTTATATGAGGTATTGCTTATAATTTCAATTTGTCCAAAGTTATTCACTTCTCCTACAACGGTACAAACCTTACTTGTGCCTATGTCAATACCCACTATGATATCACCTATTGCCAAGTTAATTCCTCCATTTATTAGTATATTTTTTCTAAGTGTATATATATTACATTTTAAAAAAAAAGTCAATAGAAATTGTAATATTTTTGTAATATTTTTGCAACAATGTTGTAATACTATTTTTTCTTTTTTTTGATATTACTTTCTCAGAAATATATTCAATTTATTTATATTTTACCATTTAAATAAGAGTTAATCTTAAAATTTAGGGTACTCTTTTGTCTGTTATTTAAGATAAACTCTTATTCGTTATTTCTTTTTCTCTCATTTTTTGATTTCTATTTCATTTCTTGATCGTATTCTTTATCTTGTTCTTTATCTTTTTCTTCTTTAGATTTCTTTTGAAATGTTCTATTTTTTACCATGTCTGACCATTTTTCTACATAGTATCTTCTAATTGCTCCTAAATTCATAAACATTCTCCAAACAAAAACAACAATCGCTGCTAAATATATATCTACATTTAATTTTTGTCCTAAAATGGTTAATAATATGGCCAAAATCGCATTTCCAAAAAAACCTGATATAAATATTTTTAAATCAAAATTCTTTTTAATAACAGAGGCAATTCCTCCAAATACAGAATCTAGTGCTGCTATAATTGCGATTGCTAAATAACTTGAATATGTATATGAAATCATTGGTACATTTAATCCCAAAATAGCTCCTAATATACATCCTATTAATATTGCAATAAATATCATTTTATTTTCCCCCTACTCTATATATTTGGTTTCAATCTCTCCATTATATTTTTCTATCTTTATATCATCGCCTTTTTCTATTGTTGCTGTATGTCCTAAAGTTTGTAGTTCTTGTACTTTTCCACCATTTCCTGTTACGGCACTTTCCATATGAGATTGATTTCCGATTACTTTTATGACATAAGGTTCTAATATTCTCTGTCCATTTATCTTTATAAAAGATCCATCTAAAATATCCACAATATCTGTTGTATTGATAATTCTTTCATCATTAATAGATATGGCTTCTGCTCCTGCAAATTTTAATGCATTTACCATAATCAACAAATCATCGGCACTAATTGCTGTCACATCTTCTCCGCTTTTTAATGTGATAACAATCCCTTCTCCATGGACATCTGTTAATCCTAATAAGGTATTGGTTTGTTCTAATTCTTCTTGCACTAATTTACTAGCTTCATTATTGGATTTTTCGTCATTTTTATATTCCTCTATTTTTTGTGTTATTTCCTCATATTGTGCATTTATTTCGTCATATTTTGTTTTCCAATTTGCTAATTCTGTTTTTAACTCCGTCTCTTGCATATTTTCTATAGCCGTAATATCTGTCTCATTAACGACTTTAAATTGCATCATCATTACAGTTACTAATGCAAAACATGCTATTCCAATGGTTATTATCATTGTTATTTTGCCCTTTTTCATGATTGTCCTCCTACTCTTCTACATTTTTTAAGTATTCAAAATTGATAACACCTGAATATTTTGGTATTGTAATGTTATTTGACTTTTCTAATTTTACACTTACACCATCTTGTTTCATATATTCCAAATATCCACCGACTCTCTCTAATCCAGATAAATATTCTGGTAATCCTATTGCTTTTATGACAAATGGTGCGCCAATTCTTTGTTCATTAATATCTATTGTATTCCCTCTACATGAGATTGCAGTTGTTAACACCCATCTCTGATCATTAATAGATATGGCTTCTGCTCCCGCATTAATTAATTCATTAACGACACTTAAAACATCTAAGTCATGTACAATTAGTTGACTTGGATTTAATGTAGAGGTTGCTATCCCTTTTCCATCTGTTAATGTGATAGTAACACCTGGTCCAGTCACTTCCGTCATTCCTGTTATTTTATTTCCCTCTGTGATTTTTTGTTGAGCTTGTTCTAATTCAGAGTTGTTTTTGGTTGCTTCTTGTCTTTCTTGCTCCAATGTTTTCTCTGCTGTTTCTAATTCCTTAAATCGGTTATCATATCGTTCTTTATATTTCAATATTTCATCTCGTAATGCATTTGCTTCCTGATTCTGCCCTATTGTTGAATCTGTACTTTTTATGGTTCTTACTTGTACGACAACTCCTAAACTCAATGCAAAACACATTACCCCAAGTATAATCGCAATTATCTTCTTATTTGTCATGATTTCACCTCTTTTATATAAGTCTTTTATACTTTCTCTCTAAAATATGCTTTAAAATTATCATTAAAATCTCCATTTACAAATATATCGCCTTCAACATTTTTTTCTTGTTCTATGATTGCCACTACATACAACAACTTATTACTTAAATTTGAAGCATCTCCTAAATGAATTGTTTTTTTCTCAGTTTGCATATATATACTATAATCATTTTTATTACTGATGTCAATATTGGTAACTTTATCATATAGTCCATTTTCTTTCATTGCACTTACAATTTTTAATATCGCTTCTAGTGATGTTAAATCCTCTTCTTCTAATCTATTTCCTACCGCTATGTTTTCTTCATTTGTTTTTATACCATATATAATTGGTAAATTTAATTCATTTTGAGCAATCTCTAGTATATATCCTTGTGTATTTATATAAGCAAATTCTCCTAATACAGGTATACTAAATGCGGGTTCTCGTTCTGTTACTTCGATTTGTATTTTATTTGGTATAACCCTTTTTATTTTTACATCTTCTATATATGCATTTTGTTTTATATTATTCATCGCTTTTGTGGCAATAAATCTAAATATATTTTCATTTTTATTAATTCCAGATAAACTAATAATGGTTTCACTTGACACTCTGTTATTATTTAATACTTCTATGTCTTCTATATTAAATATTGGTGAACAAGTTGCAAATGCAATAGCACCTATGATAATCCCCAATAAAACAAGCGTCTTTACAATTCTTTTGATTCTTTTTACCAATCTATTTCTTTTCCTTTGTTGTTTTGTAAATTCTTTTCTCTTTTGCTCTTCTTGTTTTATTTTATTTTTATTTGTCATTCCAATAACAGTCTCTGTATCAATGTCAAATTCATCATCAAATTCCTGTTTTTTTCTTTGCTCAATTCTTTTTTCTCTTTCTTTTGCCTTTTTCCTTTTCATAATGTCGTCAATCGTCTCTTCTCGCTGTTGTGTCGAATTAGCATCTTGTCCATTATCAAAATAATATAAATTTACTTCTTGTTCCTTTGTTTTTTTTGACAATTTGATACCTCCTTTTCTTATGTTTTATTCATCTTAAGAGAAGCATTAATTTACTTCTCTCAAGATATTTCCATTGATATGTTGTATTTTATTTTCGAAATTATCATAGCCTCTTAAAATGTATTCTATGTTTTCCACTTTTGATTCACCTTTTGTGGATAATGCTGCCATAACTAAAGCCGCCCCGCCTCTTAAGTCTGTAGCTTTTACATTTGCATTATATAATTTCCTAACACCCTTTATAATTGCCGTTCTTCCTTCGATTGTTATTTTTGCTCCCATTCGAATTAATTCTTGTGTATATTTATATCTGTTTTCAAATATATTCTCTACAATAACAGACGTTCCTTTTGCAATCGTTAGTGCCGTTGCAAATATAGATTGCATATCTGTTGGAAATCCCGGATAGGGCATTGTTTTTATATCTGTTGCTTTCAATCTTTTTGGTGCATTAATCTCCATAGTATTGGCTTTAATATCAATTTTACATCCACATTCTTCTAATTTATTTACAATTGGAACAATGTGTGTACTATTTATATTTTCAAGTATTAAATTTCCATTTGTCATTGCTGCCATACATAAAAATGTTCCTGTTTCTATTCTATCTGGCATAATATTATAGCTTACATCTTTTAGTTTTTTGACACCAATTACTTCGATTTTATTAGAACCTGCTCCCTTTACTTTTGCTCCCATTTTATTCAAAAAATTTTGTAAATCAATAATTTCTGGTTCTCTTGCTGCATTGGTAATGGTTGTTGTTCCTTCCGCTAAACAGCTTGCAAGTATAGCATTTTCCGTTGCTCCGACACTTGGAAATTCAAAGTCAATTTTTTCCCCATTTATTTTATCACAACTACATGCTATTTTTCCATAGTTTTTATCAATATTTATTCCTAATTTTTCAAAAGCTTTTAAATGTAAATCTATTGGTCTTGTTCCAATGTCACATCCTCCTGTTTGTGATAGTTTGTGGATACATGAATTTTAAATGGAATGCTAGACCTCCATTTTCATAGAGTTCTTTGTACATTTCATCATTTAAGTTATATTCTTCTTTTTGTTCTTTTGTTATTTCTTTTGAATCAAATACTATAATTTTGTCAAATAGTCTTAAGAGTTCTTCTTTCGTTAGTCCATTTTTCTTGATGTCATCTATTGCTTTAAAGATTAAATCTTCTTTATCTTCTAGTTTATTTAATGTGTTAAACTTATTTTCAGTTTCTTCTAATTTTTCCTTTTCATTTTTTATTTTCTTTTCTATTTCTTGTTTTTTGTCTTTATATATGAATTCTGGAATTAAGTCATTTAGCTTATCATCATACACCTGCTTGAATTGTTTTTCTAATTTCTCTATAGCTTGCTTTTGTTTATTTAAGTCTTTTTCTAAAGAGTCTTTGTTTGTATTAATTGCTTTTACATTGTTCATTACAAAATCTTTAAATTCTGGATTGCTAATTAAGTTATCAATATAAGCATTTACGATTTGGTCTAAATATTCTATTCTTATTCTGTGTGGTTTGCAACCATAATCTGGTCTTATATCTTTTATTGCTCCTTCATTACAATATTTTTTACATAAATAACTATCTGGTCTTTTTCCTGTTCCACTTGTTCCTTTTCTTCTATACATTGCTGTTCCACATCTTCCGCAATACAAAAGTCCTGAGTATAAATTGTTTTCTACATCTACAAACTTGAAACCATTATTGTATTTGTCGCTTTCTTTTTTTCTTTTCTTTCTAATTTTTTGTACTTTTTCAAATAGTTCTTTATCAATAATTGGTTCATGATGATTTTCTATTATTGTCCATTCTGACTCATCTTTTACTCTTGTTTTTTTAGATTTAAAACTTACTTTTTCTGTATGTCCGACCTACATAATCTCCAATATATCTTCTGTCATCTAATATTCTTACTATATGCTGTGCTTTCCAATTTGCAGTTTGTTTTGCATTTGCAAAATTTCTACTCTGAGATGGTGTTGGCACCCCCTTTTTATTTAAATATGTTGCAATCTTTTGATATCCCCAGTCTTTAGAATATAATTCAAATATCTCTTTTACAACTGGAGCTGTTTCGGAATTTTTAACTAATTGTTTTCCATCTTTGTTATATCCATAAATAGCTTTCACTAATAATTCTCCTTCCTCTATTTTATGTCTTAAATTTCTTCTTATATTTTTGCTATCATCTCTTGCTCTTCTTTCATTAAACCAGGCATATAACCCAAACAATTCCTCATTATACTGTTCATCTTCAAATATTATTTCCACACCTTGTTCTTCTAAATATTCTACAAAGTCTAATGCTTCTTTTTGATTCCTTCCAAGTCTTGATGAATTTTTAAATACGATTACATCTATCTCTTTGTTTTTCGCCCTTTCTCTTATATCATCAAATCTACTAAAATCAGTTCCACTCTTATCGTCATCCATTATAACATCTACTATATTTGTATATCCATGACTTTTACAATATTTTATAAGTAAATCTCTTTGTGTTTCTATTCTTTCATAGTTTTCTCCATAGTCATCTCTACTTTCTCTTGCATATATAACTGTGTTTTTTTCTTCATTTGATTTTTTCATGTTATTTCACACCTCCTGTCATATTTATATTTATGTATCAATAACATTATTATTTCTATTTTAGTTTATTGTTGCTAGTATATATTAAAACTTAAAGATTTTCAATATTTTTCTTGAATTTTATAGACATTTCACATAAAATTTTGTATAATAAACAAGCCTTCCTATAAGTAGAAAGGAGGTTTATATGACAACAGCTGACTTAATTTGGAAACTTATTCAAGAATTACTTAATAAGCAATCTGAGAATAAGGATTCAAAAGACAGTAAGGACTAATACATAGTCGAAATGAAGTATTGTTCACCGCAATACTTCATTTTTTTATGCAAAAAAATAAGAACTAGGGTTCACCGCACCTAATTCTTAGTTTATATGATTACTGCTGACTTAAACAGTACATTTGCTTTAAAGCTATTATTAGTATACTACAATATTTAGAAAATGTCAAACTCTGGCCTATAATTTTTTTACTTTATTCTTTATCTAATTTAAGTTGTTCGGAAATTTCGAATAACTCAATTTTTTCTAAATCATATTGTTTCATCTAGCAATTTATTTATATCAAAAATTAGATGTTTTATCAATGCATTTATAAATATTTGTTTATTTTATTTAAATTTTTGCTTTATTCTATCAGATATTATATCTGTAAAGACCTCTTTATAATCTTCTTGTTTTTTCCCTTCCTTGTTATTAGGACTTATAAACACTGCAAATGGCAATTTACTTTCTTTATTCTTATGTATTTTTACTTTATTTTCTTTTTCACTCAATAACACCACCTCTCTAAAAAAATATTCTCATCATAAATAATTATGATATTTTTTAAGGCATATTAAAAAGCAAGTTATTTACTTATCGTAAACACTTGCTCTTAGTTGATTTTTTGGAACAGTATTTTGAACACAATTATACTAAGTATCTTTTAGACATTTCAATTGAATGTTGAAATTGTAAATGTTTCAAATACTCTAGTTCATGTTCTCCTTTCAAATTTTCTGCTCTTAACTGTCTATTTTTCTTTTTTCTTTCAAGATATTTTTTATATCTTTCCTCACTTCTTATTTTCTTTTCCATTTCATATTTAGGATGTCCTTTTAACACTTTTGATACATACTGTGGACTTATTCCTAATTCTTTTGCTATACATACACAGTTAAACTTCTTCTCAAAATACAATTCGCAAATTTTCTGCCTTAAGCTGTTTGGTTTGATTACCTCCTCTCTATAAATAGTAATCAACAATTCTTATTCCTTTGAAAATTTGACTTTTTGTATTTCCTTTCATTTTTTTAGACTCATTAAGTCATTTTTGTATACTCTTTTGTTGACAAGTATATTTTACTACATTTTTTTAATAAAAACAATATATACATTAAAATTTTTAGAAACGTTTATTTTTCAAGGCTTTGAAAATAATTTTTGTGTTCTAATTTTAACATTTACAAAAGTTTATTTTATTTAAAATTTCTCTTATTTTATTTATACTATATTCTTTAAAATATAAGTCTAAATAATTATCTACTTTTTTTCATCAAACTTTGAGTTTATATAGCAAAGTGCATTTAATAGACATTCAACCATATAGACAGTAAAAGCATTAGCATCTTGTTTATATATCCTTCTTCTCCAAATTGTAAATAGTTATCAAAATTTTCTTTCTATTTCTTGACTATATCAGTATTTACATTCTTTTTATTTGTAATAACTTCTTTTGTTAAAATTATAACTGTTTTTTATATTTTAACATCTCTAACCTGTAACAAGCAAAAGAAAATACTACTATTTTTAAACCTTATAGTAGTATCTTCTTTTAATTTATATTTTTGACAATCTTTTCTTTAACCTTTTATCTTTCCTGATTATCATTTTCTTGAGTATGTTGTTCCATTTTTCTTTTCATTTCTTCTAGTTTTTGAGGATCTGACATTCTTTGAATTGGTGGAAGATTTTTATACTCTCCAAAATTTGTAAGTTTATTGATAAAATCTTCTCTTGTTTTATTTGGTGTACTTGTTTCTCTAGTTGTATTATTATTTGTTCCAGATTCTCTAATATCTTGTGTTGGTTCTGATAATACATCTAGTTGTTGATGTACAAATTTTTCTACAAAAGACATATTCATAAATAAATTATTTTTTTGTAAAAATTGTGCAATTCTTTGTTTTAATGATAATTTCTTTTCATTTTGCTGTGAATTATGTTGCAATTGTTCTGCATAACCACTAGGGTTTATAGTAGCATCAAATCCTGATATTCTAGATTCTTGTTGCTGTCTTTGAACTTGTGGTTGTGATTGCATCTGTGGTTGTTGTTCATCTCTTGACGGCCTTATGATTTCTCCAAATTCATTAATAGAATATCCTTCTGGCAATTCTACTTGAGTTGTTGCTTGAGGTTGTTCTATATTTCTTCTATATTCATCAAAATTAATGATATTCCCTCTACTATCTTGTGAAACTTCTTGACTTAATTGATGAACTACTGCTAAAAAATTGTTTTTCAATTCTGGCGTAGTTAAAAGGGGTGCAATTTCATCATAGCTTTGTAATATGTATTGTGTATCATGATTTTCTATATATGTTGCTGCTAATTCTCTTTCTGTTTTATTCATAAGTTCTCTGTATGTATTTAAATTTCCTTGAAATGTTGTTGTTCCATCTTGCATTGTTATGTTCAGTGGTGTTTGACTTTGTAATTGTTTTCCATAACCATGTATCAATAAATTGTCGATTGAATATATTTGTTCTAAATTGTTCATTAGTTCATCAAATTTTCCTTGATTTCCATCCATGCTTTCATATATCTCTTTTAATGTTTCTCTTCCATCTTTTTTATATGCTAGAGCTAATACTTGTGGCAATGGTAAATCCATACTTTTAGCAAGTAATTCTAATATATCTCCATTATACTGATATTCACTTAATGGGCTATAAGGAGTTCTATCACTTGCCCCTCTTACTGTCTTTGGTTGTTGTCTATGTTGCATATCTGTACCATTGGAAACATTATATAACATTTCGGCAGTATATTGTGTAGCTCCCTCTGTTAGAAACATTCCATCATGTCCATCATAAAAGCCACATTGTTCTTTACCATTTTCATGTGATGTTTGTAACGCATGAGTTAATTCATGGAAAAAATATAATTTTTTATCTTCATAATTAAGGGATTGATTTATTTGAATTCTGTTATCATCAGTTCTTCCATAAATCCCTCCCAAATTTGTCTCTTGAATACTTTTTACAAGTTCTGGCATTCTTCTTGCTATTTCTGTTGGATTTATTAACATTTCATCTTTAATCTCATCCATAGAATCTATATAATCTGCCATCAAGACATAGTAATCTTCACTAATATCATTTCTATTATCAAATAGCTTTTTAACTGAATCCACTAAACCACTACTATATAATTCATTATATCTTTGTTCTTTAGTTTTCATATTTGCCCCTTCTATAAAAAATTATTTTATTACAAAATACAAAATTACACTTATTAATAATTGCACTAATACTATTTTACTTGTTATTTTATATAATTTTTCTATCTTATTTCGTCTGTTCTCTGCATCCCAATACTTTCCAAAGTGAACTTCTGAATGTTCTAAATAATCATCAATATCATCTGTATATTGTGATTTATATGTTGATTTGTTATATCCAGCATATTTAGTTGATGGTAATAAAGGTTTATATATTGATAATATATACCAATATGAAAATACATTTCCTAATAATATTGCAACGAACCATTGACTAAATACAATAACATATTTATTGTTTAAATATTGAGCAATTACTGTTGGTATATTTTCAGCATTAATTTTTAATATAAAATATAGAATATAAGATAATATAATTCCTACAGAAATACAAAAACTTTGTATTCTTATCTTTCTGTGTTTAATAGTATTATTATATCTATCTTCGTTATCTTCAAGAGTATTCATTATTGTTGAATAAATATTGTTAGCTTCCCTCTCTTGATTAGTTGTTTGAACATTTACATAGACATCTGAATACTTAAAATCCATTCTAGAATCTCTAAAAACTACTTCAGCATTAATGTTATTATATTGACTATTAAAGTCATCTTTTCCTTGCCTTGTAGAGTATGAAACTCTTAATTCTATTCTTACCTCCTCAATAGCTCTTGCATCATTTAACATTCCTATAAACCAGTTATAATCTGATTCTGTCATATCTTTTCCATTGTGAAATTTGACTGAATATCTAACAGTCGCATTACCATTTTCATATTCAAAATGCTTTTCTGAATATGGTAAATTCTTATTTTTTTCTCTCTCTTGTTCAAATATATTGTCATATCTATTTTTATAATCATCAAAATAATTTGCAATATCAATTATTGATTTTATTGGTATTTGTTTATTTACAACTTTATTTTCCATTCAACATCTTCCTTTGCTTTTGTTTTTATTATCTCAATATACTTTATATCATAAAATAAAAAAAATCACAAGAAATTTGACAATTCTTGCAATTTTATTTTTATTTATTATTTTATTATCTTTTCTAATTTTTCATTTAATGTGTCAAATATAGAATTATAAGTCCTATCTGGTGCAATTTCAATGGCTTTATATAAAATTTTAGCACTTTCATTATCTCCAAGTATTTTGGCCATTTCAGTTCTTCTGTCTGAACTATTCATAACCTCATCAAGAATTTCTTTACATCTTCTTAATGATTTTGTTTCACCATCCTTTTCATATAAATAATAAACAATTGATTTTAACAATGTTTCAGCCATATCATCAAAATAAGGGTCTTCTGAGCTTTCAGCATGTGTAATAGCTTTTGTTACTAAATCAATATCGTAATCTCCTTCCATGTATTCTAAAGGATTTACACCTTCTCTAATTAATTGTAAGATTTCTGATTGAGATTCAATCATTTTTCCATTAATTTTCATAAATTTCCTCCTTACAAAATAAAATTTTATAATGTAAATTTCTCATAACCCCTACTTATATTATACTATTTATGTTTTATGATGTCAAATTACCAATTGCTTTAATTTCTTTACTTTTCTCTAACTTTCAGTTTGTAATCCATAAGCAATATAATGTTTCAGTAATTTCTACATCTTCTGGTGTAAATATCGTTTGTATTGTTTCTTGTACTCCTCCATATTTTACACCATCTATAGAACTTTCTTTTCCCATATACATATCCTGACTATTTAATGAACTTCTCGAAGTAACTCTTTCTTCAAATGGTCTAAAGTCTGTTTTTACACACTCTTTTAATTCTTTTCCAGCTGCTTTAGCTATTATTTCTGCTTTATCTTTTGCTTTGTTATATGCCTCTGCTAAAACTTCATCTTTGCATCTTTTTATATCTTTTACATTAAATGCCAATTGATATTTTGGAGGATTTTTTAATTTACTTACCATATCCATAAATTCTGCAATAGTATTCATTGAATAATCAAATTTTATATTTGCTTGTTGTGTATAAGCATATCCTAGTTTTATATATATTTTTTTATCATAATCATATTTTTTCTCTTCATATACTCTGAAATTTCTTGTTTTCATTATTTCTTTATTGAAATTCATTTTTTCCAATATATCATTTATAAAAATTTTAACATTTGCTGTTCCCTTTTCTAATGCACCCTCATAAGAATCTGCTCGTGTATAAAAATTAAGGTTAATCTCTACTTCATCTGGGGTATAAACTTTTTTTCCAATTCCTTCTACAGTTATATCCATTTTCATCTCTCCTTTATATCTTATTTTATATGCATTTTATCATAACTATAAAATAAAGTAAATTAAATACTGCTCTTTCTATCAATTACATCTCAAACATATAGAAAAAGTCGCTGTGCATTTTTCTAAACACATCTATATCTTTAGCTTTTATATATATGTATTGTGCCATATCATAAGCACTTAATACTTTATTGTTTTCATCTGTAATAAGCTCCAATTGTGATTTGTCTATTCCCATAGGTAAATTCACATCATAACCTGTTAACCCACCTATTTTAGCATTTGATAGTTGTTCTTTATTAAGTTTAACCCTAAAAAAAACTTCATCTTTCAATTTTCTAATCATTGCCTTACATGCTATTTCTCTACTAATAGAATCGTTTGATTCAAAATATGAAATTTCAATAAAATATTTTCTATATTCTTTTGGAATATCTGATATTTTCATTTCTTGATAGAATTTATAAATAAAGGAATTTATTATACCCATAATTCCTTTTCCACCTTTTGAAACAGAAACATTTGCTCTATCATTTACCAATTTACTTGCTACTCCAATAGTTGGAATCAACCCTTTATCTAGTATTCCATTAATATTAGATTTATTAGTAAAATGAAAATAGTCATTATTTATATCACACTCTTCTATACTTATTGTCATTTTAATACCTCCAATGACTTATAATTTTCTTTCTATTTTAATCTCCAATTTTGTTGTTATAAATTTTAAATTATTTTTGCTTAATAACTCAATTAGATTTTAGCATAATAATAAAAAATTAACAATATTTTTTATCAATTACTCAGTTCATAATTCTAAATAATTTCTTGCAATATGATTAAATTTATATACATTTTTTGTAATTTTGTTTCAACTTCTGTCTAAGTTATTATTACTCATAATTTTCTAATAATTCTTTTATTTTTTGTTTACTTAACCCATGATAATGACATTTTGGCAAATATTTTGTGATTACCTTTTCATATTCTTCTAATCCAAATATATAAATATTTTTATAATTCTCATTTTCTTTAAAATAGTAATATAATCTTGATAGCTTTTCCATATTAATTAATGGCATTATTACAATATAATTATTATCATCTAACTTCAAATCAGCAAATTTAAAGTCAGTTATTTCAACATTATATAATTCTTTTAATCTACAATATATACTATTTCTTATTTCATAATTATTTCTTATTAAAAATTTTCCATATTCATCATAAGGTATTAAAACAGTATAATTATTTCCAAAGTAAAAACCTTTTTCATTAAATACTATTTTTTCGATATCATTTGTAAATATCATTGCATTTTTATATCCATTTTCTTTTTTAATATCATAATAAATTGATTTTATATATTTATCATTTTTTCCTTCATAAATAGCATATACTAGAAACTCATCTTCAAAATTATATCCTAACTTTCCTATATATCTTCTTGAATGTGTAGTTGGTTCATCTTTCTTTTTCATTTTCCAACTTGGTATAAAATTCAAGTTATCCTGTATCAAACAACTTGCTATATCACTTATGACATTTAATCTTTCCATATTGTTTTCATTTCTACAATGATTTATTACTTCATATCCATTTTCTATTAAATACTCTTTTCCCTTAATTCCTAATGTTATATATCTATGTTTTAACCTTCTAATATAATTGTGTTTTACCAAACTTACTATTCTTTTTTCTTGGTATGTCTTTGTTTCATAAATATATCTTGTATTATCTAATGATATTATTTTATATTTTCCTAAAAATATTAATAATTCTATATCTCTATTTTGTAATCTAATTCTATCTTTCATTTTTACTCACCTCTTTCTACAAAAGTTCTTTCTTAATTTTTCCCATAAGCATACCTTTGTAGAGGTAACATATTGTATATGTTACCTCTACTCTAGACAATTTTTAAATTAAAATACATCTTCAAATACTTATCTTTTGTGTCTTTGTGATATTAAAAAACATGGCAAAATTTCTACTTGTTTTTTCTTTAAAATCTTGCCATATTTGTATATATTATTTATCTTATTTTTTTGTTAATTATCCTAGTTATATCCTCTGCTGATAATACATATACCTCTGCATGTGGTCTATCAGAATGGTATCCTTGTACCATATAACAAGTACAATAGATATTATCATCTTTTATTACTTTTCCATTTATCAATCCATCATGAATTGGTTTCACATTTCTATTATCTGCATCCCATATTTTTGTATCATCAAATATTTTTATAATTACCATTACAAATTTATCATAAAATAGTCCTGCAAATTTATTTGTAACTTTTGAAACATTATATGTAATTTGTTTTTGAATATAATTAACTCCCTTTTTTATAGATGGGATTTTTTCTGGGATATATATTTTTAATATATCATCTTCTACTTTTGCCCTATACGCATAATCTATAAACTCTGTCCCTTTATCATTCATAAATTCTAGCCACATATTTCTTTGCCTTACTTCATCATACATATCCATTCTTACTCTCTCAAATTTATAAAAATACATTTCTAATTCTTCATCTTTTATTTCTTCTTTTGTTCTTAATAAGTTTTCACTTATATCTTTAATTTTTTCTATTTCTTTAATAATTTTTTCTTTTTCCATAAATATCACTCTCACTTTCTTTAATTTAATTTTTAGGTATAAAAATAGAAGGCACAATTATTTGTAGCCTTCATAAAATAGTTTCAAATAAATTTATATTCTCAAATTATTGGAACATCTATATGATCTTTTGCAATACATATTTCATTTTTTATTACATAGCATTCGACATAATGATCTCCAGCAAAGTTAGATGTTTCATGATTTATATTTTCATCTTTTGCTTTAAATATTTGTCCCCTTATGCAATTATTTTTTTTTGCTAAAATTCCATTATTTTTTACTTTCCATAGAATTTTATAAGGTTTTTGTATATTAGTATTTTTTATAAAAAAATCTAGTGTACATCCTATTGAAACCTTTTGTCTGTTTTTATTCATTTCTGATAAATACATACTTTTTTCATCTTTATCTACGACTTTACAATCTATTTTTACAATGCAAGTAGTTGGTTGTACTGGATATATATTACCAATATATTCTTCAGTATCATCATATTCATTTAAATCTTTACCATAGCTATATTCACTTATACTTCTCATAGATTCATTTATATTTGTGTTCCAAAAATCATGATTAAAGAAATTACACCACGCCTCTTTCGCTTGTTTTTCTGTACAGCCACTACTAAATAATATATCTAATTGAGATATGTATGAATTTAATCTATTATAAAGATTATTTAACTTATCCACATCTTCTTGTACTAGTAATAAACTTTGTGAGCTATCTGTAGGATTATATACTTCTTTATTGTATCTTAATCTATCCCTTATTGCACAAATCGTATAATAAAACATTTCATCAATCCTAGAATAATTTTGTATTTTTTCATCACATAATACTGTTTGTATTAATCCTCCTGGCATTTTCCATGTGTGACGAGATTTACAAAATGTCTTACATAATCTTATTGCTTGCCTTAACTTTTCATCATTTGTTGATATTTCTTCTTTGAACCAATTATTTATTGCTCTTGGGTCTCTTGCTCTCCACTCACTTCCCGCATGTTCATATGTATAACTATTATCATAAACATTTTTAGTTCTTCTATAAATAGCAAAATCTATATGATAATTATCAACATATTCTATTCTTACACAATTAGTCTTAGCTTCTGGTTCACTTTTAAAATTAGTGCATTTTCTTTTCAAAGCATTTACTATTATATTTTTTATAGCAATAGAACCCATATCTCCGATATTACTACTGTCAAATACAATTGCTATATCTATATCATAATCATTTTTATCGTTTTGGATAACCGTAGACATTGCTACACTACCTTGCTCAATAGTCTCTGCTATCTTATAATCAGTTCCATTTTCTTCATTGTATTCTTTTAACCCATCTTTTAATCTATCTATATTTATTTTTTTCTTTTCCCTTAAATTATTAATTTCACTTTTTGGCAATACAACTTCATTATAGTAAAACTTTTTCATGTCTTTTTCTAAATTATACATTGCTTTCTTCCACTTCCTCCACTTTTATTAGTTTTCCTTTATCTGTTCCATTAATTACAATACCCCATGGATACTTAATATTACTTTGACTTTCAAATTGATAAGCCACTATTTCTGGTATTCTTGTACTATCTACACTCCTTTTTCCTATTTCTAGAGCAAGACAACTCTGACTTGAGCATACAATATTAATTCTTCTTATATCTGGAATTATATGGGTAATTTTTTCAATAGTTGTAAATATAATGTTTGTGTAGTTATTTAATTGTTTTACACTTCTTATAGCATTATCTTTAGGGTTGTCAATCTCCAATCTACATATGTCAGAATTAGCCTTAAACTGTTTTAATGCTTGATCTGTTATCTTTTGAGTTATAGAAATTTCCACAACAACCTCTTTCTTTCCAGTATCTAACTTATCTAATTCAGTTTTTAATTTTAATTCTGGATACATATAGTTATTCTTATTAGTCAATTCATAATATTGATTTGTATCTATTTTATCAAATTCATAATATTTATTAATCTCAACTCTATTTAGATATGTTCCTGCATACATTATAAATGGAATTGGTGCAATTCCAGTATATCCTCTTTTAAGTTCAATAGTTTCGTTTTTAAATGCTTCTGTTTCTTCTTTTATTTGCTCTAATATGCATTTAAAACTATCCTCATCTTTCTTTATAGAAAACATTCTTTTATAAATATGGACAAAATTTATTTCTCTTTCTCTATAATCATATAATATTGTCTTTTTACTTTTTAAATATGGTTCAACATTTCTTTTATAATATCCATTAATATTTAAGACACATAACTTATTTTTTTTAGAAATTTTTATAGTTATTGCCACAATTACTAAAAATATTCCAAATGCAAAATTCCATATATTAAATTCACCAGTTACGCTTGATAAATTATTATTTCCCATGATTATTGCTGTTTCTGTTATTATTTTATCTAAAAAATCACCTGAAGCATTGTTAATCAATTCTATTCCTGCAGTAAATAATATATAAAATAAACTATCTTCTTTTTCTTTCTTTTTTGTACTTATATATGTAGCTACACTACCTATAATAATTATAATTATTGAAAAGATTTGTGTTATCATGTTAGACATCTCCTTTGTAATTCCATATTTTACCACAATTTGTTTCAAAAATAAATAATAATTTATAATTATTCAAATTCCCTAATCCACTCATTTATCTTATGCTTGTCCGATGTATCAATCAAATATCGCAATCCCCTGGATAAGATAAGGTACATTTTCTATATTTTCCCAATAAACTTCCTGCAAAAATCACAGAAGATCGCATTTGCCTCATCAAATCTTCTGGAATTTCGAATTTATGAATATCTTTTGTGTTAATAATGACTTTATTTTTCTTTTTGGTTACTTTTCCTCCTATTTTTTTTAATATTTCAAACATCATTTGTGTATCATGAATATTTGGAACATTATATAAAGTAGTTTCTCCTCCATTTAATATGGTTGCTGCAATAATGGGTAAACTAGAATTTTTTGAACCTGATATTTTTACGGTTCCTTCTAGCTTATTTCCCCCTTGTATTATGTAGCTAGACATTTTCTCTCCTCCTTTTATGTTTTTGTTATATTTTATGTTTTCTTTACATAAAAGGTGTATGGATAATCTAAAAATGAGTTATTCTAACCTTTGGAATAACTCATTTTTCTTTTTTATTCTTTACTTATATACATCTCTGGTAACAATTCTTTTAATTTACAAACCTTATCTTCTCTTACCATTATTTCAGTTTCTAGATTTTTATCATCTACCATACGAATTAATTCTCTACAGCTTCCACAGGGTGGATATATAAGTCCTTTTGCTGAAAATGAAACAATTTTTTTGATTTCACTCTCATTATGCTTTAACATTTCGGCAATTGCTCCATATTCTGCACATCTCCCAAGATTGCACTTAGAATAAATTGAAATTCCTGTATAAATATTTCCTTTTGCTGTCATTAATGCACAGCCACAATGCCCACAAGAAGCATAATTCGTTAAAATTCTCTTTTTGGCAAATTTCTTTGCTTCTTCTAGTAATATCTCAAAATCTTTATCCATCTTATTCTCCTCTTAATATATATTTTTCAATGGCATTTGCAACCCCATCATGATTATTCGAAGTTGTTACAACATTGGCAAATTCTTTTACAAAATCACTAGCATTTTCCATGGCAATTCCCAATCCCGCAAAGCTTAGCATCTCCACATCATTTTCACCATCTCCAATTGCCATTACTTCTTCTTGTTTTATATGGTATTTCTCCATCACAAATTTAATGGCTTCTGACTTTTTAATTCCTTTTTTTACAATTTCTAAATATTCTGGAACACTACTGGTTATTTCATATCTTTCAAAAAATTCTTTGGGAATTTCTTTTCTTTTTTCTATGATTGTTTTAGGATTATCTATAAAACAAACTTTATAAATATAATTAATTTCTTCATTAAAATTTATTTCATCAAAACGAACTTTTTTCAAATTCATTCCTTTTAAATTTTTCTTGTTTTTTTCTACGACTTCTGGTACCTTTTCTACATAATGTGTATTTTTTGTGTATATCATTATTGGCAATTCTAATGTTTTTCCTAATTGAATTAATTCTTTTATTTCTTCAGGCTCTAAATTCTTGGAATACAAAATTTCTTTTGTTGTGTTTTCTACAATCATTCCACCATTAAAACAAATTGTACATTGGTTTTCTTTTCTTAAACCTAATGCATCTATATATTTTTCTAATCGATAAAATGACCTTCCACTCGAAATCATAATTTTCACGCCTTTTTTTGATGCCTCTTTGATAGCCTCAATTGTTTTAGGCATTAATTCTTTCTCATCTGTTACTAATGTGCCATCTAAATCAATTGCTACTAATTTATACATTTTTTCTCTTCCTCCTGTTAACTTTTTTCATCATTCGACAAGAATTTTATTGGTTATCTCTGCAAAATTTTCTAAGGTTAAGTTTTCTGCTCTTACATTTTCGTCTAAATGTAATTCTTGCAATATTTTTAGTCCTTCTTCTTTAGACATAAATACTTTTGTATTGGTTAGTGCGTTTAATAATGTTTTTCTTCTTTGCATAAAAGCACTTTTTATAATTTTAAACATAACACCTTTGCTTTTGACTTCTACTGGTGGTTCTTTTCTTAAAGTTAATTTAATAATTTTTGAAGTTACTTCTGGTTCTGGTATAAAAGAATCATTTGGTACTTCTAATATTCCTTCTGCTGTTGCATAATAATATACAGAATATGTAATGGCTCCTGTATCTTTTTGCCCTGGGATAGCAATCAATCTATCTGCTACTTCTTTTTGTATCATAACCGTTATGCTTTCTAAGTCTAATCTATCTTCTAATAATTTCATGATAATTGGCGTTGTTATATAATATGGTAAATTTGCTACTATCTTAGCAGATTTTAAATTGTTTTTTTCCTTTTCTTCTTTTATCATTTTATTTAGTTTTACTTTTAATACATCCTCATGAAATAATTCAAAATTTGTATATAAAGAAAATCTGTCTTTTAATATATTTACCATTTTCTTATCTAATTCAATACAAATCACTTTACCTGCTTTTTCTAGTAATTCTTTTGTTAATGTTCCTAAACCAGGCCCTATTTCAATGATTAAATCTTCTTTTGTTATATTACTGCTTTCCACAATTTTATCTACCACATTCTGGTTAATCAAAAAATTTTGGCCTAATGACTTATTCGCTCTTATTTTATATTTCTTCATAATAAATTGGGTATCTTCTAAAATATTACTCACCTTAACTCACATTCCTTTGTCTTCAAAATGCATTTCAAAACAAATTGAAAATAATTTCCACATTTTTGCAAATTCATTTTCTTTTTACTTTTTATATTATATTGTAAAAGTCTTTATTTTTCAATATTTCTCACTAATTTTGTATGTTTCTTTAATCCTTGTTGGCAATATTTTATCTTCTTGAGGTATCTATCTTGTTCACATTTAATTGTAAAATTTCTGTGTCCTTGTTGCTTTTTATGTACTTTTAATATAAAATATAATTGCAAATTTTTAACAAAAGAGGCGAATCTATGGATACAAATAAAAAACATGTAAAAAACAAAAAAACAGGCAAATCTGATAAGAAAAATATAACAAAACAAAAAACAAATACATCTAATATCAAAAATATAACAACTAAAAATGAAAAAGAATCTAAAGTGATAAGTTTAAATCGTCACTTTGATTCTAAAAATCTAATTGATATTTCAAAATTGCGAAACGCATTTATTGTCATTCTCATTGTTTTTGTATTACTTATGGGTAGAATTGCCTATTTACAATTTATAGATGGCAGTCATTTAAAAGAACTTGCTTATCAACAACAAACTATTAATCAAATTCTTAGTCCTAAAAGAGGAAATATATATGATTCTACTGGTAAAGCTTTAGCGATTAGTGCCCAAGTAGATACAATTACCATTAATCCGACTAAAATAAAAGGTGATACAGATGAAGAAACAAAAACCTTAAAAGAAACTGTTGCCAAAGGTCTTTCAGATATATTTGCGTTAGATTATAATGAAACATTAGAAAAAGTTAATAGTAATTCTCAAGTAGAAACAATTATAAAAAAAGTAGAACAAGAAAAGGTTGATGAATTAGAAAATTGGATGAAAGAAAACAAAATCTCTGTGGGCATTAATATAGATGAGGATAATAAAAGATATTATCCCTATGGAGAATTAGCTTCTAGTGTTATTGGTTTTTGTGGTTCCGATAATCAAGGATTAAGTGGAATTGAATCTAAATGGGATTCTGTTCTGACAGGTACTCCTCGGAAAAATTGTTAGTTCACAAGATAGTAGTCAAAAAGAAATTCCTAATGCTGAAGAAACCTATATATCTGCTGAAAATGGTAGTGATATCACACTTACATTAGATTTGAATATTCAATCTATTATTGAAAAATACTTGGAACAAGCTGTAGAAAAATATGAATGTGATGATGGTGGAAATGTCATTGTTATAAATCCTCAAACTGGTGATATCTTAGGAATGGCTTGTTATCCGGATTATGATTTAAATTCACCTTATACACCAAATTCAACACTATCTAAAACTTATGATTCCTTAACATCTGAACAAAAAAGTGAAGCTTTATATAAAATGTGGTCTAATAAATCTGTTTCAGAGAGTTACGAACCTGGTTCTACCTTCAAAATTATTACTGCAAGTGTTGCATTAGAAGAAGGTATTACAACAACTGATAAGGCTGGAGATTTTTATTGTAAAGGCTATCAAGAAGTTGAAGATAGAATTATCAATTGTTGGAGAAGTTCTAATCCTCATGGCTCTCAAACTTTAAGGCAGGCACTTTGCAATTCTTGTAACCCAGCTTTCATTCAATTAGCACAAAGAATTGGCGCTCCTACTTTATATAAATATTATCAAGCTTTTGGATTATTTGAAACAACGAATTCTGGGTTATATGGTGAACAAAATAGTATTTTCCATGATTTAGATGAAATTGGACCTGTTGAACTTGCAACTTATGCCTTTGGTCAAAGATTTCAAGTAACACCTCTTCAAATGATTACTGCTATCTCTTGTGTTGCGAATAATGGTGTCCTTATGAAACCAAATATTATAAAATCTATTACCAATACAGATACAGGTGCTATTACAGATATTGAACCAACAGAAGTAAGACAAGTTATTTCTAAGTCAACCGCCGAACAAGTAAAATCTATGATGGAATCTGTTGTTTTAGAGGGTACTGGTAAAAATGTATCTGTTACTGGATATTCTATTGGTGGTAAATCTGGAACTTCTGAGCCAACAGAAGCTAACAAAGATGAAGGATATGTATCTTCTTTTGTAGCTATCTCTCCTATTGAAGATACACAAATAGTTGTATTGCTTACATTATATGATCCACAAAATAAAACTTATGGACATCAAGGTGGTTCTGTTGCAGCTCCTGTTGTTTCTCAAATGTTATCTGAAATTTTGCCTTATTTAGGCATTCCTTCTGATGTAACTGCTGAAAATAGTAATTCTGACAATTTGATTACGATTCCTGATGTTAGAAATAAAACAATAACAGAAGCTAAAAAAGTACTTTCTGATGCTGGATTTACATGTAAAGTGTCTTCTTCTGGAGATGAAAATTCAACACTTGTTGCAAACCAAACACCAAAACCAGGTTCACAATTATCTGCTAATGCGATTATTATGTTATATGGAGAAGGTAACACAGTTGAAACATCTGTAAGTGTTCCTGATTTATCTGGAATGAACCTTTCTCAAGCGACAAGTGCTTTAAGAGCTAAAAATTTAAATATTGGTGTTTCAGGTTCTGGAATTGTTACGACTCAGGATTATGTAAAAGATGAATTAGTACCTGAAGGAACCATTATACAAGTAACACTAAAACCAACTTTAACTGATGCACATTAATATACAAATTAATAATCAATAAGAAGAATGAGCAAATAGGATTGTTCATTCTTCTTATTGATTATTCCATTACCTCCTCTCTCCAATACTTTTTTAATAAATTATCTAGCTTTGCTATTTTTTCACTTTTCTTAATTGCTGTTTCTATATTTTCTCCTTTTAAATATGTAATCCATGTTTCTTTTAATGTCATTATCTTATTGGAATTTAGTTTGAATTTTGGTAATTCTATAATATGTATTTCTAGATAATTCTTTAATATATCTTCCAATTCTTCTTCTTTTAAAATCATTCTACTATGATATTTCATTTCTTTTGTAAAAATAAAATCTAAGATGTTTATGGTTATTGTCTTTGCTATTTTTCTATTATCATCATATTCTAATTGATTAGAATGTATTTGTGCAAAATATAAAAACATTTTTGTTAAAATATGTTCTCCATCAATCATCTGTATTCCTATATTCAACTCTTCATTTTCCATTGTTTTTATTCTTAAATCTGCAATCCCAAAATTTTCTTCTGCTGGTAAATTGTTTTTCTTTTTTTCCAGATATGGATTGATTTTTGCATTTTTTATTTTTATATTTAATATTGCTTCTATAAACTCTTGTAATATATCTATATTTTCTTCTGTATTTAAAACTCTTCTTAATACAAAATTACTTTTTGCAACAAATTTTCTGTTCATAAAATATTTTTAGTGCACTAAATTTAACCTCCTTTTGGATTGTTTTTACTTTTACAAATGATGGAATTTATGACTTGAATAAATGTTATAAAATAAGTCATAATAGATAGAAATTTCTATTGATAAAAATTATATAATTTCTTTTAAAGTATACTGTCAAAAAAAGAACTTGTCAACAAGTTCTTTTCCTATTTTCATACTTTTCATCGCAAAGTTCGACAATTTTAGTATTTCTTAGTTAATTTAAAGTTAGCGCGAAAGCTTTTTGGATTTTCTCAACCAATTCATCTATACTTTCTTTTGGCGTAGAAGCACCTGCCATGATTCCTATTTTTTGAATTTCTTTTAGTTTTTCTATTTGTAAATCATTTGCATTTTCTATTGCTATTGCCATTTTGCAATTTTGTTTGGCAATATCATATAACTTTCTTGTATTAGAACTATTTTTTCCTCCGATAATTATCATACAATTTACTTTTTTAGCTATTTCTTCTGTTTCTTTTTGTCTAATTTCTGTTGCTTGACATATCGTGTTTTTTACAATGATTTCTACATTTCTTGGCAATTCATTTTTTATAATTTCTTCTATGATATAAAATTTTTCCAAACTATATGTTGTTTGTGAAATAACTAATAATTTTTTTATATTTGACTTTTCAAGTGCTTCTAGTGCTTTAATTGTGTCATCCTCTTTTTCTATAACGAATTTATTTTCTCCACAATAACTAAGTGTACCTATATTTTCCGGATGTTTTTTATTTCCTAAAAGAAAAATATAGTATCCTTTATCCGCATATTCTTTTGCTATTTCGTGTATTTTCAATACTTTAGGGCATGTATAATCTATTAACTCTATATGGTTTTCCCTTGCTTTTTCATAAATTTCTTTTGCAATTCCATGTGCACGAACAATGGTCTTTCCTTTTGATTCTTTTATGTCTTCAACAAAATGCATTCCTAGTTTTTCTAAACTTTTTATAACATCTTGGTTATGTACAATTTCTCCTAAGCCAAATATATTGTTTTCTTTACTTAATTCTTCTTTTGCACCATCTACTGCTCTTTTGACGCCATAGCAGAATCCTGCTGTTTTTCCTACTAGTATTTCCATATTTTTTCTCCATTCCGAATTATCTTTTTTATTGTATAGAATTTCCTCTTTTATCTTTATCCTATATGGATTTCTTCGTATATCACAAGGTCAAATTTCATTTTACCATTTTTAATATTTCTTCTTTTAATACCTCTACAATTTTTTCTTGTGGTACTTTTTTTATGATTTCACCTTTTTTAAATAATAATCCTTCTTTTATTCCTCCTGCAATTCCAATATCTGCTTCTCTTGCTTCTCCAGGACCATTTACAGCACATCCCATGACAGCAACTGTAATATCTGATTCTATGGTGGTTAAAAATTCTTCTACCTCTTTTGCTATTGGAATTAAATCTATCTGTGTTCTTCCGCAAGTAGGACAAGCTACTAAGGTTGGTACTTTATGATATAAATTACAATCCTTTAATATTTCCTTGGCAACTCTTATCTCTTTTACTGGATCATCTGAAAGGGAAACCCTCATTGTATCTCCTATCCTATTTCTTAACATATATCCTAATCCTATACTAGATTTTATTGTTCCGCTAAATGCTGTTCCACTTTCTGTAATTCCTAGATGTAATGGACAATCAAATGCTTTGGATGCTTCTTCATAACTTTCTATACATAAATCTAGATTAGAGGCTTTTAAAGAAATTACATAATCTTTAAAGTCTAGTTTTTCTAATATTTCTATATGTCTTCTTGCACTTTCTACCATTGCTTTTGCTGTTGGTTTTCCATATTGTTCTAATAGATCTTTTTCTAATGAACCTGCATTGACACCTATTCTTATAGGTATATGGTGTTCTTTACATTTATCTACTACTGCTTTTATTTTTTCTTCATTTCCAATATTTCCTGGATTGATTCTTACTTTATCTACGCCTGCTTCTATTGCTTCTAGTGCTATCTTATAATCAAAATGTATGTCTGCAACAATCGGAATATGAATTTGTTTTTTTATTTCTTTTATTGCTTTTGCATCTTCTATATCTAATGCTGCTACTCTTACTATTTCACACCCAGCTTTTTCTAATGCTAATATTTGTTTTACTGTTGCTTCTATATCTTTTGTTTTTGTATTACACATAGATTGTATAACTACTTTATTTTGCCCACCAATTTGTATATTTCCTACCATTATCTTTCTTGTTTTTGTTCTATCCATTTTTTCTATCCCTTTCTTTTCTATCTTTAGCTGTTTCATTTTTTATTCTTATTTTTCTTTATACGCTTCGACAAACCTATATACGATTTTTTATGCGATTGCAAATATAAAACCATAATTCATATAGAACCATAATTATAAAAAAAGAAAACATGGATATTCCAAGTTTTCCTTAAATCCTTTTATTTAGAAGCTATATAATATCCGACTCCTCTTTTGGTTATTAATATTTTTGGAGATGAAGTGTCTTTTTCTATTTTCTCTCTAATTCTCCTTACAGTTACATCAACTGTTCTGATATCTCCATAATATTCATATCCCCATACTTTTTCTAATAATGTCTCTCTTGTTACAACTTGACCTGGTTGTGATGCCAAAAATTTGATTACCTCAAATTCTCTTACTGTTAAATCTATAATTTCTCCTCTAATTTTGACTTCGAATTTATCTAAATCTAATTCTAAATCATTTACAATTATTTTATTATCTTTCTTTTTATTAGAATAATCATTTTCTATTTTTGGCACTGATAAATTTTCTACTTTTCTTAAATTTGCTTTTACTCTAGCAATTAGTTCTCTAACACTAAATGGTTTTGTAATATAATCATCAGCTCCTAATTCCAATCCTAAAATTTTATCAATCTCTGTGTCTTTTGCTGTTAACATTAAGATTGGTACATTATATGAATTTTTTATTCTTTTACATACTGATAATCCATCCATTTTTGGAAGCATAATGTCTAAAAGTATCAAATCAGGATATTTTTCCAAAGCAATATTTAGTGCTGTTACACCATCACTTGCTTCGATTGTATTATATCCTTCCTTTTTTAAATTATATACCAATATTTCTCTTATTGGTTGTTCATCATCAACAATTAAAATTGTTTTCTTATCTTTATCCAATTCTTCTTCCACAAAAATACCGCCTTTCTATTATTAGCTTTATTTTTATACTTATATTTATATCATAATTAAATTCATTATACAAGTAATTTAGCAAATTTTTTTCAGCTGTCCTTTTAGTCAAATCTATTGACATTAAGACTATTTAGTCATATACTAAAGTCGTAAAATTTTAATAAAAGGAGGCAATTAAGAATGGATAACATGATAGAAATTAGATGGCATGGTAGAGGTGGTCAAGGTGCCAAAACAGCATCTTTATTACTAGCTGATGCAGCATTTAATACCGGTAAATATATTCAAGGATTTCCTGAATATGGACCTGAAAGAATGGGAGCCCCTATCACTGCTTATAACAGAATAAGTCAAACCCCTATCACAATTCATAGTAATATTTATGAACCTGATTATGTGGTAGTTGTAGATGACACACTTTTAGAATCAGTTGATGTTACTTCTGGATTAAAGACAACAGGCGCTATTGTTATTAACACAACAAAATCTAAAGAATATTTGACAAAAGCTTTAAAAGGATATTCTGGAGAAATTTATACAATTGATGCTAGAAAAATTTCAGAGGAGGCTTTAGGAAGATATTTTCCTAATACACCTATGCTAGCAGCCATTGTTAAAGTAAGTAAAATTATGACTGATGATGAATTATTAGAAGATATGAAAGGTTCTTTTAAACATAAATTTGCTAAAAAGCCTGAAGTAATAGATGGAAATATGAAGGCACTAGAAATGGCTTTAAAAGAAGTTAAGAAAGTTCAATAAAGAAACCTAACCTTGTTATATACGAAAAAATCTATATAGGTTCAAGATAAAAAATGATTTTTTCTATACAATAAGGAGGACTAATTTTAAGAAAGGAATGAGGTTAAAAATGACAGATATAAATACAAATACACCTATGGAGAAATTAACTCCTGGTGGCGATATTTATACTGCTGGAAATGCTAAAGATTTTAAAACAGGCGACTGGAGAAGTGCTTATCCTGTATTTTTATCAGATAAATGTAAACAATGTGGTTTATGCTTCCCTGTTTGCCCTGAAGATGCTATTCCAGTAGGAAAAGAAGATTTAAAAAGAAAAGATTTCAATTATGATTATTGTAAAGGTTGTGGTGTTTGTGCCAAAGTTTGTCCTTTCGGTGCGATTG
Organism: uncultured Clostridia bacterium; assembly: GCA_944387545.1. Lineage (GTDB taxonomy): Bacteria > Bacillota > Clostridia > TANB77 > CAG-508 > CAG-269. The sequence continues at coordinate 12,855 of CALXFE010000007.1, read as the reverse complement.
AAATGAGAGAGGAGGGAGCTCAATAATATGAGTATAAGAGAAAGATTAAGTGGTAATGAAGCAGCAGCAACTGCTATGAAACAAATTAATCCAGATGTTGTCGCAGCCTTCCCTATTACACCTTCAACAGAAATTCCACAATATTTTTCAACATTTGTTGATAATGGATTAGTTGACACAGAATTTGTTGCTGTTGAAAGTGAACATAGTGCTATGAGTGCTTGTATTGGTGCAGAAGCTGCCGGTGCAAGAGCCATGACAGCGACATCTGCAAATGGTTTATCTTTAATGTGGGAAATGATATATATTGCTTCTAGCTTGCGTTTACCTATTGTTATGTCTTTAGTAAACAGAGCTGTATCAGGACCTTTAAACATTCATAATGACCATTCAGATGCTATGGGTGCTAGAGATGCTGGTTGGATTATGTTGTTTTCAGAAAACAACCAAGAAGCTTATGACAATACATTAATGGCACATAGAATTGCCGAAAATAAAAATGTCAGACTTCCATTAATGGTTTGTCAAGATGGATTTATTACTTCTCATTCTATTGAAAATATAGAATTGCTTGAAGATGATAAAGTAAAAGAATTTGTTGGAACATATAAACCAGAACATTATTTATTAAATAAAGATGAGCCAATTGCTGTTGGTCCATTAGATTTACAAAGTTATTTATTTGAACATAAAGCTATGCAAGCAGAAGCTATGAGAAATGCAAAACAAGTTATTTTAGATGTTGCAAAAGATTTTGAAAAAATGACTGGTAGAAAATATGGTCTTTTTGAAGAATATAAATTAGATGATGCAGAAATTGCTATTGTTTGTATGAACTCAACAGCAGGAACTACAAAATTTGTAGTTGATAAATTAAGAGCACAAGGTATTAAAGCAGGTCTATTAAAAGTTCGTGTATTTAGACCATTCCCTGTAGACGAAATTGCAAATGCATTATCTCATTTAAAAGCTATTGCTGTATTAGATAAAGCAGATTCTTTAAATGCTGCAGGTGGTGCTTTATTTGAAGATGTTACATCTGCTATGTATGTAAACAATATTCATGTACCTGCTGTAAACTATGTTTATGGTATTGGTGGTAGAGATACAAAAGCTGATGACATCGAAAGTGTTTATAATGATTTATCAGAAATCGTAAAAACTGAAAAAATAGATAATCCTTATCGTTACTTAGGATTAAGAAAGGAGGCGCAAAAATAATGCCTTACAATTTAAAAGAAATCGTTGCAAATAAACCTTCTAGATTTACTTCTGGACATAGAATGTGTGCTGGTTGTGGTGCTCCACCTGTTGCAAGACATATCATGAGAGCCTTAAAACCAGAAGACCATGCGGTTGTTGCTAATGCGACTGGATGTATGGAAGTTTCTACTTTTATATATCCATACACAGCTTGGACAGATTCATTTATTCATACAGCATTTGAATGTGCTGGTGCTACCCTTGCAGGAGCAGAAGCAGCTTATGTTTCTATGAAAAAACAAGGAAAATTACCAGCTGATGGAGATACAAAATTTATTGCTTTTGGTGGAGATGGTGGAACATATGATATCGGTTTACAATCTTTATCAGGTGCTATGGAAAGAGGGCATGATATGGTTTATGTATGTTATGACAATGGTGCATACATGAATACAGGTATTCAACGTTCATCTGCAACACCAAAATATGCAGATACAACCACCTCACCTGCTGGAACAGTCGTTCCTGGAAAAACACAATGTAGAAAAGACTTAAGTAAAATTATGGTAGGACATCATATTCCTTATGTTGCTCAAACCATTGCCTATATGAATTTCAAAGATTTATATGAAAAGGCAGAAAAAGCAATTTATACAGAAGGACCAGCATTTTTAAATGTATTATCACCATGTCCTAGAGGATGGGGATATCCAACAGAAGATTTAATGAAAATCAATAAACTTGCTGTTGAAACTTGTTATTGGCCATTATATGAAGTTGTAAATGGTGTATATCATATTTCATATAAACCAGCTAAAAAATTACCAATTGAAGAATTCTTAAAACCACAAAAAAGATTTAGACATATGTTTAAACCTGGAAATGAGTGGATGATTGAAGATTTCCAAAGAATTGTTGATGAAAGATGGCAAGAATTATTAGATTTAGAAGAAATCACAAACAAGAATAAATAAATATATAATATAAAAACTCCAGCTTAAAGCTGGAGTTTTTAATCCTTACTTTCTATCACAGTCAAAATGCCTTTATCCATTTTAATATGTGCTGTATCCTTTATGATTTCATTACTAACTCCTAAACTGGTTCCTATTGGCAATGTATAATCATTTAAAGGATATTTAAAACCAGTTAACGTCAATCCCTCTACTTCATTCGTTAAAGGAATTAAGGATATATATTTTCCATAAACCTCATCTTTCTTTAATGTAATTTCTCTATTTATTAAATAAATTCGATTATATTTATCTAAAATTTGGCATGGAATATTTGCTTCTAATGCATCTTTTAATATATGAATATTGGCTAGCGCATGATCCATTCTCTTCCCTAATGCTCCTAAAATGGTGATTTTAGAACTTTTTAGTTGAATTGCTAGCTTTAAAGCAATATCTGTATCTGTATTATCTTTTTCAGCATTATATGTATGAAAAATAATTTGTGGCTGATTTTTATAAAATGCTAAAATTTCAGGAGAAACAGAATCAAAATCTCCTACTACATGATTTGGTATCAGTTCTAGTTGATATAATGCCTCTAATCCTCTATCGCCTGCAATTATATTTTGACCGTACATGCCTTTCACAATACATTTTTAATTGTTCCATATATATATATCCACCTGACACTATTAAAGTTTCCATTTTTATTTCTCCTTTTACTATGAAAGGGATTTTGAGTTAAATCCCCAAAATCCCTTTTTGCTTATTCTTCAACTGGTGCTTCTACTGGGCAAACACCTGCACAAGTTCCACAGCTAATGCAAGCAGATTGATCAATTACAAATTTATCATCTCCTTGTGATATGCATCCAACTGGACATTCAGCAGCACAAGCTCCACATGATATACATTTATCTGTTATTTTATATGCCATCTATTTCACCTCCTTTAATGTTTCAACTGTTTATAGTATTTTATTCTTCTCTCATTCCTTCATCTTCTTTTTCTAGATTTTCTAACTCTTCTAATTCTTTTTGATGTTCTATTTCTTCTTGGTCTAGTCTTTCTTTTTCTTGATCTTTTATGACTTGAATATCTTTCACATCATACCTTCTATAAATGTAATCTTCTCCATTTTTTATTTTTACTCTTACTCTTTCTTTTAGCGTTTCGATTGAGTCTACTTCTCCTTCTCCTTCTTCTGTTTTTACGATAGCACCTATATGTGGTAGTCTTTTTAATTTTTCCTCATAGACTTCACTCTCATATTTTAAACAGCACATTAGTCTTCCACAGTTTCCTGATATTTTTGATGGATTTAATGATATATTTTGTTCTTTCGCCATTTTTATAGATACTGCTTCAAAATCATTTAAAAAGGTACAACAGCATAGTTCTCTTCCACAAACACCATTTCCACCTATTTTTTTTATTTCGTCTCTTACTCCAATTTGTCTTAATTCTATTCTTGTTTTATAAATTGCTGCCAAATCTTTTACTAATTCTCTAAAATCAATTCTCCCATCTGCTGTAAAATAAAATAAGATTTTACTATTATCAAATTTCACTTCTACGTCTGTTAGTGTCATTTCTAATTTATGTTCTTTGATTTTCTTTTTACATGTTTCAAAGGCTTTTTTTTCTAACGCTCTACATTCCTCATAGTGTTTATAATCTTTTCCATTTGCAATTCTTACAACAGTTTTCAATGGTTCCACAATTTTATCCTCTGGAACAATTCTATTAGGAATCATGACTTCTCCAAATTCTTCTCCTTGTGCTGTCTCTACTATAACTTTATCTCCTTTTTTTAATTTCCATTTTTTAGGATTAAAAAAATATATTTTTCCAAGTTTTTTAAATCTAACTCCTACGATATTCTTCAATTTATTTCCTCCCACATATTAAATATCATATTATCTATACTCATATCATAATTTGCATTTTGATTCAATCTTTTTTTAGTTTCTTCTACTATATGAATACAATTTACATATTTTATATTTTCCTTTGCTAATTTTATCAAAATTATATTCATATATTCAAGTATATTCATAATTTCATTTTTATCTTCACAAATTTCTTCACTTAATTTTAAAATATCAATGATATTTTTTTTATCCAATTGTTGTATTAATTTTTCAATTTTTTCATATTGTTCTTTTTTATCCTTTAGTAGGATGGCTTTTCCAACACTTCCTTCAAAAGCCTCTAACAAATTGGCAGGAATATTATCTATTCCATATTCTTTTTTTATATATTTTTGGATTAATACATTATCAATTGGTTGAAATGTAATTATCATACATCTTGATCGTATTGTATTTAAAAATCCATTTTCATTGTTTCCTATTAAAATAATTATACTATATTCTGGTGGTTCTTCTAATGTTTTCAATAGACAGTTTTGTGCTTCTGTTGTCATCTTGTCTGCATCATTTATAATATATACTTTTTTATCTGAAATAATTGGTTTTTCTTGTATTTTTCTTTGTACATATCTTATTTGTTCAATTTTTATGCTATTTCCATCTGGTTCTATATATAAAAAATCAGGATGATTGTGGGATTGAAATTCAATACATGATTTACATTGATTACATCCCTTTTTTTCTTCATTCATACATAATATCATTTGAGCAAAATCTTTAGCTATCATCTGTTTTCCAATTCCTTCTATTCCAATAAACATATAGCTATGTGATACTTTATTTTCTTCTAATGCTTTTTTTAATTCTTTTTTTATTTGTTCATTTCCAATAATCTCATCAAACATTAATGATTTCGCTCCTTCTTTTCTAACCGCTACTATTATATACTAAAACAATTGATTTTTCAAGAACAAAGGCCTTAAAAAATAGAGACCTTACGTCTCTATTTTTTAATCTACATGTCCCCATTTATTTAATGGCCATATTCTTATTGCAACTGTACTTTCTATTTTTTCCAATGGTATACATCCAAATACCCTGCAATCCGTACTATGTGTTCTATTATCTCCCATGGCAAAAACCGTATTTTCTGGAACCACAAAGTCTGAAAATCCAGTACCAGCTACATCTGTAACGACACCTTTTTGTAAATATGGCTCCTCTAATTCTTCACCATCTATAAATACTTTTCCTTCTTTAATTTCTACATGCTCTCCTGGAAGCGCAATCACTCTTTTTATATAACTTTCCTTTCCAATCTCTAACACGTATTTTACAAATCTGCTAAATAGATTGGTTGGCTCATTTTCATATCTAGCAATGGGTTGAGTATTATCGATTTCTGAACTCGTAAATGATTTTTGTGTTGGTGCTTCAAATGTAATAATTTGTCCTCTTTCTGGCATTTTTTTGGTAGTTCTTGTCCATCTATTTAACCATAATCTTTGGTTTTGTTCTAATGTTGGATACATAGATACTTGTTTCACGATAGTTGGTGTTCCTATAAAATATCTAAATAGTAACGCTAGAACCACTGCTATAATTATACAATATCCCCATTCTAATGCTTCTTTTATCTTTGGATTCAATTTTCTCTCGCTCCTTTAACTTTTAGAATCTTATCTATTATACCTTATGTTTTTTCAAAATTCAATCGAATCATAAATATTTTTTGAATTGTTCCTATTTCTAATTGATTCTATTCTTTTGTTGGTATTCTGATAACTACCTCTGTACCTTGTCCTACTGTACTTTTTATATCTATGCTTCCACCGTTTTTATCTAGTATCTCTTTTGCTATCGAAAGTCCTAATCCTGTTCCTCCCATTTCTCTGGTACGTGCTTTATCTACTCTATAAAATCTTTCAAAAATTCTTGATAAATCTTCTTCTGGTATTCCGATTCCATTGTCAAAAATTTTTATGTAAGCATCATTATATACAAAACCAACATATATTTTAATTTCTCCACCCTCTGGTGTATATTTTATACTATTTGTTAATATATTTAAAATAACCCTTTCTATATCATCTTTATCAGCATAAACAGGTGGCACATCTGCTGTTACAAAAGAATTGACTATATGATTTTTCTTTTTGATTTCTATTGCTAATTTATCTTGACATTTCTTTACCAATTCCCCTAAATCAAAAGATTCTTTTTTTACTTTATTTTTATTATTATCATATCTTGATAAAGTTAACAAATCTGTTACTAGTCTTGCCATTCTTCTCGCTTCTGATGCAATTACATTTAAAAATTTTTCTTGTGTTTCTTTATCATATTCTCCTTCTAACAATGTGTCTGCATATCCCATAATAGATGTAATTGGCGTTTTTAATTCATGGGATACATCTGCCACAAATTCTTTTTGCATATTGTCTAATCTTACATGTTCTGTTATATCTTGGATAAGTGCTATCACACCATTTGGTCTATCTGATTCATTTTTAAACGGTGCAAAAAACACATTCATATACTTATCTTCTACTTGTATTCTTTGCTCTGTTGATGTCCAGTTTTCCAAATATATAATTTTTTCCATGTTAATTCCTAATTTAAATTTAGAAAAAATATCATCAAATGTTATATCCTCTGGTCTGATGCTTAAAAATTTCTTAGCAGCTGGATTAATTAATATAATTTCACCTTCCATATTAAACGCAATAATTCCATCTGTCATATGTAAAAGAATGGTCTCTATTTGATTTTTTTGTGTAGAAACCTCACTTAATTTTTCTTTTAATTCTTTTGTCATTGTTCCTAATACGTCTTCTATGCTTACTGTATCTTTTTTATTTTTTAGTTTTTTCAAATTTTCTTTCGATGTTGTGGATGATGCTCTTCTTTTTTCCTCCTCTGTTATCTTCTCTGCACTTTTTATTAATTTATTAATCGGATATATGACAAATCTAGACAAAACAATTGCTATTAAAATTCCTCCTATAAAAAATACAATTGCCGCTATACTTAGTGCCGTAATATTTATATGTCTCATCTGTTGTATATATTGTGTAAGTTCTGTCAGATTTCCTATTTCTCTATTGCTAAGATTTATTTCTAAATTATTTATTGAATTTATATATACCACACCTAACCCTGTGATAATAATAATTCCTATTAAGAAAAATACAACTATTATTTTAAATTGAATACTTTTAATCATTGTTTTCCCTCTCATTATGATTTTTTGTTTTTTATAGTTTCTATTATTTGTTCATAGATTTTGTTTTCTACATCATCTATAGACACTTTTAATGCATTGTTTCCCATTGTTTCACATTTATGTTTATCTAATACAATTTTTTCTATATACGTATTTAACTTTTCTCCATTTAATGCATTATCTAATATAATATCTGCCGCGCCAACATTTTGTAAAACTTTTGCATTATATAATTGGTGGTCATGACTTACATTTGGTAAGGGTACTAAAATAGATGGTTTTCCTACTTTAGATATTTCTGTAATTGTCATAGCTCCACTTCTAGCAACAATAACATCTACTACATTCATGATTTCTTCCATATTATATATGTATGGAATGATTTTCATATTATCTATGTGATTTATAGAAATATTATTATTTTCTAATTCTTCTTTTATAATGTCATATTGTTTTGGACCGGTCGCCCAGATGATTTGATAATTTTTATTACTTCCTATTTTTATAATTTCGATAATTGCTTGATTAATTCTTCTTGCACCTTGACTTCCTCCAAATACTAGCGCTATTGGCATATCCTCTTTTAGACTTACTTTTTTTATAATTTCATATTTTTGCTCTAGTGTATAATTTTGTTTTTTTATCTTTACAGGTGTCCCTGTATAAACAATTTTTTTGGCATTCTTTATTCTTCCAATGGCATCTTCAAAAGAAACTAAAATCGTATCTGTTTTTCTTGCCAACATTTTAACTGCCTTTCCAGGGAAAGCATTACTTTCATGTAACAATGTCGGAATTTTTAAACTATGTGCTGCTGATATAGTAGCACCACAAATATAGCCCCCTGTTCCTATTACAATATCTGGCTTTATTTCTTTTAATATTTTTTTAGCTTCCCCAAATCCTTTTAAAGTTTTTATCATTTTTTTTATATTTTCAATGGAAATTTTTTTGCTTAGCCCATATGCTTCTATTGTTTTTAATTCATATCCTGCTCTTGGGACTAAGTCATTCTCTAAACCTCTTGTTGTTCCTATAAAAATAATTTGTGAATTTTTTTCTTCTTCTTGTATTTTTTTTGCTATTGCTAAACCTGGATTGATATGTCCTGCTGTTCCTGCTGCTGCTATAACAACTTTCATTTTTACTATCATTCCTTTCTTGCTGAAAATTTTGAGGAATTTTTGTCTCTGTTTCCAAAATCCCTTTTTAATAAAATAGGGATTAAAGAAATACACCCTTAATCCCCTTTCGCCCCTGCTTTCGAAATGTTTAAGAGTATTCCCATCTCGCAGAGTAATATAAATAGTGATGTACCTCCATAACTAAAGAATGGTAATGGCATTCCTGTTGCTGGCATTGATGAGGTTACAACTGCAATATTAATAATTACTTGTATGGCTATCTGTGCCGTTATACCAATTGCAATTAAGCTACCAAACATATTTGGTGATCTCATCGCAATTAATATTCCTCTCCATATAAATATTCCAAATAAGATGATAACGATTGCACATCCAATAAACCCTAGTTCTTCCCCTAATATAGAAAATATGAAATCATTATGTGGTTCTGGAATATATAAATATTTTTGTTTACTTTCTCCCAATCCTGCTCCAAATAATCCACCAGACCCAATAGCATATAAACTTTGTATAACCTGCCATCCGTCACCTGTTGGATCACTCCATGGATTTAAAAAGGTCATTACTCTTTGTAATCTGTAAGGTTCTAATAAAACTAATGCTACAATCCCAGGTACTCCTACAACCATACCGGTCACAAGGAAGTGCCAAAACTTACATCCTGCAATAATCATCATAATGGCTACAATTCCTATAATAACCATTGAAGCACTAAAATGCGGTTCTAATAATAATAATATGATAATTGGTGCTAACAATAGTAAATGTTTTATAAAACCTTTTCCGTATTTGTCTAATTCATCTCTATTTTTTACTAATATGGCTGCATAAAATATTATCATTAATATTTTAGCAAATTCAGATGGTTGAACAGATAGTGTGTCTGTTACATAAATCCATCTTTTCGCTCCATTAACAGTCCTTCCTATAAATGGTACTGCCAATAATAATAAAAATGCAACAATATAGGCTAGCTTATAATATTTTTGATAAAATCGATAATCAATATTGGATATTACCCACATCATAAACAATCCTGCCACTGCGAAAATAGCTTGCCTAAAAAAGTATGCATAACTATTTCCACTTTCAGAAAGTGCTGATGGAGAACTTGCTGAAAGTAACATGATTAGCCCTATGGATAATAATAACAATATTGTTATCAATAATGTAAAATCTATTGGATTTTTTAGAAAGCTTGAAAAACTCTTTCCTTTCTTTTTTGTCATTCTTATTATCATTCCTTTCTCAAGACACAAATATGGTTGGAAAAGAATTAATTTTTTCAACCTTTTCTTTTGTCCTTTTCATTATCGTATAAAAAAATCTGCAAAATTATTGATTTTGTTACTACATACTTATGTTATATTATCTTTAGTCCAATGACACATAATAGTAATGTTACCACACTAAATACAATAACCACTTTATTTTCTTTCCAACCAGATAATTCAAAATGATGATGCAATGGTGCCATTTTGAAAAATCTTTTTCCTGTCTTTTTGAAATATCCTACTTGTATGATTACTGATAAGGTTTCTATCACTGGAACTAATGCAATTACAATAAGTAATAATGGCATTTTTAAATATAACGCTAATCCTGATATAACGCCTCCTAGCATTAGAGAACCCGTATCTCCCATGAAAACTTTAGCTGGATGGATATTAAACATTAAAAATCCAAGAATTGCTCCTATAACCATACTAGCAAATATAGATACCTCATATACTTGTGAAGTAATTCCTATAATTGCTAAGCAAGTTATAATAATTGCACATACACTAGAAGATAATCCATCTATTCCATCTGTTAAATTAACTGCATTTGTTGCACCTAATATAACAATTATTGCAAATGGTATATATAAATATATTGGCATATCTATATATGTTTTTAAGATGGGAATATAGGTTTCTGTTCCTATTTTTAATCCATATACTAAGTAAATAACATATGCTACTGAAATAATCAGTAATCCTATCATTTTATAACTTGGCTTTAATCCTTCTGTGTTTTTTAATACAAGTTTCTTAAAATCATCTATAAATCCTATCAATCCAAAACCAATTGTTAATAATAATATTGGTAATAATTTATTTGCTAATTCATTTTCAGCATTTACTGATAAATATATATATGTGCCTGTTACAACAATTATCATCGTAATGATAATGATAATTCCTCCCATTGTTGGTGTTCCTTGTTTTTTTAAATGGGATTGTGGACCATCATCTCTTTCAATTTGCCCTACTTTCAATTTTTTTAATATTGGTATAATTATTAATCCCAAAATAATAGATATTACAAATGAGATTATTAATGTTTTTGCTTCAAATATCAATTTTATCCAACCTTTCCTTCGTTTTATTTCTTTTTGGTTTTTGCTTCTTTATCTAATTCATTAATAATTTCTCTAACAATGATTCTTTCATCAAAAGGATGCTTTTCTCCATTAATTTCTTGATATGGTTCATGTCCTTTTCCTGCCAAAATAATAATATCTCTTTTAGTTGCCATTTTTATTGCTTCTTTAATGGCTTCTACTCTGTCAACAACTACCATATATTTTCCATTTGTCTTTTTCATTCCTTCTTCAATTTGCTCTACTATTTTTTTAGGATCTTCTGTTCTTGGATTGTCAGAAGTAATAATGGTAAAATCAGCAATTCTTCCTGATATTTCTCCCATAATTGGTCTTTTCCCTGCATCTCTATCTCCACCACAACCAAATACAGATATTACTTTTCCTCTTGTATAACTCTTTGTTGCTTGTAATATATTTTCTAAACTTTCTGGTGAATGTGCATAATCTATCATAATTGGTATTTCTCTTTTATTATCGACTAATTCAGATCTTCCAGGTACCCTTACCTCTAATAAGGCTTCTTTTACTTTTTCAGGATCAATTCCAAATTTTTGTGCAACACAAATTGCTGCTAATGAATTATATACACTAAATCTTCCAGGTATGCCTGTTTTTACTCTTTCATTTTTGTCCTTGATTTTTACTTTAAAATCCACATACGAATTGGTTATAGTTATGTCTTTGGCTAAAACATTAGCATAATTATCAATTCCATATGTCGTTATATTACTATCTGGAAATAATCTTGGTATCTTTGCTCCATGTAAATCATCTGTATTTACAATTCCTGTTTTACACATCTTAAATAATTTTAATTTTGAATCAAAATAATCTTGCATATCCGGATGTTCTTTTGGACTGATATGGTCTTCTGAAAAATTTGTAAATAATACAATATCAAAATTGCATCCTTCAACTCTATTTAATTTTAAACTTTGTGAAGATACCTCCATAACCACAACTTCAACACCTTGTTTTACCATTTCTGCAAATGTTTGTTGTAATTCTAAACTTTCTGGCGTTGTTCTATCACTATCTTTTATTTTCTTTCCGTTAATATATGTTGCAATCGTTCCTATTAAACCAACTTTTTTTCCTGCTTTTTCTAAAATTTCTTTAATCATGAATGTTGTTGTTGTTTTTCCTTTTGTTCCTGTAACACCAATTAATTTAAATTTTCTTGAAGGATGATCATAAAAGTTATCTGATACAATGGCTAATCCTTCTCTTGTATCTTTTGCCATCACAACAGTTACATCATCTGGTATTTTTACACCTTTCAAGTCACATCCTTCTTGTATCATGATTGCTATTGCTCCATTTTCAATTGCATTTTCCACATATTGATGTCCATCTGTTGAAAATCCTTTAATTGCAACAAACAAATTCCCTTCTTTTACATTTTTTGAATTGTTTTCAATTCCAGATATTTCAATATCTAAATCTCCTTTTACTTTTAGGTTTTCTAATCCTACTAACATATTTTTTAGTTTCATTTTTTTCAATCCTTTCGATTATTAATACTTAATTATATGCAAATTATTCCATTTAATCCTTCATATTATATAACTAAATTGATTTTTTGTATAGACTTTTTCTACTTTTTTACTTTTAAAATTTGTCATTTGGTTCTTTTTTACTTTTATACTATTCTTCTTATTGTTTTCTCTGCAAAAAAATAGACCTAAGATTGCAATTTTACAACCTCAGGTCTAAGATATTTCTTATTGCTTCATTATTTTTCATTCATATTCGATTTATAAATGTTTTGCTTTTTTACGTAGCATTCTCAATTTTATATAAAAGATTCCTGCCACGATACTTACTCCTAATACTATTATTAAAATACTATTATTCGTTCCTGTATAAGGTAGTATTTTGTTTATCACATTCGTATCTGCCTTATTTGTATTGGATGTTTGGTTTTTGTCTAAATCCTCTGTTTCATCTGTTTTTTGTTCTTCATCTGGATTTAGTGTTTCGCCTGGTTTTTCTTCCTCTCCTGGATCTGGTGTCTCACCTGGATTTTCTCCTTCTCCTGGATCTGGTGTCTCACCTGGTTTTTCTTCCTCTCCTGGATCTG
>CALXFE010000006.1 GCA_944387545.1 uncultured Clostridia bacterium | reverse complement strand
AAATTCATAAATGATTTAGACTTATTAGATAAAAAATATTTAATTACAGAAATGATAGAAAAGCCAAATTTCTATGAAGGCGAAATTCTATATGATGCTTTATACGAAATAGATAAATCTATGGCAGAAAAAATAAAAGAATACAGCTTAAATATACAAGATTTTAAGGAATATATAGAAATGTGGATACATGAAGCAAAACTTCCACTTGCTTCTTTAAATTTAATAGTACATAACCACAAAGAATTGTCAGACAAAAAAATAACAGAGCAATTAAAAAGGTTAGATGATGATATTGAGCAGGTTTTATATTATGTAAGAAGTGAAAATGCTGAAAAAGATTATTTAATTAAAGAAACAGAGATAGCAAAAGTTATTTCAAATGTTGCTATAAAAAATAAAGATATATTATTGGAAAATAATATTGATTTTGAAGTAGAAGTAGGAAATACAAAAGTATTAACAGATTCAAAATGGCTTGAATTTATAGTAAATCAAATTGTAAGTAATAGTATTAAATACATAAGAAATGATGTGGAGCATTTGATAAAAATAACAACTGAAGAAAACAATAAAAATGTTATTTTAAAGATATATGATAATGGAATTGGAATTTCAAAGAGTGATATTCCAAAAGTATTTGATAAAACATTTACAGGAAATAACGGAAGAAAAATTGAAACATCAACAGGTATGGGATTGTATATTGCAAAACAATTATGTAAAAAAATAGGTCATAAAATCACTATAGATTCAAAAGAAAATGAATATACAGAAGTTAGTATATTATTCAATAAAGATGACTTTTTAAATATAGCAAAGTAACATTACAAAATTGTAATGTTTAGTAATTTTAGAAGAAGGACAAATAAAAATAAATCTTCTATAATGAAAATGAAAGGAGAGATGAGAGATGTCAAATATCTTAAAAATTGATAAAGTAGAAAAATACTATGGTAGTAAATCTAGTCTAACAAAAGCATTAGACGATTTATCATTTGAAGTGGATAAAGGAGAATTTGTTGCAATTATGGGAGCATCAGGTTCTGGAAAAACAACACTTTTAAATTGTATATCTACTATTGACAAAGTAACATCAGGACACATTTTCGTTGGTGGAGAGGATATAACAAAATTAAGAGGAAATAACTTAAATAAATTTAGGAGAGAAAAACTTGGATTTATATTTCAAGATTTTAATTTGTTGGATACATTAACAGCTTATGAAAATATATCATTAGCTCTTTCAATACAAAATAAGAGTGCTAAAGAAATTGATAAAAAAGTAAATGATGTAGCAACAAAACTAGGTATAAAAGATGTATTACAAAAATATCCATATCAAATGTCAGGAGGACAAAAACAAAGGGTAGCATCTGCAAGAGCAATTATAACAGACCCACAAATTGTTTTAGCAGATGAGCCAACAGGGGCGCTGGACAGCAAGTCATCAAGAATGTTACTAGAAAGTTTTGATTACTTAAACGAAAAATTAAACACAACAATTTTGATGGTTACACATGATAGTTTTTGTGCTTCTTATGCAAGTAGAGTAATATTTATAAAAGATGGTAAAGTATTTAATGAAATTATAAAAGGTAACAGTTCAAGAAAGGATTTCTTTGACAAGATTATAGATGTTGTAACCTTGCTTGGAGGTGAGGAAAATGACAACTATTAAATTGTCTTTTAGAAATATAAAAAAGAGTTTTAAAGATTATGCAATATATTTCTTTACTTTAATATTAGGTGTTGCGATATTTTATGTATTTAACAGTATAGAAAGTCAAACTGTACTATTAGATGTAACAAATAGCACACATGAAGTTATAGATTTGATGACGAATATGTTATCAGGAGCAAGTGTATTTGTGGCATTTATTCTAGGATTTCTAATAATATATGCAAGTAGATTTTTAATAAAAAGAAGAAATAAAGAATTTGGTATATATATGCTTTTAGGTATGAGTAAAAGAAAAATATCTATGATACTATTCTTTGAAACAATCTTAATTGGTATTATATCATTAGCTGTTGGGTTAGGACTTGGAGTATTGCTTTCACAACTTATGAGTATGTTAGTTGCAAATATGTTTGAAGCAGATATGACAAAATATGAATTTATTTTTTCAAGTCAAGCATGTATTAAAACAATAATATATTTTGGAATAATGTACGTCATTGTAATGTTATTTAATACAGTAAATATTGGAAAATGTAAATTAATTGATTTAATACAAACAAATAAAAAGTCTGAAAAAGTAAAAATGAAAAATCCAATGCTTTGTACCATAGTATTTATCATATCAGCCATAGCTCTAGGATATGCTTATTATATGGTAACAGGTGGAATAAATGAAACAATTAAGCCTCCAGAAGATATATTTAAGCCAATTGTAATTGGAGCAGTATCTACATTTTTTATATTCTGGTCTTTATCAGGGCTAATTTTAAAAATAGTAACAAGTATGAAAAATTTGTATGTAAAAGGATTAAATACTTTTACATTTAGACAATTAAGTAGTAAGATAAACACAACAGTATTTTCAATGACAATAATTTCTTTAATGTTATTTGTAACGATTTGTGTGTTATCAAGTGCTTTATCACTTAAAAATTCAATGACTGCAAATTTAGATGAACTAGCACCAGCAGATATTCAATTAGAAAAAAGAGTATTAAATGAAGATTGGCTAGATCAAGGGTATAATGAAGAACAAATAAAAAATTCTAAATTAAGTATTAGAGAAATATTAGAAAAGTTTGATTTTAACATAGATTCTTATTTAGAAGAAAGTGTAGAATACAATCTTTATCAAACAGAAGAATTAACATTTGGAGATACATTAGGAGATAATTGGGAAACAATAAAAAATACTTATACTTCACTAATCCCTTATAATGTAGCAGATGATATTATGACAATAAGCGATTATAATAAAGTTGCTAAATTTTATGGGAATGAAGAGTATACAATAAATGAAGATGAATATATAATTGTTGCAGATTATGACTCAATGATTGAAATAAGAAATGTAGCGTTAAAAGATAATCAAGAAATAACTGTTTTTGGACATACATTAAAACCAAAATATAATGAATGTCAATATGGCTTTGTAGAAATGGCATGTAATCATATGAATTCAGGAATTATAATAGTTCCAGATGATATAGTAGATGATAATTATATTGTTTATAACTCTATAATTGGAAATTACTATACAGATTCATTAGATGAACAAAGAGAGATTCAAGAACAAATTAAAAATTTAGTAAATAATCCAATTTCATTAGAATATAACTTGCCTTCAATAAATAGTAAAGTTGATATAAGTGAGGCAAGTATAGGAATAGGAGCATTAGTAACATTTTTAGGACTATATCTAGGAATCGTATTTTTAATAGCAAGTGTTGCAATCCTTGCTTTAAAAGAACTAACAGAAAGTACAGATAATAAAGAAAGATATAATATGCTACGAAAATTAGGGGCAGATGAAAAGATGATAAATAAATCATTATTTAGACAAATTGCAATATTCTTTATGTTCCCATTGTTAATAGCAATTATTCATTCAATCTTTGGAATAACATTTTGTAGTTATATAATAGAAACATTTGGAAACGAACAGCTATTACCATCAATTATTATGACAGCAATATTTATAGTAGTATTTTATGGAGGATATTTCTTAATAACTTATTTATCTAGTAAGAATATTATAAAGGAGAACAGAAATGCCAGAGAATATTAATTGGAATGGAGTAATACAAAGCATAACAGACTTTTGGCTTCCGTTATTAGGATGGATAATTGGAATAATATTGGTAATTGCAATTGTTTTTATAGTAAAGAAAATAAAAAAGAAAAAGGAAGAAAATATATATAAGCTAAAATAAGGATTTAAAAGGTTAGTTTTATGACTAATCTTTTAAATTACAAAAATGTAAGAAGATTGTAAGGTAAAATAATAGCAAGATAGACAGTAAATTGATATAATATAGAAAATACTTTATTTAGGTATTAATTAAATCAAGGCAATAGTTAATATAACTATATACTAATTATATTTTACTTGTAACAGTTTAATAACTATGCAAGAAATCGCACAGAAATTAATTGATGCTTATGGAAAAGGAGAATGAGTTATGAGCTTAATAGGAAACATCTTATGGTTTATTTTTGGAGGCTTATTTAGTGGAATTTCATGGGTGTTATCAGGGATTATTTGGTGTATAACAATTGTTGGAATTCCATATGGTTTACAATGCTTTAAATTTGCATCAATGTCGTTTGCACCCTTTGGAAAGGAGATTGAATATGGAGGAGGAGTTCCATCATTATTTGCCAATATAATTTGGATTATCTTCTTTGGTATTCCTATGGCAATAGAGAATTTCATATTTGGTTGTATTTGGTGCATTACGATTGTTGGAATACCTTTTGGACTTCAATTTTTTAAGATTGCAAAACTTGCTTTAGCACCATTTGGGGCAAGAATCATTTAAAAAGTAACAATGAAATTTTGGAATTTTAAAACATCAATTTGAGATTTGTGTGATTTTTAAAGGGAGGGTAGCAGATGCTATCCTCTTATTTTCTTTTGCTATCTTACAAAAATGTAAGTTAATGAACAGAAAAATGTGATATAATTATTCTGGAGGTTAAAATCATGCAAAGAATTTTAATAGTAGAAGATGATAAAAAATTAAGAAAAGAATTAGAAACATTTTTGACTAAACATGGTTTTATTGCAAAAGGATTAGAAAAATTTGATAATACAATTCAAGATATTTTAAATGAAAATGCTGATTTAATATTATTAGATATAAATTTACCATATACAGACGGTGAATTTGTATGTAAAGAAGTTAGAAAGACATCAGATGTTCCAATAATAATGGTAACAAGTAGAGATAATGAAATAGATGAATTAATGAGCTTAAATTATGGAGCAGATCAGTATGTAACAAAGCCATATAACATACAAATATTACTTGCTAAAATAAATGGTTTACTAAAAAGAAACAAAAAGTCAGATAAAGAAATGCAAGAAATTGACTGTGATGGTTTTAAATTAAATATAGCTGAAAGAGTAATTAAAAAAGATGATAGAAAAATCGAACTAACTAAAAATGAATACACTATTTTATATTACTTATGTATCAATAGAGGAAGAATTGTATCAAGAGATGAGATAATGGACTATTTGTGGGAAAGTGAAGAATTTATTGATGATAACACTTTAAGTGTAAATGTAAAAAGATTAAGAGGAAAATTAGAGGAATTAGGACTTGTAGATAGAATCGAAACAAGGAGAGGACAAGGTTATATATTAAAATGAGATTTAGAGATTATATAAAAGAAAAAATGGTTTTAATTATTGGTACAATACTTGCTTTAGTGAGTGTAGAAATTTTATTACTTGCTTACAATATTAGTATTTTAATAAGAGTATATTGTGCATTTATTATTGTTTTTGTAATGGCACTTGCAATATTAATTGAATATAAAAAGAAAAAAGATTACTATAATGAATTAATAAAAAACATGGAAGAATTAAAAGAAAAATATTTAATTTCTGAAATAATAAAAACACCTAATTTTATAGAAGGCAAAATATTAAAAGATATATTGCAAGATACAGGAAAGTCAATGCTTGAAAATGTAAACTATTACAAAAATATTCAAGAAGATTATAAAGAATATATTGAACTATGGATTCACGAAGTTAAAATACCTATTGCAGCAAGTAAAATGATTATAGAAAATAATAAAAATGAAGTAACAAAAAGCATAGATGAAGAATTAGATAAGGTAGAAAACTATACAGAACAAGCCTTATTCTATGCTAGAAGTAATGCAGTAGAAAAAGATTATATTATAAATAAAACAAACTTAAAAGAAATAGTAAATGGAGCAATTTTAAAGAATAAAACTACACTTTTAAATGAAAAAGTATCAATAGAACTTTCAAATTTAAAAGATGAAGAAGTATATACAGATAGCAAATGGGCAGTATTTATCATAAATCAGATCATACAAAATGCTATAAAATACTCTAAAAAAGAAAATAAAAAAATAGAAATTTCCTCACTAGAAAAAAATGATAAAGTAATTTTATATATTAAAGATAATGGAATAGGAATTAAAAAGGGAGAAATAACAAGAGTATTTGAAAGAGGTTTTACAGGAGAAAATGGAAGAATTATAGGTCAAAAATCAACTGGAATTGGACTATATTTATGTAAAAAATTATGTGATAAACTAGGATTAGGAATAGAATTAAATTCTGAAAAAGATAAGGGAACAGAAGTTAGAATAATCTTTCCGAAGAATAGTTATACAAATTTTTAATAGCTCTTTTTATAGAGCTATTTTTTCTTATCTTACAAAAATGTAAGACAAATGTAAGATTAAAAAATGGCAAGGAAATATTTAAAGTTTTATAATATAGTTAGAACATAGGAAAGGAGATTTTATAATGAGTAATGTATTAGAGGTAAAAAACATTGAAAAATACTATGGAAATAAATCAAATTTAACAAAGGCGATAGATGGTATTAGTTTTAATGTTGGAGAAGGAGAGTTTGTTGGAATAATGGGAGCATCAGGATCAGGTAAAACAACATTATTAAATTGTATTTCAACAATAGACAGAGTAACAGCAGGAAAGATTATTATAAATAATCAAGACATTACAAAATTAAAAGGAAATAAGCTAAACAAATTTAGAAGGGAAGAATTAGGATTTATATTTCAAGATTTTAACTTGTTAGATACTTTAACAGCTTATGAAAATATCGCACTTGCTTTAACAATTCAAAAAGTAAATTCACACGAAATAGATAAGAAAGTTAAAGAAATAGCACAAAAACTTGAAATATCAGAAATACTAAATAAATATCCTTATCAAATTTCTGGTGGGCAAAAACAAAGAGTAGCATCGGCAAGAGCAATTATAACAAACCCTAAAATGGTACTTGCAGACGAGCCAACTGGAGCATTAGATTCAAAGTCAGCAAGACAACTATTAGAAACATTTGAACACTTAAATCAAAAATTAGGTGCTACAATTTTAATGGTAACGCATGATGCTTTTACAGCTAGTTATGCAGAAAGAATTATCTTTATAAAAGATGGAAAAATATTCAATGAATTAGTAAAAGGTGAGGACACAAGAAAACAATTCTTTGAAAAAATAATCGAGGTGCAAACACTTCTTGGAGGTGATTTGAACGATGTTATTTAAGTTATCTTTTAGAAATATGAAAAAGAGTTTTAAGGATTATGCAATATACTTCCTAACATTGGTATTAGGTGTAGCAATATTTTATATGTTTAACTCTTTAGATAGTCAACAAGCAATGCTTGAAGTATCACAATCAACAAGAGATATGATTCAATTATTGGTTCAAATGTTAGGTATGCTTTCAGTTTTTATTGCTATTGTACTAGGCTTTTTAATAGTATATGCAAATAACTTTTTGGTAAATAGGAGAAAAAGAGAATTTGGTATATATATGACACTTGGTATGGGTAGAAGGCAAATATCAGCTATTATATTATTAGAAACTATATTGGTTGGAATATTATCTTTAGCAGTTGGTTTATTTATAGGTGTATTTGCATCACAGTTTATGTCTATATTAGTTGCAAAATTATTTGAAGCAGATATGAGCGAATTTACATTTGTATTTTCAAAAGATGCTTGTATAAAGACTTGTATATACTTTGCAGTAATGTATGTAGCAGTAATCATATTTAACACATTAACCATATCAAGATATAAACTAATCAATTTATTAACAGCAGTAAGAAAAAACGAAAAAATAAAAATGAAAAATCCTATTATATCAATACTTGTATTTATAGCATCAAGCGTAATATTAGGATATGCTTATTATCAAGTAACTGGAGGAGCAAACAATTTAAGTACAGCAGATAAATTATTACCTCCAATAATTATGGGAATAGTAGGAACAGTTGGAGTGTTCTGGTCATTATCAGGCTTTATATTAAGACTTATACAAACAAGAAAAAGTGTTTATTTAAAAGGAACAAATATGTTTGTATTAAGACAACTAAATAATAAAATCAATACAAATATAGTAAGTATGAGTATAATTTGTTTAATGCTATTTATGACAATAAGTGTATTATCTAGCAGTTTATCAATTAAATCATCATTAGATTCTCAATTAAATAAATTTACACCTGTAGATGTCAATTTATATAAAACAGCATATTTGCCAGAAAGCTATGTAAGTTCATATAGTGGTAAAACAATATATAATACAGAAGAACAAATAGAAGATTCAAAACATCCAGTAAGTTATACACTTGAAACAAATGGATATGATATGAATAATTTGAAAGATATAGTAGAGATACCAATTTACACAATACCAGAATGGACTTTTGAATATAGTTTGGGAGGTTATTTTGAAACTGCTAAATCACAATATGCAAATTTATCTTATGATTTACCAGAAACTATTATTAAAATTTCTGATTATAATAAAATTGCAAAACTTTATGGAGAAGAAGAGTATTCATTAAATGATGATGAATTTATGGTACTTTGCGATTTTGAACAATTATTAAATATGAGAAATGAAGCATTAAAACAAGATTCTGATATAGAAATAAATGGAAAAACTTATCATGCTAAATATAATGAATGTCAATATGGATTTATAATGATGTCTGTAAGTGAGATGAATGGAGGAATTATAGTAGTACCAGATAGCTTTGAATTTAAAGATGAAAATATTGAACAATACTTTTTAGCAGCTAACTATAACGCAGAAACAGAAGAAGAAAAAGTAGAATTAGAAAAAGTCCTTGCAGGTGAAGTTGATAGTGAATTATTTGACAATTTATCAGAAAAAGGAATTGATCTTGAAGGAATGACAAGAATCAGTCTAATAGAATCAAGTAAAGGATTGTCAACAATTATTATATTCATATCAATTTATCTAGGTATTATATTCCTAATTGCAAGTTCAGCTATTTTAGCATTAAAACAATTAACAGAAAGTTCTGACAACAAACAAAGATATACAATATTAAGAAAAATTGGTTGTGATGAAAAAATGATAAATCAAGCATTATTTAGACAAATATTTATATTCTTTATGATGCCTCTATTATTAGCAATAATACATTCAATATTTGGAATTAAGTTTATATTGTCAATGCTTGCAGCACTTGCATCACCAGATGAATTACTACCATCAATTATTGTAACAGCAGTAATCATTGGAGCAATTTATGGATTATATTTCCTAGCAACATATTTCGGAAGTAAAAACATAATTAAAGAGGAGGAATAGAGCTATGTTCGGTTTCTTTAAATTAATTATAGTATTTATAGTTGGACTAATAATTTTAGGAGCTAGTTTTTTTACAAGTATTTTTACGAATAGTGCAGTTTCAAAAGATAGTGCTATGAATACTTATAATAACTTTTTACAAGATGTTTCGAGTTTAGGAATTACAAGTGATAATAAAATACAAGGAGAAAGAACATTTGGAATTGATGAATATGTTGGGACATACAAAGCAAACTACAATAATACAACAAAGGAAGAAACTATATTTGGTGGTACTGCTTTAGATAGAGAAAATGGAAATACCATAAAACTTAAAATAAAAGTAGATAAACAAAATGGAGATATAGAAATTATAAACAAACTAGGAACTGAAAATGAAATTTTAATAAGTGATACTGGAGAAATAGAGAAAACTATTGATGTCAAAGAAAAAAGTTATTATTTAATAATTAAAACAAATAACTTTACTGGAAATGTCGATATAGTATCAGAGTAGGAGGTATTGAAAATGGAAAGTTTTAAAGAAAAATTGCCAATGATAATAGCAGTAATTATAGTGATAGCTTTAATAGTAGGAGCATACTACTTTTTAGTAATACATAAAGACTTATATTATACACAAATAGACAATACAAAAATACAAGAAATTACCGAATCAGGAGGTATGAAGTACGAATACACATTAACAGCATATAACAAAAATGGAAAAGAAAAAGAAATCAAATTTAAAACAAGCAGAGAATTAAGAGAAGATGCTTATTTAGAACTAGAAGTAATGCAAATTCGTGGAGTTGTAAATTGGAAAGAAGTACAAGAAAGTGAATTACCAGAAGATGTTAAAACAGCAATGAATGTAGAAGGATAAGAAAAAATAAATGTAAAAAGAAATGAGGTGGTAAAAGATGAAAAAGTTATTTAAAGTATTAATTTTCTTGATACTAATTGGAATGAGTATAGCACTATTATTCATTGGTAATGGTTATAATATGTATAAAGAAGCAATAGAAAATATGCCTCTTGAAGAAAAAGTAGAAGAAATAAGGTCAAAAGAAAATTATGCAGAGTTTTCAGAATTACCACAAATGTATGTAAATGCAGTAATAAGTGTAGAAGATAAGAGATTTTATAAACATAATGGAATAGATATAATCGCAATAGGTAGAGCAGCAATAAATGATATAAAAGCAATGTCTTATGTAGAAGGTGGAAGTACAATAACACAACAATTAGCAAAAAATATGTACTTTACACAAGAAAAGAAAATGGAAAGAAAAATTGCTGAAGTATTTATGGCTTGGAACATAGAATCACATTACTCAAAAGAAGATATATTTGAATTGTATGTAAATAACATTTTCTTTGGAGATGGCTATTACACAGTAAAAGAGGCTTGTAGAGGCTATTTTAATAAAGAGTTAGATGAAATGACTGACTACGAATGTATATTACTTGCAGGTATTCCAAATGCACCATCAGTTTATGCACCAACTAAAAATCCAGATTTAGCAAAGCAAAGACAAAGACAAGTAATGGAAAAGATGATAGAAAATAAATTTTTAACAGAAGATGAAGCAAATGAAATATTAAAACAAGCAGAATAGAATAGCTGTGCTAATTGTAGTTGAAGCAATTAGCACAGACATCCTCTAGTAAAATTTATAAAAAATTAAGAATTAATAAAAAGAATCATAAGAATTGTATTTTATAATATTAAAAGAGGAGTAAATATTGAAAAAATGGAAGAAACAAGCAATTCAGTTATGATAGTAAATAAAGAAAATATAATACAAAAACTAATAAAGGTATTTTGGATCTTTTTAATAGGCAGTATTCTAGGCTATATTATTGAAATGATAGTTGGTTTAGTACAAAACGGACATTTCGTATCAAGACAAGGGCTTTTATTTGGACCATTCATACAAGTATATGGAGTAGGACTTGTTGCTTATTATTTGGTAATTTCAAATATAAAAAAGAAAAGCTATATAAAGATATTCTTTATAACAATGTTACTTGGAGGGATAGTAGAATATTTATTTTCATACTTACAGGAAACTTGGTTTGGAACAATATCTTGGGATTATAGTAATTTATTATTTAATATACACGGAAGAACAAGTTTATTGCATTGCTTGTATTGGGGAACAGGTGGAGTTTTATTTGTAAAATTTGTTTTACCACTAATAAATTACTTAAAAGATTGGTGTAAAAATACAAATTTTAAATGTGTTACTGCGTTTTTAGTGTTGTTTATTGCATTTGATATTATTATTTCTGGAATGGCAGGAGCAAGACAGTTAGAAAGAAAAAATAATATTGCAGCTAGTGGATATATAGATAATTTTTTTGATGAACATTATCCAGATACAAAATTGGAGCAAATTTATTCAAATGCAAAAACAGTTAATTAATACAGTGCTAATTGTAGATGAAGCAATTAGCACACAAAACATCCCCTTTTATTTTCGAGAGAGAATCATTAGAAATAGTGATTCTCTTTTTGCAGTAAAAAAATCATAAAATAATACAGTTAAATAGTGGAAAATTTTATACTTTTATGGTAATATACAACAGTATTTATAGAAATGAAATAAAAAATTATATAAAATTAGTAATAAAAAGATAGAAAAAATTTAAAAAAAGTAATATAAAAACAGTTGATTTTTGCGATAAAATAAGCAATGTTAAGTTTTGTTGACAATCTTCCAAGTATAATTGGTAGATTTAATTGACACTAAATTCTATAATTATATCAAAGGGAGGAATGAAAAAATGAAATTTAATGAAAAATTAATTGAATTAAGAAAAAAGGAAGGATTATCACAAGAACAATTAGGTAACAAAGTTAATGTGAGTAGACAGACTGTAAGCAAATGGGAATTAGGTGAAACAACTCCAGAGTTGGAAAAATTGATGGAATTAAGCAAAGTTTTTAATATTTCTATTGATAAATTAGTTGGTAAAGAAGATGATGAAACTTTAAATGAAGATCAAAGAATTTTTTATGGGAAGGTTAGGCTAGATTACGAATATAAAAGTAAAACTAAAATTAAAGGTATTCCATTAGTTCATATTAATCTTGGCTTTGGAATAAGGAGAGCAAAAGGAATAATTGCTATTGGAAATATTGCACAAGGTTTATTTGCAATAGGTGGAATTGCAATGGGATTATTGGCATTAGGTGGAATCCCTTTAGGGTTAATCTCATTAGGAGGAGTTGCAATAGCTTTATTTTTGGCTATTGGAGGACTAGCATTAGCACCTGTTGCTATTGGTGGACTTGCGATAGGTATAATCTCTATTGGTGGATTGGCAATCGGAATGTACTCTTTTGGTGGAGCTGCACTTGCCTCTAATATTGGTATTGGAGGATATGCTTCAGGACATATTGCTGTGGGAGAGCAAACAAGTGGAGATATAATATTTAATACAGCACAAGAGCTTTCAAAAGAAAATATAGTAAATATTGTTTTACAAGAATTTCCGAAAATTCCGAAGTTTTTATTAAGTCTGATTAAAATGACTATATAGATTGACTTTTTAGATAAATTGTTACAAGAATATTTTTTAATAATTAAAATTATGGAGGAAAAAATGAAAGAATCAAAAGTTATTACATTTATTGGTGGTTTTTATATATTTGGTGGAATTATTGCTTTATTATCATTGTTATTTAATGGTAGTCAACTAAATTTAGTGTTTAATTTACCTAATATTCCAGATTACATTGTAAAATTATTACTTGCTATTGTATATATTCCATTAGGATATTTATATATAAGAAGAATAAAATATTCACATTGGATTATACTAATTCTTGCAATTTTAACTTTCTTTGTTAGTGCAGACTTGACAACAAAACTAAATACTCAACCTTATATTGGAAACTTACTATATTCATTATTTGTTATAATTACTACAATAATTAGAAGAAAAGAGTTTATAAACAATATTGAAACTATATTTAATAAAGAAGATAACAATTAATTAGAAAATTATTTGATATAGAGAGTTACTGAAAAGAGTAACTCTCACTTGTTTTTATATAAATAGTAGCATAATTTTTATTTTTATGTTATGATAAAAAAAAATAGTGGTTTGTAGAGGCGATATTAATGAATAAAATTCTAATAGTAGATGATGAAAAAGAAATAGCCGATTTAGTCGAAGTATATTTAAAAAATGAAAATTATACGGTTTATAAATATTATTCGGCTAAAGAAGTGCTTGATAATATTGATAATTTAGATGTAGATTTAGCAATTTTAGATGTTATGATGCCTGAAATTGATGGCTTTATGCTATGCAATAAGATCAGAGAAAAATATACATTTCCAATTATTTTTGCAACTGCAAAAGTAGAAGAAATTGATAAAATAAATGGCTTAATGATAGGAGCAGATGACTATGTAACAAAGCCTTTTCAACCTTTGGAATTGATTGCAAGAGTAAAAGCACAGTTAAGAAGAAGCCAAAAGTATAATAATTCAAATCAAAAAGAAAATGTAATTGATTTTAGAGGGATACTTATAAATAAAGATACTCACGAGTTTTATTTCAACGAGAAAAAGGTCGAACTAACAAAAATAGAATTTGAAATATTATGGATATTATGCCAAAACAGAGGAAAAGTAATCAAAACAGATGAATTATTTTCTAAAGTATGGAGAAGTAAATATTTTGAAAAAGATAACAATACTGTAATGGTACATATTAGACATTTAAGAGAAAAAATGAATGATATTGGAAAGAAACCAAAATATATAAAAACTGTTTATGGAGTGGGGTATAAAATTGAGAAGTAAAAAAAATAAATTATTGAGAAAAACATTTATAAATTTTGTAATAAAAATATTGATATGGTCTATATGTATGCCGTTAGGAATTTTCCTTTTGGTGGCACTAATTGATAGTCTAACTTTCCAATGGTTATATGATATTTCACCAGAAGTTTACAACAATTTTAGAGAATTTTTTTACAGCATAACAAGTGTTAGAACCCTTATAATTCCTATACTAATAATTTGGATAATTGGAACATTAGTATTATTATATAGATTATTAAAGAAAGTTTTTGGATATATTGATGAAGTTGGAAAAGCAACTGAAGATTTAGTAAATAAAGATGTTGAATATATTGAATTACCAGATGAATTAGAAGAAATCCAAAAGCGTATGAATCACTTAAAAAGAGAATCAGAGAAAAATGAAAAATTGGCTAAAGAAAATGAAGAAAAGAAAGATGAGTTAATAGTTTATTTAGCCCACGATATTAAGACACCTTTAACATCAATGATAGGTTATTTATCAATTTTGGATGAAATAGATGATATGCCAAAAAAGAAACAAAAAAATTATATTTCTATTGCATTAGATAAATCATATAGATTAGAAGATTTAATCAATGAGTTATTTGATGTAGCTAGATTTAATTCCGAAAAAATTGTTTTAGAAAAAGAAGAATTAAATCTTAACTTGATGATGGAACAAATAATTGATGATTTCTATCCCACTTTACGAGAAGTAAATAAGAGTATTAAATTGAATTATGATGAGCCAATCAGTATAAATGGTGATCCAGATAAATTAAGTAGAGTATTTAATAATCTTATAAAAAATGCTATTAGTTATAGTAAAGAAGAAAGTGAAATTGTAATCAATTTGAAAAAAGATAATAATAATGTAATTGTTGAAGTAATAAACAAAGGAAAACAAATATCAAAAGAAAAATTAAGTAAAATATTTGAAAAGTTTTATAGATTAGACTCTGCAAGAACATCAAGAACAGGTGGAAGTGGGTTAGGTCTTGCCATTGCAAAAGATATAGTTGAATTACATAATGGAACAATAATTGCCGAAAGTAATGAGGAAGAAACAACTTTTCGAGTTACGTTACCATTAAAATAATTTAAGAAGAATTTAAGATTTATTTAAGATAAAATTAAAGAACAATCATTTATAAATCAGTATAATTTAATTGTATTGATTTGAATGATTGTTTTTTTGTTGATTGGAGGTGCTGCAAATGGCAAGAAAAAGATTAACACAATTATTTCCATTTCTATTACCATTACGAATATGGCAAAGAAACTTATTTTATCAAATTGGAATGAGGTTTGACGGAAATAAGTATTCTAAAAATACTGGAAAAAAATTAAAATATGAAGTTTGTAAGACTAAAACATTGATGATAAACGAAAATAGTGGACACGATATTATTTATCAAAAAAACAAAGTCGAAAACTTGAAAATAGCAAGTAAAACTATGAATCATATTTTAATATATCCTAATGAAACATTTTCATTTTGTTATTTAGTTAGAAACAGTAAAAAGTACGGAAAATATAAAGATGGTTTGATATTGGTAGATGGAAAAATAGTAGCAAAAAAAGGTGGAGGGCTTTGTCATTTAAGTAATTTGTTACATTATCTATTTTTAATGAGCCCACTTACTGTTACTGAAAGGCACGGACATAAAGTAAAATCTTTTCCTAATCCAGATAAATCTTCTTTAGAAGGAATTGACGCAACAATTAGTAGTGGTTGGCTAGATTTAAAGGTAAAAAATGAAACTAACAATATATATCAAATAGACATTTCATTTGATGAAGATTATATGTATGGAAAAATATTATCAAATAGTGAATCAAATGTTGATTATAAAATAGTAAATGGAAATTTAAAGTATGTCAAAGAAAATGAAAATATTTATGAATGCGTTGAAGTTATAAGAGTTGAAATAGACAAGAAAACAAGAAAAGAAATCAGAAAAGAGAAATTATATGACGAGAAAGTTCTTATTGAATATGAATTACCAAGTGATGTTAAAGTAGAGGAGATGTGATTTTTATGAAAAAAACAGTAGCAATCTTATTTGGAGGGTGTTCAAGTGAATATGATGTATCGCTTGTGTCTGCAACTTCTGTAATTAAAAATATCAAAAAAGATAAGTACAATTTGTTGATGATCGGAATTACAAGAGATGGGGATTTTTATTTATATAATGGTGATGTAAATAATATTGAAAAAGATGAATGGTTAAATCAAAAGGATACAAAACGAATAACAATTTCAACAAATAGAAGTGATCACGGAATTATAGTTTTAGAAACAAATGAAATTATTAAAATTGATGTTGCTTTTCCAGTATTGCACGGTCAAAACGGAGAAGATGGAAGATTACAAGGACTATTGGAACTTGCAGGAATAAAATATGTTGGGTGTGATATGACTTCATCTGCAATATGTATGGACAAGTATTTAGCACACGAAATTGTTTCTTCAAATGGTTATTTATCACCTATATCTTATTTATTTAATGAAAAAGATAGTTACGAGATGATAGAAAATAAAATTCATAATTTACACTTTCCATTGTTTGTAAAACCTTTGAAAGCAGGATCATCTTTTGGTATTACAAAGATAAAAACAATAAGCGAATTAAAAGAAGCGTTAAAAGAAGCATTTAAGTATGACAATAAAGTTATTATAGAAGAAAATGTAGATGGATTTGAAGTTGGTTGTGCTGTATTAGGAACAGATAAGTTAATAATTGGTGAAGTGGATGAAATAGAGTTAGAAGATGGCTTCTTTGATTATTTTGAAAAATACAATTTGAAAACAAGTAAAATACATTTACCTGCAAGAATTAGCAAAGAAGAAAGAGAAAAAATTAAAGATACTGCCCTTGCTATTTATAAAATATTAGGTTGTAGTGGTTTCGCAAGAGTTGATATGTTTTACACAAAAGATAAAAAAATCGTTTTCAATGAAGTAAATACTATTCCTGGTTTGAGTTCCGGTAAAATTTAAATTAAAGTAAAAAAATCAGAGATTGTGGAAAACTTTCTCTGATTTTTAATGTAAAAATAAGGTAAACACCTCATTTGTTTAGTATAATTAAGTTGTAATAATAAAATTATTGGTAAACAAAATATTCGGAGGTGCTTACATGAATAATTTTACAGCAAATACATATGAAATGAAAAGAGAAATAATGAATTTTTGTAAAAAAATTTCAAGAGGTGTAAATAAACCTATAACTAAATTTATAAAAGATATAGAATATGGAATTGCATCATCTGGTAGTTGTTTAATATCAAATATATCTAGAAGCTTAAATGAAAATATAAAACTTAAAAATACAATTGAAAGATTATGTGATAATTTAAATAATTTTAATGATACGGATAAGGTATATAAAAATTATATTGGAACTATTGGAGATGTATATGGAGATGAACCAGTTGCTCTATTTGATGATTCTGATATATCTAAAATATATGGAAAAAAATTTGAAGATTTAGATGATGTAATTGATGCATCTAGTTTAGATAAAAAGATTACAAAAGGATATCATGTTTGCGAATCAGTAATTTTAACTGAAAAAGAAAAACAACCAATAAGTGTATATAGCAAAATATATTCATGTAAAAGTAAAGAATTTAAAAGCATGAATGAATATACAATGAAAAGTATAGATGCAGTAAAAAATGTATTAGGAAGAAAATTTACTGGAGTTTTTGATAGAGGTTATGATGATAATAAAATAATCGACTATATGAATGACAATTATTTTATTATAAGAATGAATGATCGAAGAGTTTTCTTATTTAAAGGAAAAAAGAAAAATGCATATGAAGAAGCCCTAAAAAGAAAAGGAAAAATAAGAATGACACTATGGTTTGATGATAATGAAGAACGTGAAGTATATGTATCACACACCAAAGTTACACTGCCATACAATAAGAAAGATTATGAATTAGTATTTTGTTATGGACTAAGTGAAGAAAGACCATTAATACTTCTTACGAATAGAGAAATACATAATAAAGAAGATGTAATAAAAGTAGTAAGATTGTATTTTTCAAGATGGCGTATAGAAGAATATTTTAGAGCCAAAAAACAAGAATATGAATTTGAGAATATAAGATTAAGAACATTAAAAGGAATAAATAATCTTAATTTATTTTTAACAATACATTTAGGACATATTAGTTTATTAGCAGAAGAAGTAAATAAAAAACTGTTAAGTATAAAAATAGTAGAATCAAGTAAATCATTAAGAGGAAAGATCTTAGTATGGATGAGTCAGTTTGCAAGAGGAATAAAAAATATACTAGCATATGCACATACAGGCATTAAAAAGTGGCAAAAAATAGAGATAAGAGAAAAATATAAGCAGCTAAGTCTTAAATTATAAATAAAGAAAAAACCTAAAACTATAAAAAATGAACATCTAACGATGTTCAATATTGGCGTGTAATAAAACTCAATATTTTCGTGAAAAATAAGATTTAATAAATATTATTAAATAAATTATTAAAAACATAGCTTAGTTTTTGTAAAATACCGCAACTCAAATATTCCTGGCTGCACATCACATTCAAGATACCCTAGTATGTTAAAAGAAATTGGTATTTCTTTTGAAGAAGTTATTGAACGTTTAATTGAATTGGGGTGGGAAAAATGAAAAATATAATCTTAAAAAAAGAAAATATTGGAAAAGGAGAATTAGTCCTTATTAACCCAGATTATACATTGAAAAGTACAATAAATAATCTAGTATCCTTTGATGAAGAATACGAGAATATAAAATTGAATAATATTGCAAACCATTCTTTACACTTAATACTGAATAATATAAATGCTGAAAATAAAATAGTCCCTGTAAGTGGGTACAGAACACTTGAAGAACAAAAAGATATATATAATACATCTTTAAAGAAAAATGGCAGAGAATATACGCAAAAATATGTTGCACTACCTAATGCTAGTGAACATCAAACAGGTTTAGCAATAGATTTAGCATTAAATGAGGAAAATATTGATTTTATTTGTCCTAAGTTTCCTTATTATGGTATATGTCAAAGTTTTAGAAATAATGCTCCAAAATATGGCTTTATTGAGAGATATAAAGACGAAAAGAAAGCTATTACGAAAATATCGAAAGAAGAATGGCATTTTCGATATGTTGGTTATCCTCATTCAAAAATAATAATGGAAAAAGATATTTGTTTAGAAGAATATATAGATTTTTTGAAAGATTTTATATATCCAAATAAGCCTTTAATTTATGAAAAATATAAGATATTTTTCATTCCTTATAAAGACGAAAGTATTAGTTTAGAAATGGAGGAAAATTATAATATTTCTGGAAACAATGTAGATGGATTTATTTTAACTATCAAAGGAGAGAAATAATGAGTAAAAAAATAAATATTGATATATGGAGATTTATAGTATCGTTCTTAATTGTTGCCATACATATTTCACCGTTTGATAAAATTGGATAGGTCTTTAAAAGATAAACAAGTTTTAGTTGACTATACAAAGAAAATACTGAAAATTTATTTTCTTTGCATATTACTTTATTTACCAATAAATATCTATATGGGTAGTTTTAAAAATATTGATATTATTACAATATTAAAAGATGTTTTTATAAACGGAACATTATATCATTTATGGTATTTTCCAGCACTTATTGTTGGAGTGTGGATTACATATTATTTAGTAAAAAAATTAGGACGAAAAAAGGCTTTAATTGCAACGATACTATTATACATAATAGGTGCATTTGGAGATAGTTATTATGGCATAACTATTATGAATCAGATTACAAAGAATATATATGAATTTATGTTTAATATTTTTGATTATACGAGAAATGGTTTATTCTATGTACCAATATTTATATGTTTAGGGCATATTGTAAAGGCAGACACAAGAAAAAGTACAAAGTTTAATTTATTATATGTTTTATTATTCTTTGTTTTTATGAGTGTGGAAGGAAGTATTTTACATTATTATAATTTACAAAGACACGATAGTATGTATTTGTTTTTAATTCCACTTATGTACTTCTTGTTTTGCTATTTAATGGATCATAGTAAAACATCAAACAAAAAGATAAGAAATATTGCAACATATATTTATATTTTCCACCCACTTTTTATTGTAGGAATTAGGTTTGTTTCTGGCATTATTGGAATGGATAAAATGTTTGTTGAGAATAATTTAATACTTTATCTGTTAGTTTGTATATCAACAACAATATTTGCCTTTTTAATAGAAAAAATAAAGGAAGTAATAAAAAATGAAAGAAAATAATTTGTTAAAAGATAGAGCGTGGATTGAAATAGATTTAGATAATTTAGTAAATAATATAAATGAAATAAAAAAAATAATTTCCACAAAAACAAAAATAATGGCAGTTGTAAAAGCAAATGCTTATGGACACGGAGCATTATTGATAGCAAGAAAATTATCGGAAATTGGTATAACTGATTTTGCAGTAGCCACATTAGAAGAAGGTATATATTTAAGAAAAAATAATATACAAGGTAATATTTTAATATTGGGTTTTACTAATTTTGATGATTTAAAATATGTTATAAAATATGATTTAATTCAAACTATTATAGATTATGATTATTCTGAAAGGATAAAAGAGTTAAATCTTAATGAAAAATTAAAATGCCATATAAAAATAAATACTGGTATGAATAGATTAGGAGAAAAATATAATCATTTAGATAAATTATATAAAATTTACGAAAATGAAAAATTAAATATTTTAGGAACATTTAGTCATTTATGCGTTGCAGATTCTAACACAAAAGAAGATATTGATTTTACTAACCGACAAATAGAACTATTTAGCGAAACTATAAAAAGAATTAAAACAAAAGGATATGATACTGGAAAAGTACATTTACAGAGTAGTTATGGTGTAATAAATTATACTGGACTAGATTATGATTATGTGCGAGTTGGTATTCTTATGTATGGAATAAATAGTTCATACGAGTCATATCAATTAACACATTTGAACTTAAAACCTGTTTTGTCATTGAAAGCCAGAATTACAAGTGTAAAAGAAATAGATAAAAACGATTCTGTTAGTTATGGAAGAACATATATTGCAACAGAAAATAGAAAAATTGCTTCTGTATCAATAGGATATGCAGATGGAATACCGAGAAATTTATCTAACAAAAATATGCAAGTCAAAATAAATGAAAGTTATGGTACTGTAATAGGTAGAATTTGTATGGATCAATTACTAATTGATATTTCTGATATATCAAATGTAAAAGTTGGCGATATTATAACAATTATAGGAGAAGATGATAATATTACTGCTGAACAAGTCGCTGATAAAGCCGATACTATTACAAATGAATTGCTATGTAGACTTGGAGACAGATTAGCAAGAATTATTGTCTGATTTTTTAAAAAGAATTTATAATTATTGTATAATAATTGAGAGGAGGGGTATGTTATGCACAGAATAGAAGCATATATAAGATTAGGCTTGATTTTTGTTGTTATCATAGGTATTTTATATTTACCAATATTATTTAAGTTGAAGAAAAAAGGGATAAGTCCAACAAGACAAGTGAGTTATATAGGTCTAGTTTGTTCTATATTTCTGATAGTATTTGCAACAATATTACTTATGCCAATTTCATTTAATTCGACACATACATTAAATATTATTCCTTTTAATTGGAATGAAATTGGACTATATCAGTTTGTCGTTGAGAAAATTCCAAATATCCTATTATTTATTCCGTTTGGATTTTTTATTCCAGCAGTTTATAAAAGTAAACGTAATATATGGAAAACTATTCTTATTGTATTTTTAACAACTTTTGGAATTGAGTTTTTACAATATTTTATTGGTAGATCGGCAGATATAGATGATGTTATTACTAACTTTCTAGGAGGTCTTATAGGCTTTGTGTTATTTTATGGATGTAATAAACTCTTTATGAAAAAGAATTTTTGGAAGAAATTTATTAAAAATGAAACATAAATATATAAATTTGTTGCAATTATTTTATAAAAAAATTATTATAGTAAACAAAAGTATTGACAATAATTTTTTAATTTTCTAAACTTTAGAAAGTAAGTGCTTACAATAAAATTTAAAGTAAGGAGAATAAAAAATGTATCATGGAAGATTTAAAGGAAGTCATTATGATGTAGGTTATAAATGGGGAAATTTATTATACAAGAATAATAAAATTATAAGTAAACAGCATACTTTCAAAATTACTGAAGAAAGAAAAAAATTTGTTGAAAAATGTTTACCAATATATGAAAAATATTATCCAGAAATTTTAAGAGAAATAAAGGGTATAGCAGATGGTCAGCAAGATTCTTATGAGGATTTGTGTACTTTTTTGATGAGTATGTATTGTTTTGAATTTGATAATCATTGTACTTGTTTTGCCTTCAAAGATGATAATAATATAATATTTGGTAGAAATAGTGATTTTTTAGTTGAGTTAGAAAAATTGTATATGAATTGTTTATACAATTTAAACCGAATGTATTCATTTAATGGAAATACAACAGCTTTTGTGGAGATGGAAGATGGAATAAATGAGTATGGACTAGCTATTGGATTAACATTTATATATCCAACAATAATAAAACCAGGATTTAATGCAGGACTATTAGTAAGATATTTGCTTGAAAAATGTAAAACAACCAACGAAGTAATAGAAAGTATAAAAACATTACCGATAGCATCCCAACAAACATTAACTATTGTAGATTATACAGGTAATATTGTAGTTATAGAATGTAATGCAGAAAATATTGAAGTGATAAAGCCTAATATAGATGGGAATTTTGTAGTAGCAACTAACGAATTTAATTCAAAGAATATGAAAAAATATAATAACTATAATATAGATGATTGGAAAGCACAAGAAAGATATGAAATAGCCTATAATACTTTAAAAAAAAATAAAGATAAATTTTCATTTGAATTAGCAAAAAATATTTTGTCAGGTAAATATGGATTTTTATGCCAATACGATAGGAAAACTAATGCAGATACAGTTTGGTCTGTCATATATGATATAAAAAACAAAAAGGTATATAGAGTAGAGGGAAATCCTAGTAGAAAAAGCTTTAAAGAAGATTTAAGATTAAAATTTAATTATGAAAGTTAAATTTAAACACAATTTGACAAAACACAGAAAACCTACTATAATACAACAAATACTATTTATTGATAGTACAAAACATCCCCTTTTATTTTATAGAGAGTTGCTAGAAATAGTGGCTCTCATTTTGATTTATCTTACAAAAGTGAAAAATTACAGGAATCTTATATAAACTTATTTTAAGAGTTCCTGTAATTTTTGTTTTATAAATCAACTTTTTCAAAGTTTTGAGTAGCTTTTTTATAAGTTAATATATTAATGAAGATAAACAATATAAATCCAATTATTAAAATAGGTATTTGTTTTTGTAAATCACTAAAAGCAATTCCGTCAATCCACGAAAAATAAGGTATATGAGAGATAAGTTCCATTAAAATAATTGCTAATACAACAAATATAAGAGAAATCACAAAAGGTATTCCAATTTTATAACTAGATTTATATATTTTAGTTAAGAAGATATAGTTAAAAATAGAATAAATAATAAATCCAAATCCAAAAAATGCTATGTTACATTCTATACCAACATCATTGTTAGGAGAGTCTATAAAAGATATTTTTATAAAAGCAATTAAAGTAGTTATTAAAATTTGTATTAGTTCAAAAGTAATAAAAAATAAGCATTTTCCTTTAACAATGTCTTTTTTATCTAATGGTAGTATTGCACTATAAAAAATATCATTGTTTTCTCTGCCATTTAATGTTGAAAAATACAAACCTAGACACCCAAAAAAGAATACCATACCATAAGGATAGGCAGGAACTAAAACTAAAGCTCCTATAATCATAAACATATATAAAGTTGGATGTGCCGATAACACAAAATCTTTTTTTAATAAATTAGAAATCATAACTACACCTCTCATTCTTTATCATAATTTCTTCTAGGGATAAATCAGGCTCTGTCGGAGAAGTTTTTAAATATTGAAAATGTTTTATAAATTTCGTTTTTTCCATACTTGCAATTAAATTACCATCTTTTATATAAGTTATTGTATTAGCACATTTTTCTAAATCACTTGTAATATGAGTAGAAAATAAGATTGATATTTTCTTGGTCTGTGCTAAATACATAAATAATGTCAATAATTCTTCTCTTGATACAGGATCAAGTCCACTTGTTGGTTCATCTAATATCAATAACTTAGCATTATGAGATAGAGCAACTGCTATTTGATATTTTACTTTCATTCCAGCAGATAACTCTTTAATTCTCTTTGAAGAATCAATATTAAATGTTTCTAAATAAGTTCGATATAGTTTTTCATCCCAATTCTTATAGAATTTTTTTGTTATACTTGTTATAGTAGAAACTTTTTTTAGTTCATAGTAATCAATTCCACCGAACACAACACCTATATTGGATTTACAATATAATTCATTTTGTTTATAATTCTTATCAAACATTTCTATAGTGCCATTAGATATAGAAATCATATTTAAAATAGCTTTTAAAGTAGTGCTTTTCCCAGCACCATTTCGACCAATTAATCCCATAATTTCTCCTTCATTAATAGAAAAAGAAACATTATTTAACTTGAATTTTGGGTATTCTTTTGATAAATTTTCAACTTTTAAAATCATTCTTCGTTCTTATTCCTTTCTAAGATATTTATTAATTCTGAATTGAAATATAACAAGTCATTTCCTTTTACTAAAGCAATACCTCTACTTTCAGGATTTTCATTACCAAAGACTACAAGTGTTTCTCCTTGATTAATATTTAAAATTTCACGAGCCTTTTTAGGTATTACAATTTGACCTCTTTCTCCAACAACAACAGTTCCAAATAAATGCTTACCTTTAGGTGGGATAGGGTAACCCTCTTTAGATTCGTCAAAATGTATTAAATCATCAAGTTTAACATTATATAAGTTAGCAAGTTTCTCACAATTTATTAAATCAGGAAGTGCTTCACCAGTTTCCCATTTTGATATTGCTTGTCTTGATACACCAATTTGATCGGCAAGGTATTCTAAAGAATAGTGATTTTGATTTCTTAATGTTATTAGATTCTGAGAAATTATTTTTTTCATATCATTCATACAAATCATTCCTTTCATACTCTTATTTTAGCATAGGAAGTAAATAAATCAACCAACTTATTATAACTAAAAATGTTATGTTTAATTTACTAATTTTATAATGAATTTATCGTATTAATTTTAAAATAAAAAATGAATTGGGTTAGGTTAAAAAAATTGTGGAATATACAGTCAAATAGTAGAATAATTTTCAAATATATGCTATTCTATTTACGGAGTAATAAAAAAATAAATGAGGGAGAAAAGTATGAAATTAGTAGTAAAAAATCTAAAAAAGAATTTTGAGAAAAAAGAAGTATTAAAAGATATTAATTTTGAATTTGAAAAAGGAAAAATATATGGATTATTAGGAAGAAACGGAGCAGGTAAAACAACTTTCTTTAATTGCCTAAATGAAGATTTAGATATAAATGCAGGGGAGTTTTATATTGAAGATAATGGAAAACAAAGAAAAATGGAGGCAGAAGATGTAGGATATGTTTTATCTACACCAAATGTACCAGAATTTTTAACAGCAAGAGAGTTTTTAAAATTTTTTATTGATATTAATAAAAAAAGAATAAAAAATGAAAAAACAATAGATGAATATTTTGATTTTATGAAAATCGAAGAAGAAGATAGAGATAGATTATTAAAAGATTATTCACACGGTATGAAAAACAAAATGCAAATGCTTGTAAATATAATTGCAAATCCAAATGTTTTATTGTTAGATGAACCTCTGACATCTTTTGATGTTGTAGTAGCAGAAGAAATGAAACAAATGTTAAGAGAAATAAAGAAAGATCATATTATTATTTTCTCTACTCATATAATGGAACTTGCATTAGATTTATGTGATGAAATAGTTATCTTAAATAAAGGTATTTTAGAAGAAATAGATAAAGACAATATAGATAATGAACATCTTAAAAATAAAATATTAGAAGCACTAAAGGAGGAAAACTAAAATGCTAAAAACATTTATCACTTCCTTTAAATTACAGAACACATATAGAACAAATAGTATTATTTATTCTTTAAAACAATTACCATTAATAAAAAGAATACTACCGAATAGCTTATACAAAAGTAAGGGACTAAAAATATTTGCAGGTATTATTAGTATTCTTTGGGAAATAATAAATATCTTTATTGGGAAAATTTTATATATTGTAGCAATGATATTTGGACCATTATCTTGGTACAATGGAAATGGAGCAGATACATTTATACATTTATTTGTGTTTTTAACACTTGCAGGAGGAGTGTTGAATACATATATGCTCAATCCTACAAAGGATAAGTATTATGCAATAATTTTAATGAATATAAATGCTAGAGAATATGGATTATCAAATTATTATTACCAATTAATTAAATTGGTTGTTGGATTTTTGCCATTTACGATTCTCTTTGGTATGATTGCAGGTGTGTCACTATGGATTCAATTTGCAATTCCATTTTTTGTACTAGCAGTAAAATTAATTGTTATGAACTACTGTATATATGATTTTAAGAAAACAAACGAAGCATCTAATGAAAATTTACCAACTAAATTTGTTTGGGGATTTGTTGCAGTATGTTTATTGTTAGCTTATGGATTACCAGCAATAAATATTGTAATAAATCAAAATGTTTTCTTGTGTGTATTTGTTATTACAATAATATTAGGAATAATTAGTTTAGTAAAAATACATAATTTCAAAGATTATAGACGAATGTATAAACAAGTATTAACAGAATCTAATGTATATGTGCAAGAAAAAGCAACTGGAACACAAGCAATGAAAGATACAAGTTTAAAACAGATAGAATTAGATAAGAGTTATACAAGTAATAAATCTGGATTTGCATATTTTCACGATTTGTTTGTAAAAAGACATAGGAAGATACTAACAACAGCAGTTAAGAAACAATCAGTAGTTATATTGCTTATTATAATAGCAATGATTATTGGTATTCAAATGAATAATGATTTTAAAGTAAGAACAAATCAAATATTGATGGTATATCTACCATACTTTGTATTTATAATGTATTGTATAAATAGAAGTTCATCTGTAACACAGGCAATGTTTATGAATTGCGATCACAGTATGCTAACATATAGGATTTATAGGACACCAAAGGTTATTTTAGGAATATTTAAAGAAAGATTAAAAACATTAATTACAATCAACCTATTACCAGCAGTATTAATGGGAGGTGGATTAGCATTATTATTGTATTTATCTGGAGGAACAGATAATCCAATAAATTATGCAATTCAATTTGTATCAATTATAGCAATGAGTATATTCTTTTCAGTTCATTATTTGGTAATGTATTATTTACTACAGCCTTATAATGTAAATACGGAAATGAAAAGTAGTACATATAAAGTAGTACAAGGTTTAACTTATATTGTTTGTTGGTATATGATACAAATTCAAATGCCTATATTTACTTTTGGTATAGCGACAATAGTATTCTGCATAGCATATTGTTTAATTTCACTATTTCTTGCATATAAATATGCACCAAAAACATTTAAGTTAAGAGTTTAAACTTTAGATGAGAGTAATTGATAATTGCTCTCATTTATGGTATTATCCAAAAGAAATACTATATTTTGAAAGCGAGTAGTATATGAAAGATAATAAAATAATCAAGGACATTTTGGGTTGGGGGATAATTATTATAGTTATTTTAATCATAGTATCTGTAATTGCAATATTTGCTGGAGCAATAATGCACTTTTTTGGATTTAGATATGATAGTGTATGGGATATTATCATATTTTTCTTGATCTCAACGATTATATCTTTACCAATAAACTTTATTGCAGAGGGATCGCCAAAAGCATTATTAAAATTAAAGAAAGTCAATTTGTATTGTGCTAGGATTATATTTGTATTATTAGACACTATTGCAACTGCAATAGGAATGACTATAGTTGATTATTGTATGCCTAATGTTTCAGCAACAGACAGTTCAATATTAGTTATAGCATTTATACTAGCAATATTAAGTATAAAAGATATAAAAAAAGATGAAGAATAAAAAATAGTGTAAAAGATAGAAAATGAAATAAATAAGAATACATCAGACATAATAAATGTAAAAACAATATAAAGCAAGGTACAATACCCTGCTTTTTTTATTTAATTTATTTTATTCATACACTTAAATTGTTCATTAGTATATTTTTCTAGTAACTTTTCCTGATGAAATATTTTTTCTTTTTTAGCATTTGTTAAAATAAGTTTTTCTAAAGTGGCACGATTCCTTAAAGATAAATAAAAAATTTTTATATCCATAAGCGATCATCTCCTTTTACATATTATAGCAAAAACATACAAAAAAATCTGTCGAAACTTGTCAAACACTTTTTATGAAAAATAATATAATATTTACAGGCTAAAATTTTTTCTCAACTTCATTTATTTTATATTAATTATTAAAATGAACTTGGAGGTGAACACATGGATAAAAATGAGGGAATTCTTATTATGAAAAATATAGAAGACATTTACGAAGAAGTTTTCACAAGAAAAGGAATGGGGCTTTTTATGAGAATGGCGTGGCTTCATGTAAAAGATGAATGTGATGAAAAAGATATAGCTGATATTTCATATAAATTAATGATTGAAGAACTAATTGTATATGGTTTAGCAACAGATGATAGAAAAGGATATAAGAAGATGCTTG
This sequence comes from uncultured Clostridia bacterium, assembly GCA_944387545.1. Lineage (GTDB taxonomy): Bacteria > Bacillota > Clostridia > TANB77 > CAG-508 > CAG-269. Next base: position 39,291 of record CALXFE010000006.1, on the reverse strand, counting down.
AGGTGTTAAGACAAAAAGATAGTAAATTAAAAATAAAACCATACAAAGAGATGATGGAATATTATGAAGATTATATAATGCCATTAAGAGAATTTTTAAAAAAGAATCCAGAACGAAAAAAGAAAATATTTGAAGTTTAATTTCTAAAAATAAAAGTTGCTTTATATGAAATATATAAAGTAATTTTTAGAAAATAAAAAAATACTACATAAATACACTTATGTAGTATTTCAGAAAAGAAAACTTAAAATATTGAATAAAAAATACTACATAAATAACAAAAATGATATAAAAAAAATACTACATAAATAAGAGGTGAGAAAAAATGGAAATATTAGATGAATTTAAAAAATACTTGGACAATAAATATCCAATAGATGGAGAACAAAATACAATAAAGTCATATTATTCTGACATAAAACAATTTTTGAATTTTTTTGAAGAATATTTTGGAGAAACAATTATAGATTTTAAAAGAGTTCATGTAACAGAATATAAACAAAAATTTTTGGAGAAGAATGAATATAAATTTTCAACTATAAATAGAAAATTAGCATCTTTATCAATCTATGAAAATTTTTTAATAGAAAAGGGTTATAGAAAAAATAAAGAAAAAATTATTAAAGAATATGATTTTTATAAAATAGTTAGACCATATATTCCAGCAAGTAAATTACCAAAGAAAACGGCAGAAAAAGTTAAATTGAAAGCAGGGGAAAATAGTAAAAGGGATTATGCAATGATGGTTTTATTTTTAGAAGGTGGATTAAGAGTATCAGAATTAGTACATTTAGAACTAAAGAGAGATATTGATTTTGATATGTTTTCAATAAAAATATTAGGAAAAGGAAATAAAATAAGAACTATCGCTATGGAAGGTTTAATATTAGAAGCAATTAGAGATTATTTGCCAGAAAGAGAAATACTTTTAAATGGAAAGAAAAATAAATATTTATTTGTAAGTAATAAAACAGCTAATACAAATACTCCAATGTGTAGAACTTCAATAAATAATATATTAAAAAAATATTGTGAAAATATAAATGAGAGAAAAATACATCCACATACATTAAGACATATATCAGCTACAGATAAATTTCAAGAAGGATATTCCGATTTAAGACTTAAAATGTTTTTAGGACATAATTCTAATGCTACAAATGTATATACCCATCCTGACGATTAGTAGCACCGTAAAAAGCTTGAAATATAGCCAATTTATCAAAAATATTATACATAAAATATTTACATTAAATGTAAAAAGTGATAAAATTAGGGCAAATATTCATATTAGGAGGCATGGAATTATGTTGAGTGTACTTATTGCAGAAGACAATGTACCAGTAAGCATCCATTTAGCTAATTCAATCAATACTCAAAAATGTATGAAGTGCATTGGTATTCTAAATGAAGGAACAAAAGTGTACCAAAGAATTAAAGAATTAGATCCTGATATACTTATACTTGATTTGAAGATGCCAGGAAAAGATGGACTACAAGTCCTAGAAGAAATACAAACAGATAAATCTGTAAAAACAAAAGTAATCGTTTACTCTGGCGAGATGGATTACATGGCTCTGATAAGAAAATTTGAATGTGTAGAAAGACTTTTCTCAAAAGTAACTCCTTCACAAGAAATTGTAAAAGAACTAGAGAGAATGGTAGACTCATTATCAAATAGGAAAACACAAGATAGAATCTTTGATATATTGTTCAAGATAGGCTTTACATACTCATTAAAAGGAACAAGGCTTATGAATGACTGCATTTTATATTCGATAGTAGAAGATGAAGACAATATAAAAAATATTTATGCTGAAGTGGCAAGACAAAGAAATCAAAATGTAAACACATTGAAATCGGATATTGATACAGCGATAAAAAATATGTGGCGATTTGCAGACAGAAGTAAAACTCGAAGAATTCTAAGAATCGGAGAACACGATAAGCCGAGTAGCAAAGGTATTATTAGTATGGTGAAATATTATATAAATAGTTAAAAACCAAAAAGCAAGAACAATATATTTATAATAGTTAGTTCTTGTTTTTATATTCTGAATTATAAAAAGCTTTAGCAATATTGTCTTGAAATTTATTGATTGTTTCAAGTCTTTTTTTTTGCTTTTTTGAACCTTGCACTTTTTTATATTTTTTAACTTTTCTCAATTTATATCACCTGATGAAATTATAAAAGCATTGATATAAAAAGACTTCAAAAGATTAATATATTCCGAAAAGATATATATTTATTCTGAAATCTAATGTAAAAAAATTAATATTATATAAGAAAAGTTTGAAAAAGATTAAAAAAGATTAATTTCTATTCTAATAAATTTTATCGGATGAGGTTCATTGATTTTTAATTAAATTTTTTGTATAATATGGATAGCTTGTAAAAAAGAAAGAAGGAAAAAGAGTTGAGTTTAGAAGAAATTACAGAACTTATAGACAGCAAAATAGAAAAAAATCCAAACTGTATTGTATTTACTTGGTTTGAAATAAGAGTAAGAAAAAATTTGACTGAAGAACAAACAGACGATTTTTTAAGACTAGCTAGAAATAGATTAGAGAACTTAAATTATAAGGTATATTTTACTGGAGCAAAATTTGTATATGAAAATGCTAATAGAACAGTACAGGATAATGAACTTTTGATAGCAATAAAAGATAAGTAGAGGTTGTATATGAAAATAAATATATTCGATGTAGTGGAATTAGAAAATAATGATAAGGCGACAATTAAAGAAAAATTAGGAAATAACAAATTTAAAGCTGAAATAGTAAATGAAAATGGAATTACAAAAGAAATAAGAGAAATAGAGGAGAAAGAAATAAAAAGGATTGTAATTGCACATGGATAAAAAGATATACAAAGAACCAATAAAAAGTGAAACAGAAACAACCATCAATGTCTTATATGGTGAAAATAAAATTGTAATATATACTAACAAAGTATCACTACAAAGAAAATTAAATAGAGTTTTAGGAAAGCCAAGTAAAGAATATAAAATTAAGCGTTCAATTTCTGGTAGTAGCTGGGATATATCATTAAATGATAAAAGTAAAATTCAAAAGCTAATTTTGAAAGGTAATATATATGAATTATAACTAGATAGGAGATTACAAAGTGGAAGAGAATCAAAAAAGAAGAAATTATATGCCAATAGGATCTGGAAGATTACTAAATATAAAAGTAATTGTAGATGGAATTGAAGCCTATGAAGGAATGGTTGAGGATGCACCAGAAGAAATTAAAAAAATGAAATATTATAAAATTGAAATGGGAAGTCCAATGACCTATTATGTTGATACATCATTGGAGGATTAACCAATATTAGATATATGTAAAAAAATACACAAATAGTAATTTATCGAGATGTAAAGTTTTGGTTGCAATTTAAAAAGTATTGCAAAATTATAAAAGTGCAACTAAAAGTTGATAGAAAAAATCACTCATTTAATCTAAGATTGAACTTGAAAGGAGGAACATCTAATGAAGTTTGGCGAAAATTTATATAATTTAAGAAAAAAACAAAAAATTAGCCAAGAAAAATTGGCAGAGAAAATTGGAGTGTCAAGACAAAGTGTTTCAAAATGGGAGAATGGAACTGCATATCCAGAAATGAACAGAATATTTGAACTTTGTAAAATATTTCACTGCAAATTAAATGATCTAGTTAATGATAATATTTTAGATTTTGATTCATTAGATAAAGAAGTAAAAATGAGTGTCGTAAAATTTAATAAGGAAAAACAGAACAAATTAAAAATAGTAAGTAAAACTATTTCAATTTTTTCAAAAATATTACAAGTTATAACCATAATTATTAGTGCAGTAATGATTATGAGTATGCTATTTATTCCGTCAGTAATAAATAATACAAATGTGGACAATGGAAGTATTATAGTAGCAGATAAAAATGTAATGGAATTTAATTTAGACCAAATGACAACTAACACAATAGTAAATGTATTTGAAGAGCATTCTAAATTAGAAATTATATTGTATACAGAGATTATTATGATATGTCTAACTATTTCTGTTATGATAATTTCATTTGCAATGTTATATCTTGCAAAATTGTTTGATAGTATAAGTAAAGGAGATACACCATTTACTTTAGAAAATTTAAAAAACATAAAAAGAGTAGCAATATTATTTATATCATATTTAATATTCCCAGATGTATCAGGGACATTGTTTCAATGGATTACAAAGATAGATATGAATATTGATTATGAAATTACAAAAATTTTTTATGTTTTAATTATAATATGTATTTATTATATATTTGATTATGGACATCAAATACAATTAGATTCAAAAGGAAAAATATATGGTAAGGTAGAAAGTAATGAATAAAAGTGAATTTATAAAAGAATTATCAAAACAAACAAGCTATAATGAAGAAAGATGCAATACAATAAATAATATTGTAGAAGATACATTTATTATAGGGAAAAAGAATAAGGAAAAAATAATAGAAAAATTTGAAAAACAAATAAATTTAGATGAAAATGAAGCAAATAAATTATATGAAATTGTTATGAGAATTATAGGTACTGAGATTAAAAATAAATTAAAACATCCATTTAAAAGTCAAGATTAAAAAGACAAATTACAATTTGGAGGTTAAAGATGAATAAAAAACAACAGGAATTAACTATAGGAACTAAATATGGTTGTTTTACAATAATTGGAGATAATAATTCATATCCTAAAGAGCCTATAACTGATCCTGTTGTAGAGGCTAATTTAAAGAGACAAATAGATATTAAACAAAAAATAAAAAATGGCGAATTGCCGAAAGACTTTAAAATGCAAGAATATTATATATGTAAATGTAGATGTGGAAAAGAATACTTTTTATGGAAAGAAGTTTTGCTAGCAAGAAAGCTTAAATATTGTAGTGAAAATTGTTATACTGATGTTGAATATGACAAAAGCAAAAACTATGATACGAATTATCTCAATACTATACACGAATCACTAGATATATTAGAATGTATAGATGAAAATTATGAATATTATTCATATATTGAGAAAACACGAAGAAATAGGATAAAACACATAAAAATAGACAAAAAATATAAATGTGTTTGCTATTTGTGTAATAAAGAACATATCTTTAGTGCTTTAGATTTTGAAATTAGAAATGATAATTACGGAAGAAATGCAACGAAAGGCTATTATAGTAATGCATATTGTGATTGCCATAAAATATCCTCTTTTCAATGGAGAACTATAAAAATATTTGAGGAAAATAATATAAAATATAAAGTGGAAATATCGTTCCCTGATTTAATGAAAAATAGCAATTTACTAAGGTATGATTTTGCAATTTTTGATTCTAATGGTTGTATAAAATGTTTAATCGAATGTCAGGGAATACAACATTATCAACCTGTAAAAGAATTTGGTGGTGATCCACAGTTTGAAAACCAAATGGAAAATGATAAATTGAAAAAGAATTATGCTAAAAGAAATAATATACCTTTAATTGAAATTCCATACACTTGCAATACATACGAGAAAGAATTAGAATTTCTTAAAGAACAAATAGGTATTTAGGTATAAATAACTAAATGCACAAAAGAAAAAGTTATATTATGATACTACAAAAAATACCTTAAAACACAAAATATCTACTTTTAATTTCGAGAGAGAATCATTAGAAATAGTGATTCTCTTTTAGTATGAAAAAATTTTTTTGAAAAGTATTGACTTGTTGTTATAAAGTGTTATAATAAATACATAACAGAGAATAACAGTAAGGAGGGAAAATATGAATATTATAATTAGTAATAATAGTAGTGTGCCGATTTATGAACAAATAGAAAATGCTATAAAAGAAGCTATATTTTCCAATGAATTGAAAGAAGAAGATATGTTACCATCTGTAAGAAATTTAGCAAATGATTTAAAAATTAGTTTTTTAACAGTAAAAAGGGCTTATGATGAATTAGAACAGGCAGGATTTATAAAAACAGTTCAAGGAAAAGGAAGTTTCGTTGCTCCTAAAAATTTAGAACTGATCAAAGAAGAAAAGCTAAAAGAAATTCAAGATTATATAGAGAAAGTTTATAATATTTCAAAAATAGCAAATATTTCGGAAGATGAAGTGAAAGAATTATTTAAAATGATATTTGAGGGGGATTTTTAGTATGGAAAATAATATTGAATTACAAAATGTTTCAAAAAAATATAAAGATTTTGAACTTAAAAATATTAGTTTCAATGTACCACAGGGGTGCATTGTAGGATTAATAGGAGAAAACGGAGCAGGAAAAACTACTACAATTAAGTCAATACTAAACATTACTAAATCAGAAGGAACTGTAAAGATATTTGGAAAAGATAGCAAAAACAATGAAAAAGAAATAAAAGAAGAAACAGGTGTTGTGTTAGATGATAGCTTTTTATCAGAGTATCTAACAGCAAAACAAGTCAATTCCATAATGAAAGATTTTTATAAAACATGGAATGAAAATAAATATATAAATCTTTTAAAACAATTTAACTTACCTACAGATAAATTAATAAAAGATTTTTCAAGTGGTATGAGAATGAAATTAAAAATTGCAACTGCAATATCTCATGATCCTAAACTTTTAATATTAGATGAACCAACAAGTGGTCTCGATCCTATTGTAAGAAATGAAATATTAGATATTTTTAGAAAATATATTGAAGAAGATGAAACAAGATCAATATTATTATCAACACATATTACAACAGATTTAGAGCATATATCAGATTATATAGTATTTATAGAGAAAGGAAAAATAATTTTTGATTTACCAACAGATGAATTGCTTGAAAACTATGGAATAATTAAGTGTAGTAGAGAGGATTTTATTAGATTAGATGAAAAAGATTATATTGCTTATAAAAAAGGTAAATATCAATATGAAGTATTAACAAATGATAAGAGTGCTATTAGAAGCAAATATAATATTTCAACTATTGATAAACCATCTATTGAAGATATAATGTTATTCTATATAAAGGGGGAAAAATAATTATGATAAAAGGATTATTGAAAAAAGATTTATATAATTTAGCAACCTATAAGACATCATTGATTATAATAATTTTATTCTGTGGTATTGCAATAATTGGAACAGATGCTGTTACTATTGCACCAACTGTAATTTGTGCAATAGTAGGTATGATCTCACTTTCTACCTTTAGTTATGATGAAATGTCAAAGTCTAATAGATACATTTTGACATTACCAACTAATAGAAAAGAGTTAGTAAGAGAAAAATATATTTTAGCAATAGGTGCAACTATATTAGGTGGGATATTGGGAATGGTACTAACTATAATAGTTGTAAATATTATGAATTATTTAAGACCTGAAAATATAATAAATCTTGATTACCAAAGTTTAATTATAGCAACTATGGGAGGTATATTTGCAATCTCTTTTATACAATCAGTTCAAATTCCTAGTATGTATAAATGGGGAGCAGAAAAAGGAAGAATCCAAATGTTCATATTAGTTCTTATTATAGTTGCAATAATTGGAGGAATATACTTTTTAATAAACAAAGCCAATATCAATATAGATATGGAAATGTTAAATAATTTTATAACTAGATTTGGTCTAATAATATTAATTGTTAGTACAATAATTATGTATTCAATATCATATAAGATTGCATATAAAATATATAAAAATAAAGAAGAATAGCTTATAATCTGCAAAAGCAGTTTATATATAAATGTAGCAACAATGATCTGGTTAAAGAATTTTAAGGAGGAATGAATATGAACAGAAAGTTATCTTACAATGGTAAAGAATTGCACCAAATGTCAGTTGATGAATTGAAAGCACAGCTGAAAATTAATCAATTAAGATTAAAAGAAAGGGCTATATGCTTCCTTTTAGGAGCTTTGATACTGGCGTTTGTGCATCCAGTTTTAGCAGTTATTCCAATAGCGATACTATTGCTTACGAGATATTGGTTATTACAAAATAATCACGAGATACAAAACGAAATAAACAGAAGATAACTAGAGTTCAATATACAGCTGATTAAGGTTGTATATGTTGCTACATGCAGAAAAATAAGTGGAGGTAATTGTTGAAAAATAGTTGCCTCCACTTTCTAATATTACAGACTTTTATTACAAAACTGTAATTTTATTTTAGATACAAACTTGCTATAATTTAATTAACAAGAAAAATTATATTTTAGATTTTAGTGTTTATACTAAAGTTGAGAAAGGAGTTCTTTATGAAAGAAGTGTTAAAAATAGAGAATTTAAAGAAATACTATGGGGTAAATACAAATATAACAAAGGCTGTTGATGGTATTTCATTTAGTGTTTTAGAAGGCGAGTTTGTTGCAATAATGGGAGCTTCTGGAAGTGGAAAGACTACATTACTTAACTGTGTTTCTACAATAGACACGGTAACAAGTGGACATATTTTTGTAGATAATAGAGATATAACAACAGTCAAAGAAGATGATTTAGCAGATTTTAGAAGAGAAAATTTAGGCTTTATTTTTCAAGACTTTAATTTATTAGACACATTAACAATAGAAGAAAATATTTCATTATCACTTATCATAAATAATGAAAATACAAACAAGGTCGATGAAAAAGTTAAAAATATTGCCGATAAATTAGGAATTAGTGATATTTTAAAGAAATTTCCTTATGAAGTATCAGGAGGTCAAAAGCAAAGATGTGCTTGTGCAAGGGCATTGATCAATAACCCAAAACTAATATTGGCAGACGAACCAACTGGAGCATTAGATTCAAAATCGTCAAGACTTTTGTTAGAAACAATGGATGAAATGAATAATAAACTGAAAGCAACAATTTTAATGGTTACACACGATTCTTTTAGTGCTAGTTTTTGTAAAAGAGTATTATTTTTAAAAGATGGTAAGATTTTTAATGAGATTATAAAAGGCGAAAAAACAAGAAAAGAATTCTTTAATGAGATATTGGATATGCTTACACTTCTAGGAGGTGATGTAGGTAATGTTAAGTAAATTAGCATTTAGAAATGTAAAAAAAAGTATAAAAGACTACATCATTTATTTAATAACAATTACTATATCATTTTCTCTAATATTTGCACTAAATTTAGTATCTAGTTCAGAAGCAGTAATAGAATTATCAAAAGGGCTAGATAGATTTGCATACCTTTTATATGGAATAAATGCAATAGTAATACTGGTTATCAGTTATCTAATAAATTATACAACAAAGTTTATGTTTCAAAAGAGAAGTAAAGAGTTTGGTATGTATATGTTATTAGGAATCAAAAAGAAGAAGATAACAAAAATGTTTTTATTAGAAAACTTATTGATAGGTTTAATTGCATTATTAATTGCAATTCCTATTGGTTTTTTAGCAAGTCAGTTTGTGTCGATGGTAATTGTTAGCCTACTAGGATTGCCACAAGCAATATTTATTGAATTGAATTTAACATCTATTGGTTTATTAGTTTTATATTTTGTAATTATATACATTTTAGTTTTGTTTAGAGCAAATAGAAGAATGAAAAAAATTAGCATACACGAACTACTTTATTTAGAAAAACAAAACGAAGAAAAGATAATGAAAAAGAAAAATCACCGTACAATAATATTTATTATAAGTGTTATTCTAGGAGTTTTAGGACTATATATTTGGAACTCACAGTTCAAATTAGAACAAATGTCAAATCAAACAGCACCAATGTATTTAGGTTTAAGTATGCTTCTAATTATAATAAGCATATATGGAATAATGATAAGTGTAGCAGACTTTATTTTGTCAGTAGTTTTAAATAATAAAAAAATAAAATATAGTAAAGATAATTTGTTTGTAGCAAGATGTTTTTCATCAAAAGCACGAACCATGGGATTTACATTAGGAACATTGTCAATGTTAATTACATTTACTTTATTCTTTTTAAATGTATCAAGCATAAATAAGGGATTATATGATTATCAAATAAATGTGGAAGCACCTTATGATATATCAGTTGCAAATAGTAAAGAGAATTTACCAAAATTTTTAGAAGTTATAGATGAAGATTATACAATAGAAAATGAATATATTTATGATATATATGTAGATAAAACAGCAAGTATATTAAGCACCGAAGCAGGTTATGATTATACAAGTGAAGATAATAGGTATGATCCAGTAATAAAATTAAGTGATTATAATGAGTTACAAGAATTGAGAAATTTAGATACAATTACTTTAAATGATGATGAATATAGTATAATAACGGATGCATCAGGGAAAGCATATATAAATGAGCTTGATTCAACAAAAGAAATAACAATGTCAAATGGAGTAAAATTAAAACAAAAAGAAATACTTACAGAAGGATATTGGTTAGGACTTGCAAATTCAACTTATACAATTATTGTGCCAGACGATAAAATAAATAATCTTGAAATAGAAGATAGTCATTTAGTTGTAAATACAAAAGAAGATACAAGTGTAGAATTTGAAACAAAAATAGAAGAAAAAATGGAAGATTATATAAGCTACATAAATGGCAAAGGAAAAAAAGTTATAGAGCATTACAAAATTTCAGTTAGAGGAGCACTTATAGAAGAAACAAATACAATGACAACTATTATATGTTCAATATGCTTATATATGGCATTTATATTTATTGCGTCAGTTGGTACAATACTTGCAATTCAAAGTTTGACAGATTCGACAAAGTACAGATATAGATATGATGTATTAAATAGATTAGGGGTAAAGAAAGAAAAGATATATAAAACAATAAGAAAACAATTATTAGTGCTATTCGGATTACCTATAATATACCCAATAATAATTAGTTTTTGTTTAATAACATCAATAAATAATGTTTATAAAACATTATTAGCAAATGATTATATATATTTGTCATATTATTTAGAAGGTTTAGCAGTATTTTTAGTAATTTATATAATTTACTATATAGCAACATATTTTGAATTTAAAAGAATTTTAAAGGAAAGCTAGAATTAAACTAGCTTTCTTTTGACAAAATATAGTATAATATTAAGGATGGAGGAGAATATGAAAATTGCAATAGTAGAAGATGATATGAAAATTCGTGAGGAATTATCAAAACTGTTAAAGAATAATGGATATGAAACAATAATTTTTAATGATTTTGAAAACATACCATTACTAATTAAAAATAGTGAAGCAAATTTAGTTCTCTTAGATATTAATTTGCCTTTTGAAAACGGATATGAAATATGTAGAAAGATAAAAAATGAAAGTAATATTCCTATTATATTTGTTACTAGCAGAGATAGTACAGAAGATGAAATAATGAGTATAAAAGTTGGAGGAATAGATTTTATAACTAAACCTTATGATACAATAATCTTATTAGAAAAAATTAAAAGAGCAATAAATTTAACTGATCCAAAGAATTTTAAAGAAATGACTAAAAAGGGTTATACACTTGATTTACATTTATCTTTATTAAAATATAAAGACCAGGAAATAGAATTAACTCGTAATGAGTTTAGAATATTATATTATTTCTTTATGAACGACGAGAGAGTGATTTCAAAGGAAGAATTGTTAGAAAAGTTATGGAATGACAAATATTATTTAGATGAAAATATTTTATTAGTAAACATCAATAGATTAAGAAAAAAAGCAGAAGAAATAGGAATAAAAGATTTATTAGAAAATGTTAGAGGAAAGGGTTATAAACTATGAAATTTATAACATTTTTAGAAGAAAAGATATTTTTAATATTAGAACAAGTCAGTTTTTTAATTGTTATTGCATTTTTCTTTTCTATGATAGGAATTAAAGGTATATATATAGCATTGACAATAGTAGTATTATCATTTTTCATGCTATTATATTTAATCATAGAATATAGCAAACAAAAAAGGAAATATAATAAAATAATATCATTAGTAGATAACTTAGAAGAAAAATATTTAATAACTGAAATTATAGAAAAACCAACTGACATAGAAAGTCAGAGTTATTATTATGCACTAAAACAAGCTTGCAAAGCTATGAACGATAAAATAAGTGAATTAGAAAAAGAAAATGCAGATTATCAAGAATATGTTGAAAGTTTTGTCCACGAAATAAAAACACCAATATCAGCTATATCTCTTACATTAGAGAATAATAAAGATTATAGTTTAAAACAAGAAATAGATAAAATAAATCAATTAGTAGAGCAGATGTTATATTATGCAAGGAGTGGCAATACAGAAAAAGATTATTTTGTAAAAGCAATAGAATTATCGGATCTTATTCATAATATTATTTTAAAATATAGACATTACATGTTAGATAAGAAAATTACTTTAAATATTCACGATTTAGATTACACAGTATTTACAGATGAAAAATGGCTCATATTTATAATTTCTCAAATTATTCAAAATTCAATAAAATATTTAGATAAAGATAAAAAAGAAATTGAAATTTGGGGAGAAAATAAAGGTAATAGTGTAAAGTTATTTATTAGAGATAATGGGTGCGGTATTAAAAAATCAGACCTATTAAGAGTTTTTGAGAAAGGTTTTACTGGAACAAACAGAAAAAAAGAACATTCAACAGGAATGGGGTTATATTTATCAAAAAAATTATGTGATAGATTAGGATTACAGTTGCAAATACAGTCAAAAGAAAATGAATTTACAAGATTAGTTATAACTTTTCCGAAAAGTAAATTACATAATATGAATGATTAATTGATAATAATTATTATTTATGATAATATTGTACCAATAGAAAAATAGTAATTTGAAAGTAGGTCATATAATGGAAAATATAAAAAGAGAAGAATTAGAAAAGTTAGTTGGAATTGATAAAGTTAATACTTTTTATGATATTGTTGATGAAATAACAAAACTTTATGATATGGAACAAATATGGAATGATGGTGGTAAAAAATGGAGTTATGAATATAAGTTTAGAAAAGGTGGAAAAACTTTATGTGCATTTTATTTTAAAGATAACACATTGGGATTTATGATTATCTTTGGTAAAGATGAAAGGACTAAAGTTGAAGAAATAAGGAACGAATTGTCTTCTGATGTACTAGAAACCTATGATAATGCACAAACATACCACGATGGAAAATGGGTTATGTTTAATATAACTGATTATTCAATATTAGAAGATTTAAAAAAATTACTTTTTATAAAAAGAAAACCAAATAAAAAATAATAATAATTTTTTTAATAGAAAGGTGTCAAAATTATGAAATATAATAATAAATCAGAATTGATAGAGACAATTAAAAATAATGCAAATTTATTCATAAAAGAATACTCTGATATAGAAGAAACCTCTATGAATAAAATTGACGAAGAAATAGAATATAGTCCTTTTCAAATGTTAGCATTTTGTATAGGTTGGATGGATTTAGTATTATCTTGGGAAGATGAAGAACAAAGAGGAATACAAAAAACGACACTTGCTACTGAATGGAAATGGAATGATTTAGACTGGTTGTATCAAAGTTTTTATAATAAATACAATAGTTATTCTTTTAACGAGTTAGTAAATATCTTTAATCAAAAAGTAGTAAACATTATAGAATTGGTAAACAACTTATCTGATGAGGATTTGTTTGAAGATGGTAAAAAAAATTGGGCTAAAACGAATGGTAAAAAGTTTAGTGTATGTAGATTAGTTCATTTAAACACTATTGCTAATTTTAAAAATTTTAGAAGTAAAATTAGAAAGTGGAAAAAAGATATTAAATAACTACAAATTACAATTTATTGAGTAAGAACACAACAGGAGAGCAGATATTTTATTCTCCTGTTTGCGTTACAAATTATAGAAAATGATGAAAATTTATAGTAAAAAAGGGGAAGCAAATAATGCTTACTCAAAATTTTTTAATCCATAAACAAACAAATGTTTACAAATAAAAATAAAAGTGTTATAATGACAATAGATATTGGGAAAGGGAGGTATGAAAGTGAATAAATATGATAAAGTGTATATCGCAATAGATCTAAAAAGTTTTTATGCCTCTGTTGAATGTCAAGAAAGAGGACTGAATCCAATTACAACAAATTTAGTTGTAGCTGATAGTAGTAGAACAGAAAAAACAGTCTGTCTTGCTGTAAGTCCATCACTAAAACAATATGGAATACCAGGAAGGGCAAGATTATTTGAGGTTATACAAAAAGTTAATGAAATAAATGCTCAAAGGAAAATTAATGCACCAGGACATAAATTTACTTGTTCCTCTTATGACGATATTGCACTAAAGAAAAACAAAGATTTAGAATTAAGCTATATAATAGCTCCACCACGAATGAGTTATTATATGAAATATAGCACTAGAATTTATAATATTTATTTAAAATGGTTTTCTGCTGACGATATATATGTATATTCCATTGATGAGGTTTTTATAGATGTAACCCATTATTTGCAAACTTATAAAACAACACCAAGAGAGCTAGTTACTAGAGTTATTAAAAATGTATATGATGAAACAGGAATAACTGCAACAGCAGGAATAGGAACAAATTTATATCTTTGCAAAGTTGCTATGGATATTGTTGCAAAGCATATAACACCAGATAAGAACGGAGTAAGAATTGCTGGACTAGATGAAATGACATATAGAAAGTATTTATGGAGTCATAGACCATTAACAGATTTTTGGAGAGTTGGAAAGGGTATATCAAATAAATTAGAAAAAAATGGCATATATACTATGGGAGATATAGCTCGTACTTCAGAAAAAAACGAGGAATTGCTATATAAATTATTTGGTATAAATGCAGAATTATTGATAGATCACGCATGGGGATATGAACCTTGTACCATTGAAAGTATAAAGTCATACAAGCCAGTAACGAATAGTATAAGTTCAGGACAAGTATTACATTGTCCATACAATTATGAAAAGACAAAATTAATAGTAAAAGAGATGACAGAGCTTCTTACATTGGATTTAGTAAAAAAGAATTTAGTTACAAGTAAAATGGTTTTAACTATAGGATATGATATTGAAAATCTTTTAAATCCTGAAATAAATAAATCATATTTGGGAGAAGTTACATTAGACCATTATGGAAGGAAAGTTCCCAAGTCTGCACATGGCACTATAAATATAGATCACAAGACATCATCCACGAAAATAATAACTGACTATGTAATGAATCTTTATGAAAGTATTATTAACAAAAATTTATTAGTTAGAAGAATAAATATTACAGCTGAAGATGTTGTAAATGAAGATGATTATAAAAATAATAAGAAATTTGAACAAATAAATTTATTCATAGATTATAATGAAGTTGAAAGACAACAAAACAAAGAAAAATCAGAAAAAGAATTACAAAAAGCAGTATTGGATATAAAAACAAAGTATGGAAAAAATGCTGTTTTAAAGGGAATGAATCTTATTGAAGGTGGAACTACAATCGAAAGAAATGGGCAAATTGGAGGACATAAAAGTTAAAAAAGAAGGAGATGGTTAAGTGAAATATGATAAACAATATGATGATATAATAAATTTACCTCATCATGTATCAAAAAAACATCCACAAATGTCTTTGTATGCTCGTTCAGCACAATTTGCACCTTTTGCAGCATTAACAGGATACGAAGATGCAATAAAAGAAACTTCAAGAGAAACCAGTGAAAAAATAGATATTGATGATGAATTAAAGTCAATATTAGATAGTAAATTGCAAATAATTATGGAACAGATAAAGAATAAACCAGAAATATCAATTACATATTTTATTCCTGATTTAAAGAAAGATGGTGGCTCATATATAATTGTTACAGGTATTGTAAAAAAGATTGATTTATATAATCAACATATATATTTAGCTAATAATACAGATATACCAATAAATGATATAATCAATATTTCAGGAGAAATATTTAAAATGTATGAATAAATATATTTTGATAAAAATAAAAGGTAAGAAACTTACCTTTTATTTTTATAATTTAACCGTTTTTCTCAATCCATCTTTTAAAATCGTCTGGAGATAATTTACCATTTTTGTATTGAGCAACTTTTTTCTTTCCAGTTTCCTTAAATTTATCAAAATCAGTAATATATTTTGCAATATCAGAATTTCTTGATTTCATCATTGCTTTCCTATTATATAATTGATAGTAAGAAGCAAGTATAGGATCATTATTTTTATTATTTTCAAAAACAAGTCTTCTTCCAATTTCTCTACAAGTTTTTTTCTTTTCGCTTGGTGCAATATTTTCACAGTAATTGTATGATTTATTAGTAGCAATAAAATATCTACTGCAATTTTTGCATGATTTCAAATATACATTCCCTTTTAAAATGCTACAAATAGACTTGTAGATTATAGCAGATAGATTATAAGGAAGAATTAAATCATATTCTATAACTGTATTCTTCTTTTGTGATAAAAAATCATATATTTCTTTTTCAGATTCTCCAGGATATGAAGAAAATAAATTTACAGAATAATAAGAAGCTTTGTTTTCGTTTAATAGTGTCAAATTATATGCAATTCTTCTTAAAACATATAATCTTTCTATTGGCTTGAAGTTCATTGCTTTTTTATTTGGGTTTAATAGGCAATAGTCTAATATCATATCAGTTTGTTCTTGCAATTTTTTATATTCTTTTTTGTTTCTTTCTAATAGTTTTTCTAAAAATTCTTTAAAATTTACTTCAGAACAAGTATTTTTATCAAATATTTTTTGTATCTTTTTAAAATCTAAAAATGTTAAAGAATATTTAATAAACAATTCAAAAAAATCTTCAAAAATATCAAAGTCGGCATTTAAGAAGTCGGCTAAAAAAGAGCCTAACTTTTGCATTATTATTTTATAGTTTGTATCCATCATAAATTGCATACTTTTTTTATCGTATTTTATAGGATAATTTATGATTATTTCACTATTATTTTTTTCGTTTAAGGCTAATCCAAGACCAGATATAATGTCCTGAATATAAGCATTTTCATCCATAATGAACTCCTTTTTGTTAAAAACATAAAAGCAAGGCAAAGTTAAAATGTGTTACAAGCGTTTTTAACTAATACTTATTGACTTTAAAAAGTTTGGAATTTATAATGCAGATAATTAGAAACAAAAACAAATTACACAATGTTTCTAACAGACACATAACATATAGTATAACTGAACTTTCCCCTTTTTAAATTCCGTTTAATTATACTATATGTTAATAAAAAAATCAATATAGGCAAATTCTAGATATGTCTATATAGAAAAACTGTGCAAAGAAATATGTAAACACTTTTTGAACCAAAATCAATGAAGGGAGCGAATAATGGATAAAATTGCTACAATTAATGAGTTATATTTTGAAAAAAAGAAAAATTTAACAGAAATAGCACAAATCATAAATACATCCGTTAGCTATATTTCAAAGATTTTAAGAAAAGACGAAAGATATAAAGAAGAAAAGGAAAAACGAAAGAAAGATAATTTGATACAAAGGAGAGAAACTCAAAAAGAGTTAATATATACAAAAAGAAAAAATAAAAAAGACACAGATTTTATAGATATGAAAAAAAAGCATGAACAAGCAGCAAAAGAGTTATCAAAACATTCTAGTATAGGAAATCAAGATTTAAGAAAGTGGTGTAGTAGTGCTTATATATATAATGAAAAGAAAAAATGTTATGAATTTGATACAAAGAATTTATTAAAACCACATGATTTCCCTATGTATATTAAAGTGTAGTAAGAGGAGAAATAGAAAATGATTACAAAAAAGCAAGGGATAGCTTATGCTACTATAACATTGGATTTACTATATAAAATGAAAGTAAAAGTAAATCATAAAAATTTTTCAGAGCAAATGAAATTAATTTATGATCTTTATGAACCTAATGAAGTAGAAGAATTATATGAAAACATAGAAAGAAATAATGAAATAATAGAAAAAGCTATTTCTGGAAAAGCAAATTGTTATGTTGTCAATTCATATAATTCAAGAGAGAAACAAATGAAAATAATTAGAAAGTTTTGTGAAGACAGAATAGAACTAGGAAAAATATATATTTCAACACCAGGTGAAAATACAGATGCTTACTATAAATTGATTCAAGACATTAGAAATAAAAGTATGGATATTTTATTAATGAATGTTTTTACAATACTTGGAATGAGTGAAAGAGAACTAGCAATGATAATTCATCTTTGTAGAGAAAATGATATAACATTTGTAGAAATTTAAAAGAGGTGTAGTAAAGTGAGTATATTATTATTTATAGCAGGTATGATGCTAGGTGCTATTGTTGCACTTGTATTACATTGTATTTTAATTGTTGGAAAACAGGCAGATGAAAATATTAAAGATTAGTTTTTGAGCTAAATTTTTTTCTCAAATACTAATATGGATTAAATAATTAAATTCAAAAAAGTCAGAGCATCTGGCTTTTTTATTATGGAGGTTTAAATGAATAAGAGAGAATGTAAAAAATATATAAGGAAAGCCTTTTTAAATTTAAAAGCTCAATCAAAAAAAATCTCTATTGAGAATTTATCTATGGAAATGGATAAAGTAATTGAGCAAGAGAAACAAGTATATATAGCATACGCAAAAATTGGATTATATTTAATTAAGAATAGTGCAAATGAAATTACAGCAAATGAAATTATAAAAGAAATTGATGTTATTCCACAAGTATATAGTTTAGATGATTTATTAAAAAAAGCAAATACTATCTAAATTTTTTTCTCAAATAGAAAAAAATTTAAAATGAAAATATAATAACGGAGGTATCCAATGGAAGATATAATTTTTAAAGAAAGGAAGTTTTATAATGTAAAAGATATACAAAATATTTTAGGAATTGGTCGAAGTAGAGCTTATGAATATTTAAAAGAAGTACAAAAGACTGGTGAACCGTTTAAAGTAATAAAAATAGGTACTATATATAAAATTCCAATTCAATCTTTTAATAACTGGATACAAAGTATGTCTGAATAAGGAGGGGATAAATCAAAAATGAAAAAAAAGAAAGTAGCTTTCTTTGAAAGAAACTCTTGGTATCATAGGACAAAAACATTGCTTCCAGATCATTCTATTAAATATGGAAAAAAGGGAGGCTTTAAGAGTGAAAAAGAAGCAGAAGAGAGCTATTTCAAAATGGCAGAAGAATTTGAAAGAAGTGTTTCTAAAACTATTATAGAGGGCAAAAATAAAGTAACTCTAAAAAGATATTTAATATATTGGTTTGAAAATATTTATTCAATTAGAATAGAAAATACAACTCAAATGTTGGGAGCTTATGTACTATATGATCTTATATTTCCTAATATTGAAGAAGATATTTTATTAAAATACATAAATATAGATTATTTAGACATTTTAATAAAAAAAACATCTAAAATATGTGAATCAGCTCCAAACAAATCAAGAGAATTATTAAATATTGCTTTTAAAGATGCTATAGAGGATGGATTTATTAATATAAATCCTGTAGAAGGAACTAAAGCATATAAAAGGAAAAAAGCAAAGGTTGTAGTTTTCAATAAAAAAGAGTTAAAGAAATTTTTGAGATTAGTTTCTGAAGGAAACTGGTATTTAGAAATATTACTAGGTATATTTTGTGGATTGAGAAAAGGTGAAATTTTAGCATTAAAATTTTCTGATTTCAATATAGATAAACAGACACTAAAAATTAGTAGACAATTAACAACCTGTAGTAGATTAAGTGATGAAATGGATAAAATAGGTTTTAAGATTGAAGAATATTCATTAGGTACAAAAAGACCTAAAACAAATAATAGTTATAGAATTATAAAAGTTCCAAAAATTATTATTAATGAATTAGAGATAAGAAAAGAGTATATAGAAAATTTAAAAAGAATAAACTCTAAATTTATTGATAACGATTTAGTTAGTTGTAAAGAAAATGGTGGCTTTCATGCTTTTTCAGCATTAAATAATTATATTACAAAGATATGTAACAAAAATAATTTACCTTGCATCACAGTTCACTCTTTAAGACATATGTTTGCCACGATATTATTAGAAAGAGGTGTTGTACTTCAAAAAATTTCTGGTTTGTTAGGTCATGCTTCTATCCAAACTACATTTGAGTTATACTGCGACATAATGGATGAAAGTGAAAAAATTAATAAATTTATGAATAAGAACTTTAAGAAAAAGGAATGATATTAATTGAATATTGATGAAATAATAGGAGAACAATATATTGATTGGAAAGTAAAACCTGTAATGCACATTGAAGGAAAGTATGGATTTAGAATAGTTTTAAAGATGTCAGATGAAAACGAGAAAGTTAAACAGAAATCAGGATTTAAAACAAAAACAGAGGCTAACAAAGAGAGAAATAATGTTATTGCAGATCTTACTAATGGAACATATATAATTAATACCAAAATTAAAGTTGGTCCTTTTATGATTTTTTGGCTAGAAAAAGTTAAAAAACCTAATATTACTAATGATTCTTATGTAGCATATTCTAATGCTATAAATAAATACATTATACCAGTTTTAGGGAATATGTATTTAACAAGTATCAATAGAAAAAATATTAAATCTGTTTATAAATTTGCATCTAAATCGACTACAACAGGAATTAGGCTTATAGAAACAGTATTAAAAACATCTTTAGATTATGCAGTACATAAAAAATTACTAATAAAAAATCCAACTTCAAATGTATCCAAAAAAGATAAGAAAAAAAATACATGGATTGTAAATGTTGATAGTACAAAAACACTATCTTTAGAACAAGTAAAAATTTTAGTAAAAGCAAGTGAAAACACAAGAATACATATGCAAGTAATATTTGCTGTCCTAATGGGATTAAGAAGAGGCGAAATTAATGGCTTAAAATATGAAGACATAGACTACATACACAAAACACTCAAAATTCAAAGGCAATTAGGAATAAAAGCTAATTCTAACAAAAAAGATTTTGCACCTAAAACATATACGAAACAAGAAATACCAACAAAGACAGAATCTAGCAATAGAGAATTAATTATACCTGACTATGTTTTTGAAGAAATTTTAAAAGAAAAAGAAAAATATAATAAAAACAAGAAAAGGTATCAAAATAAAAAGCAGTATGGTTTTCAAGATTTGGGATATATCTGTTGTTCTAATCTTGGAAGACCAAGAAGTAGGAGTTACGCATCTACTCATTTTAAGCAATTATTAAAAGATAATAATTTACCTGATATTAAATGGCACGATTTACGAAGAACATATTGTACTTTATTATTAAAGAATGATTTTAGCCCAAAGGCAGTTTCAAAAATGATGGGACATTCAAAAGAATTAATTACAGTTGATATATATGGCGATAACAAAGAAATAATAGAAGATTGTTTAGAGGAATTAGAACCATATATTGATGAGGTAATTCCAAAAAAGAAAGAATATGATTTTTCAGAAGAAGTGGACTATATAATTGCTTTAGAAGATTATATAAAAGATTTAAAAATCTTACACGAATTTTGCAAGATAGCTTAAATTGCTATCTTGTTTTTTGTATTAAATTATGCTATAATTTCCTAGAACAATGCTAGTTTGTGTTATTTTGTGTTGCTTTGTCAGAAAATTCAAAATAGGTGAGTCAAATTCGTGTAATTGCACAAAATAACATTTATGTAGACTAAAAATCATCATAAAAAAATATAAATTTAGGAGAAAACAAATGTTTAAATTACATTCAGAATATAAGCCAACTGGAGATCAACCAGTTGCCATAAAACAGTTAAGTGAAGGAATTAAACAAGGTAAGAAATATCAGACGCTTCTAGGTGTTACAGGTTCTGGAAAGACCTTTACAATGGCTAACATAATACAGCAAGTTCAGAAGCCAACATTGGTGTTAGCACATAACAAAACACTAGCTGGACAACTCTATTCAGAATTCAAAGAATTCTTCCCAGAGAACAACGTGGAGTATTTTGTGTCATACTATGATTACTATCAACCAGAAAGTTATATTCCACAATCAGATACATATATAGAAAAAGACTCATCTGTCAATGATGAAATAGACAAATTAAGACATTCTGCAACATTATCCTTATTTGAGACAAGAGATGTTATTATTGTTGCATCTGTATCATGTATCTATGGTTTAGGGGATCCTGAAGATTATGAAGAAATGATGTTATCTTTAAGACCAGGAATGCAAAAGGGAAGAGATGAGGTCTTAAGAAAATTGATTACAATGCAATATACAAGAAATGAAATTGACTTTAAAAGGGGAACTTTTAGAGCAAAAGGTGATATTGTTGAGATCTATCCATCTGACCAATCAGAATCTGCTATCAGAGTAGAATTTTGGGGAGATGAAATTGAAAAACTAGTAGAAATCAATCCATTAACTGGAAAAACTATCGGAAACAGAAGGCATGTGTTAATTTCTCCAGCATCTCACTATGTTACGACAAAGAACAAAATGGAAAGAGCGATTACCACTATAGAAGAAGAATTAGAAGAAAGAGTCAAATATTTTAAAGATCATAATAAATTAATTGAAGCACAAAGAATAGAAGAGAGAACCAATTTTGACATCGAAATGATGAAAGAAACGGGATTTTGTTCAGGAATTGAAAATTATTCTAGACATATAAGTGGGAGAAAACCAGGAAGCCCACCATACACCTTATTTGATTATTTTCCAAAAGATTTCCTATTATTGATAGATGAATCCCATGCAACAATTCCACAGGTAAGAGCAATGTATAATGGAGATCATTCAAGAAAAGAATCTTTGGTCAAATATGGATTTCGATTACCTTCTGCATTTGATAATAGACCTTTAACATTTGAAGAATTTGAAAAGAAATTAAATCAGGTAATATTTGTTAGTGCAACACCAGGAGATTATGAAAAAGAACACAGCAAAGAAAATGTTGTAGAACAAATTATTAGACCAACGGGATTATTAGACCCTAAAATAGAAGTAAAACCAGTAACCAATCAAATTGATGATTTACTAGAACAAATTCGTATCAGAGTAGAAAAAAATGAGAGAGTTTTAGTAACAACGTTAACCAAAAAAATGGCAGAGGATTTAACAGATTATTTAAAAGGATTAGATATAAAAGTAAATTATATGCATTCTGATACAAAAACTTTAGAAAGAATGGAAATTATCCGAAATTTGAGACTAGGAGAATTTGACGTTTTAGTTGGTATAAATTTATTAAGAGAAGGGTTAGACATCCCAGAAGTATCGTTGGTTGCTATATTAGATGCAGATAAAGAAGGTTTCTTGCGTTCAGAAAGGTCTTTAATTCAAACAATTGGAAGAGCGGCAAGAAATACAGATGGTACGGTTATCATGTATGCAGATGAATTAACAGAAAGTATGGAAAAAGCCATTTCAGAAACCAATAGAAGAAGAAGAATTCAGGAAGCATACAATAAAGAACATCATATCACACCAAAAACAATTAGAAAATCTGTGCGTGATTCTATCAGAGTTACAATTACAGATGATATTGGAGTAGAATACAAACTAGAAAAAGAAGAAGATATTAAAGATACCATTACAAAACTAACAGATGAAATGCTAAAATATGCAGCTGAAATGGAATTTGAAAAAGCTGCTGAGTTACGTGATAAGATAAAGGAATTGGAGAAATTAATTGCAGAATAATTACGTAAATGATAAAAAATCGATTTTTCCTATACAATAAAAAAGCCCTTGGAAATTTCCAAGGGGAATTTATATGATTTGCTGTGTAGGGTTTACAGAGTTACAAGTGAAGATTTATCTTGAGAACAATGCTCTCAACTGGAAAATCCCCACCATTTGGCTACCATCATCTGATGGAACACAATATATGCCCATTTTTTTGAGTTGTGCTGTCTCATCAGCTGTTAAATCTAACTTTTTATACAAACAATTTGAGTTGGCTGTCATAACCTTACAATATAGATACTTGCTCATCGGGATCACTCCTTTCTCCGATGAAAAAACACAACAAATCTTTGCAATTCTTAAACTTAATTATACCATAAAATACTAGAATAGTCAAAAAAATAGAGGGTTTTACCTCTATTTTTTATTTACAAAATTCGACATTTTTATAAATTAGCATTATCTTCATCATTATTTGTAGGTGCTTCATCTTTTGGTTTTTCTGAAATATTTACAACTCCATCACCTTGGTATGTGTTTGCAGTTGAAACATTTGCATTTTTAACATATTCTGCTTTTCCAAATCCTAAAATCATATAGAAAATAGTTGGTAGGAATAATAATCCAATCGTATAACCAACATCCTTTCCAAATGATTTTGCTAAAGAATTACATTGGTAAATAGTAATACCTAAACATACAAGCCATCCTACAAATGGAATAAATCCAGCTAAGTATCCAAATATAATCCATGGTGAAAGTCCAGAAATTCTAAATAGAATTACCAAGTTATAAATTGGTATAATACATTTCCATCCTTTTTCACCAGCTTTTGTGAAAACTTTCCACATTCCAGCTATTTGCAAAATAGCAACTACTAAAGCAAAAATAAGAATAATACCTATAAAAGCTCCTAAAACAGCCCATATTGCAGTAAAAACTGATGAATCTGTAGCTGTATACCCGTAATCATAATAATTAGGATAAGAAGAATAATAATCATAATATCCCATAATGAAATCCCCCTTTCATAAACTTCATAATTAAATTTTCACATTTTTCGACAAAAATGTCAATACAAAAACAGAAAAAAACTTGTATAAAAAAAGTCAGTCTGATATAATCTATGTAGTTACGCAATAATATATACGAGGAGGTATTAAAATGAGCGAAAACAAATGTCAATGTGGTACTCCTAAAAGGGATGAATTTATACAAAAATTGTTTGACGAATATTTACCAATTAAAGATAATTTGATTCAAATGTTAAATGAGGTACAAGAACATTATGGATATATTCCAAAAAATGCACAAATAGAACTTTCAGAATTTTTAAATATTCCAATGGCAGAGATTTACGGAGTCATAACTTTTTATTCGAGATTTACCCTAAAACCTAAAGGAGAATATAATGTTGCAGTATGCTTGGGAACGGCATGTTATGTAAAAGGTTCTCAAAAAATTATGGACAGATTAAAAGAAAGATTACAAATCGAATCAGGTGAAACAACAAAAGATGGGTTGTTTTCTATCGAAGAAACTAGATGTGTTGGCGCATGTGGATTAGCACCAGTATTTACCGTAAATGGTGAGGTGTATGGAAAAGCTACTGTTAAAAAATTAGATGAAGTGTTAGATGAAATTATAAACCAAAAGGAGAAATAGATGAAAAATTATAGGATTATCTAAGAATTTAGCAAAATTATCAAAAATGATAATAGAAAAATAGAGGTCTGTCCCTTTTGGACAAAAAATGTCCAATTTGGCACGTCCCCAAAGGAGGAAGGTATGAAAAGTCTAGAAGAAATTCACAAAATAAGAGAGGAAAAAAGAAAAGAATTAGATTTAAGAGTAAATACAAAAGCAGATACCAGAGAAAAACATATTTTGGTTTGTCATGGTACAGGGTGTACTTCTTCAAAATCACCTGAAATATTAGAAAATTTTAGAAAAATTTTGAAAGAGAAAAATATAAATAATGTAAGAGTTATTAAAACGGGTTGTTTTGGTCTTTGTGCAAAAGGACCTATTGTTATTATTAGACCAGAAGATACTTTCTATGCTTTGGTTACACCAGAGGATTGCGAAGAAATTATTGATACCCATATTGTTAAAGGCGAAAGAGTAGAAAGATTACTTTGCAAAGATATTGATGGAACCGTTGTCAATAGCCTAGATGAATTAAATTTTTATAAAAAACAAAAAAGAATTGCGCTTAAAAATTGCGGTGTTGTGAATCCAGAGGAAATTGATGAATACATAGC
Organism: uncultured Clostridia bacterium; assembly: GCA_944387545.1. GTDB lineage: Bacteria > Bacillota > Clostridia > TANB77 > CAG-508 > CAG-269. The sequence continues at coordinate 13,432 of CALXFE010000006.1, read as the reverse complement.
ATTTGATGGATATAAAGCATTGGAAAAAGTATTAAAAGAAATGACACAAGATGAGGTCATTGATGTTGTAAAAGAATCTGGCTTAAGAGGTAGAGGAGGTGCAGGTTTCCCTACAGGTAAGAAATGGGAACTTACGAAGGCTTCTGAAGGAGACCAAAAATATGTGGTTTGTAATGCAGATGAAGGTGATCCAGGCGCTTTTATGGACAGAAGTATCTTAGAGGGAGACCCACATTCTGTATTAGAAGCTATGGCAATTGCAGGATATGCTATTGGGGCAAATAAAGGATATATTTATGTAAGAGCAGAATATCCAATTGCAGTTCAAAGATTACAAATAGCCATAGACCAAGCAAGAGAATATGGAATATTAGGAGAAAATATATTTGACACAGATTTTAGTTTTGATATTGAAATTCGACTAGGTGCAGGTGCTTTTGTTTGTGGTGAAGAAACAGCACTATTAGAATCTATTGAAGGAAAAAGAGGACAGCCAAGAGTTAAACCACCATATCCAGCACAATCAGGATTATGGGGAAAACCAACATTAATTAACAATGTAGAAACTTATGCCAATATTGCTCAAATTATCCTAAAAGGAGCCAAATGGTATTCTTCAATTGGAACAGAAACCTCAAAGGGAACAAAAGTATTTGCTTTAGGTGGAAATGTAAACAATATAGGATTAGTAGAAGTACCTATGGGAACAACCCTAAGAGAAATTATATATGACATTGGTGGCGGAATTCCAAATGGAAGAGATTTTAAAGCTGCCCAAACAGGTGGACCTTCAGGAGGATGTATACCAAAAGAACATTTAGATACACCTATTGATTATGAATCTTTAAAAGAGATTGGCTCAATGATGGGGTCAGGTGGATTGATTGTTATGGATGATACCAAATGTATGGTAGCCTTAGCAAAATTCTATCTAGATTTTACAGTAAGTGAAAGTTGTGGTAAATGTACACCTTGTAGAATTGGAACAAAAAGAATGCTAGAAATATTAGAAAGATTATGTAATGGAGAAGGAGAAGAATTAGATATCTATAAACTAGAAAAACTAGCAGCAAATATTCAAAAAGCAAGTATTTGTGGATTAGGTCAAACAGCACCAAATCCAGTTGTTAGCACGATGAAATATTTTAGAGAAGAATTTAGACAACATGCTATTCAAAAAGAATGTAGAACATTAGAATGTAAGGCAATGGCAAAAATCACAGTTAATGAAGAAAAATGTAAAGGCTGTGGCTTATGTCAAAAACACTGTCCAGTAAATGCAATTGATGGTTCAGGAAGAGACAAAAGAATTATCAACCAAGAAAAATGTATCAAATGTGGTACATGTATAACAAGTTGTCCATTCCATGCAATAGGCAATTAGGGACGTGCCAAATTGGACATTTTTTGTCCAAAAGGGACAGACCACCTATATGCAAATCATTTTAAATGAGTTAAGGAGAAGATTAATATGGAAAAAGAAATGGTTAATTTAACAATTGACAATCAAAAAATAACAGTACCTAAAGGAACGACAATCTTAAATGCTGCTAAAAAAGCAGGAATTGATATCCCAACATTATGCTTTTTAAAAGACATCAATGAAGTGGGAGATTGCAGAATGTGTATTGTAGAAGTAGAAGGGAGAAGAGGCTTTGCAACCTCTTGCATCCAAACCGTAGAAGAAGGGATGGTTGTACATACACATACACCAAACGTATTAGAAGCAAGACATGTTATCTTAGATTTAATAATTTCAAACCATGCAAAAGATTGCTTGACCTGTACACGTTCAGGAAATTGTGAATTACAAGCATTAGCCACAAAATTTAATGTTTTAAACATTGAATTTGAAGGAGAAAGAACAGAACATACAATTGATGATTTATCTCCATCAATTGTCAGAGATTTTAATAAATGTATTTTATGCAGAAGATGTGTTGCAGCATGTAAAAATGTACAAAAAATCGGTGCGATTGATTGTATTAATAGAGGGTTTGAATCATGTATATCAACCGTGGGAGACCATAGTTTAAATGATGTTAACTGTACATTTTGTGGGCAATGTATAGAAGCATGTCCAACAGGTGCTTTACATGAAAAAGAAACCATTAATGATGTATGGGTAAAATTGAAAGACCCAGATACAACCGTTATTGTCCAAACAGCTCCAGCTGTTAGAGTTGCTCTTGGAGAAGAATTTGGTATGCCAATTGGTACAAATGTAGTTGGAAAGATGGTTACTGCATTAAAACGTTTAGGCTTTGACAAAGTATTTGATACAAATACAGGTGCTGACCTTACCATTATGGAAGAAGCAAATGAATTTATAGAAAGATTTACAAAAAATGATAATTTACCAATGATTACATCTTGTAGCCCAGGCTGGGTAAAATATATAGAAATGAATTATCCAGAATTATTACCACATCTATCTAGCTGTAAATCACCTCACGAAATGTTTGGCGCTATTTTAAAAACATATTATGCTAATAGAGAAGGAATGGATCCAGAAAAAATTTATATGGTTTCTGTTATGCCATGTATTGCAAAGAAATTTGAAAGACAAAGACCAGAAATGAAGGAAGATAACTTATATGATGTGGATAATGTTATTACAACTAGAGAATTAGCAAGAATGATAAAACAAGCTAACATCGAATTCGAAAAACTAGAAGATAGCAATTTTGACAGCCCTATGGGAGAAGCAAGTGGTGCAGGAGCTATTTTTGGAACAACAGGTGGTGTTATGGAAGCAGCATTAAGAACAGCACAAGATACCTTAACAGGAAAAGACTTACCTAAGATCGATTTTGAACAAGTAAGAGGGGGAGAAGGTATCAAAAGAGCAAGCATCAACATTGCAGGAAAAGACATTAATGTTGTTGCGGCAAGTGGTTTAGCAAATGCCAGAACGATATTAGAAGAAATCAAATCTGGTAAAGTGAATTATCAATTTGTTGAAATTATGGCTTGCCCAGGAGGTTGTATCATGGGTGGTGGTCAACCAATTAAGAGTTCTAAAGTAAGAGCAGAAGTAGATGTTAGAAAATTAAGGGCAGATGCCTTATATACAATTGATGAAAGAAGTATTGTTAGAAAATCACATGAAAATCCTGTTATGAAAAAATTATATAAAGATTTCTTAGAGAAACCAGGAAGCGAAATTGCAGAAAGATTATTACATACAACTTATACAAAAAGAGAAAAATATAATATATAGGAGGAGTAAAAATTATGAAGAATTGGAAAATTTATAGTGTTATTATTACAGTAGTATTAGTTTTAGGAATTATTGGAATATGTGTATATACTTTTGCTTTTAGAGAAACTGTTACAGAAGAGGAAGCAAAAAATATTGCCATAGAATATGCAAATGTAGTAGAAAGTGATGTTACGATTTTATCTATTAATAAAGATCGAGGAGATAGAGAATACGAAATACGTTTTTATGATGATGTTTATGAATATGAAGTTGATGTAAATTATAACAGCGGAAGAGTACGCAATTTTGAAAAAGATATTAGAGATAATATTAATATTAGTGAAAATACTACGGTTTCTATGACTGAGGAAGAAGCTAGAAATATTGCTTTACAAAGAGTTGGCAAGTCTCATGATGAAGTAACATTCACAAGAATTAAGATTGATAGAGAAAATGGTATTACGGTTTATGATGTTTATTTTTATGATAATGAAAAAGAATATGAATTAAGTATTGATGTTGCCACTAAACAAGTTGTTGCTTATAAAGAAGACTATTTATCGCTAAATAATAGCAATAGTAATAGTAATAATGTCAATAATAATACGATTAATAATAATATCGTCAATAATAATACAATTACTAGTGACAAATATATTGGAACACAAAAAGCTAAAGAAATTGTTCTAGAACATGCAGGATTAACTAGTAATGATGTAACATTTAGTAAAGTGGAATTAGATGTAGATTATAATTTGGCTACTTACGAGATAGAGTTTTACTACAATTATTTTGAATATGATTACGAAATAAGTGCTGTAACTGGCGAAATATTAAAATATGAAAGAGGAAGATAAATCTATTAACTTAAGTCAGGAAGATGAACTTGTTTTTTTATTTACTACTCGAACTTATATAGTTTGAGTAGTAAATTTAATAAAAATCTTAAAAAAATGTAATTTTCTATTGCAACTTTTTCTCTAATAGTATATAGTAAATAAGGGTGTAGAAAAATGACAAAATTTGCGAAAAATATTACAAGATTAAAAGCAAGTAATATCAATAGAAATATTGTTTATTTAGCATTCCTAATTTTTAAATTAATAAAGTAAGTGTTTATATCAATTCTTTTCGAATTGATATTTTTTATTATGTAGAAAGTAAAAGATTCTATATAATAAAAAATAATATTGAATAGAAAAATTGCAAGCAATTTTTCGCGTTGATAAATCAATATACTTACTAAGAAAATAAAAGGAGGCGTTCGAATGGAACAAACAAAAAAATTACTATTAGATGTAAATGAAAAGCCATCTATTGGTAAATGGATTATCTTAGCTTTACAACATGTTTTTGCTATGTTTGGAGCAACCATTTTGGTTCCGATTATGGTAAATACAGCAGCAGGCGAAACGGTTCTTACCATCCCAGTTGCATTGGTAACATCAGGAATTGGAACACTCATTTACATCTTATGTACAAAAGGAAGATCACCAGTATATTTGGGAAGTTCTTTTGCATTTATTGCACCACTAGCAGCAGCTTATGTAAAAGGTGGCATTTCAGGTGCTATGGTTGGCGTTATGGCAGTAGGACTTGTCTATGTTCTTTTTGCTATCATTATTCATTTTATAGGTAAAAAATGGATAGATAAATTACTACCACCAGTTGTTATTGGACCAATGATTATGATTATTGGATTAAGCTTAGCACCAAGTGCCATTTCGCAAGTAGGATTAGGAACTGAAACACAATTTGATTGGAGATGTATAGCAGTTGCCTTAATTACATTTTTAACAACAGCAGTTGTTATGGTAAGAGGAAAAGGATTCTTAAAAATTATTCCATTCTTAGTTGGAATTGTTGTAGGATATGTTTCAGCAATTTGTTTTGGATTAGTTGATTTTGCACCAGTATTAGAAGCAGGATTTTTCAGTATGCCAAGTTTTGTGATACCATTTTTAAATTATACACCTAACTTCTCAGCATTATTAACCATTGTACCAATTTCTTTGGTTACAATTGCAGAACACATTGGTGACCATACAGCATTAAGTACAATTATAGGAAAAAATTTATTAAAAAATCCAGGATTAGACAAAACCTTATTAGGTGATGGTTTAGCAACATTTGTAGCAGGATTTTTAGGAGGACCTGCAAATACAACTTATGGTGAAAATACATCTGTTGTAGGAATGACAAAAGTAGCCTCTGTATGGGTTATTGGATTAGCAGCAATTATTGCTGTATGTTTAGGATTTTTAGGAAAATTTACAGCACTAGTATCAACCATTCCTAATGCTGTTTTAGGTGGTGTATCTTTACTATTATATGGATTTATTTCTGTAAATGGTTTAAAAGTATTAATTGAAAATAAAATTGATTTTGGAAAATCTAAAAATATTGTGGTTGCATCTACCATGTTGGTACTAGGATTAGGAGGCGCAGCAATCTCAATTGTACATGGAGATTTATCTGTAACGATTTCTGGAATGAGTTTAGCAGCTATTATTGGTATCTTACTAAATTTATTATTACCAGATGAAAAAGAAGATGATGATAACAAAACAGAAAATAAAGATTCAAACGAGACAAACGAAAAAGAAATCAAATATGAAAGCGAGGCAAATGTAATGGAAGAAATAAAAAAGGATACAGACAACAATGTAACTGTATTAAATAATCCTTTAGTAGAACACAAATTATCAATTATTAGAGATAAAAAGACAGGAACAAAAGAATTTAGAGAAATTATAGGGGAGATAGCAACCTTATTATGTTATCATGCATTAGAAGATGCAAAATTAAAAGAAACAGAAATTGAAACACCAATTTGTAAAATGAAAGCTAAAGTATTAGATGAAGATAATTATGCATTTGTACCAATTTTAAGAGCAGGAACAGGCATGTTAGACGGATTACTAAAAATTGTACCAAATGCAAAAATTGGTCATATTGGATTATATAGAAATGAAGAAACTTTAGAACCAGTTCAATATTATTATAAAATGCCAAAAGATATTGCCAAAAGAGAAGCGATTATCTTAGACCCAATGCTTGCAACAGGTGGTTCAGCAGCAGATACGATTCAAATGCTAAAAAAAGATGGTGTTAAGAAAATTAAATTTTTATCTATCTTATCTGCACCAGAAGGTATTGAAAGATTAAAGAAAGAACATCCAGATGTAAAAATTTATACAGCATGTATTGATGAAAAATTAAATGATAAAGGGTATATTGTCCCAGGATTAGGTGATGCTGGAGACAGAATATTTGGAACTAAATAATGTAACTATTTACATACAAAAAAATTCCAATAGGGTCTAGACAAAAGTTAATTTTTCTAGAGAATAAAAGATAAAGAGACAATCAGAACGATATTCTAATTGTCTCTTTGATTTGCTATTTGTTATTATTATTTTGTCTTTCATTATTTTTGTTTTGATTATTTGAATTGTTGTTATTCTTGTTTTCTTTATTTTTCTTACTCATATACAAAGCACCTCCTCAAAGTATATTACTATTTTGCACGAAATCATAAAAAATATTCACCCATTATTTGTTTTTTTTATATATTTGATATATAATACCAAGTATATAAATAACATGTATGTAAAAATGTATGTAAAACAAAAATAGAAGAATGAATATCATATTAATACGATTAAGATTTTGGGAGGATTGACAAATGAATTATATCAATGAGAAATTAAATGAATTTAATGATTACATAAGATACAGAAAAGTGGCTATCATAGGATTAGGTGTTAGCAATTTACCTCTTTTGGACTATTTATATGCAAAAAAAGCAAATGTAACCATATTTGATGAAAGAGAATATAACCAAATTCCTAGAAATATTATTGAAAAAATTACCAATTTTGGATTTATGATTCATTTTGAAAAAGATTGCATGCAACATCTAAAAAATTTTAATGTCATTTTTCGTTCTCCTAGCTGTTTACCAACGAAACCTGAATTAGTAGAAGAAGCAAATAGAGGCGCATTGGTAACAACAGAAATAGAATTATTAATGCAAATGTGTCCAGCAAAAATGATTGGTGTAACTGGCAGTGATGGAAAAACAACAACAACCAGTTTAATAAATAGCATATTACAAAAAGCAGGATACAAAACATTTTTAGGAGGAAATATTGGAACACCATTATTTACAAAACTATCAGAAATAACACCTGAAGATATGGTTGTCTTGGAATTAAGTAGTTTTCAATTAATGGGAATGGAAGTTAGTCCACAGATTGCTGTTATTACTAATATAACACCAAACCATTTAAATATTCATAAAGATTATCAAGAATATATTGACGCTAAGAAAAATATTTTTAAATATCAAGACGAAAACGGCATTTTAGTTTTGAATTATGATAATGAAATTACAAGAGAATGTGCAAAAGAAGCAAAAGGAAAAGTTGTTTTCTTTAGCAGTCAAACAAAATTAGATAATGGATATATCGTTGATGAAGATGTTATAAAAGAATGTAATGATAAAGTCAGAAAACATATTTTAAATACTGAAGATGTCATTTTAAGAGGAAATCATAACTATCAAAATATTGCAACAGCGATTGCTGCAACAGCAAGTTTAGTTGACATAGAAACTGCGGTCAAAGCCATAAAAGAATTTAAGCCTGTAGAACATAGAATTGAATTTGTAGAAGAAATAGATGGTGTAAAATGGTATAATGATTCTGCAAGTTCTTCACCATCTAGAACTTTATCTGGATTGAATGCTTTTAAGGAAAATATTGTTTTAATTGCTGGGGGGTATGACAAAAAATTAGATTATACACCGCTTGCAAAACCAATTATGGATAAAGTAAAAACATTAATTTTAATTGGTCAAACAGCAGGGAAAATTTATGATGTTGTCAAAGAAGAACTGGAAAAAGAAAATAAGAATCTATCTATTTATATGTGTGAAACATTGGAAGAAACGATTCCGATTGCAAAAAAGAATGCAAAAAGTGGAGATGTTGTTCTATTTTCTCCTGCTAGTGCTAGTTTTGATATGTTTAAAGACTTTGCAGATAGAGGAAATCAATTTAAAGATTTAGTAAGAAATTTAAAATAAAGAAATTAACGATGATAATTATAAACGTTAGAAAGTTAAATGGATCAAGCGACCTGAAAACTCAGGTCGCTTTGTTCTACAGGCTACTTAATCACGTTGTAGAAGATATTTTTTAGCCTCTTCTACTTTCTTTTGCTCTTCAGGAGTTAAATCCTTATTTCCTGAAATAAGCAAAAGTTCTTCTGCAACCTGAACTTTCCTCCGATGAGGTAAGTCCTCAGTCCATTCGTTGAAAATTTCCTTGTAAGTCATATGGTTGACCTCCTTTAATAGCCTTTTTTGTATATCAATATAATTATACCACAAAATCATGAAAATGTTAAATTTTATGCACCTTTTAGAGATTATCAACATATCTTGTATAAAATAAATAAGGAGGAATTTAGATATGTATGATAACCAATATGAAGAGTACATAAGAAGTGTTTTAGGATATCCCAATATGACAAATATGAATCAAAATCAAATGTATCCAAATGGATATCCAAACCCATCTCAAGTAAATATGAAAAACGATTTAGAAGACTTTTATCCGGAAATATATAAAATTATATATCCGATGGTTAAAAAAGCATGTGAAGAAAATATGGGAGCAAATAGTAGGAAAGAAATTGAGCAAATGACAGATGAAATTTATGCAGCAATAGAAGATAATAATCAGATTAATGTCAATATCAATTTAGGAAATACAGTTTCTACAACAAATACAAATAGAACGCAAAATAGAAACGAGATGGCAAAAGAGGAAATTCAAAAGAAAAATTCTGAAAAGCAAGATACAAAAAATCGAAATGCAGAAAATCCAAATACAGATATAGAAACTAGAAGAACTCCTAGAAATAATAATTTGAGAGATTTAATCAAAATATTATTAATCAGAGAATTATTGAGAAGGCGTCATAACAATTTTCCACCAAGACCACCACATAACCGTCCACAACGTCCACCAATGAGACCACCAATTATGCCTAGAAATTATCAACCATTATATGATATTTATGAGTATTAAAAAAAGAAAATTTTACCAATTTTTCAAAATAAACTTTGAATATAAATTTAAAAAATGTAAAAAATAAATAAGAGAAATTTTGAAAGGTGGTAAAGAAAATGAAAGTTAAAGATTGTATGTGTACAGAAGTTTGTTGTGTTAAAGCAGAAACAAAAATAAATGAAGTGGCAAAATTAATGTCTCAAAATCATATCGGTTCTGTACCTGTTTGTGATGCCAATAACTGTTTATGTGGCATTGTAACAGATAGAGATATTATTTTAAGAACAATTGCCTGTGATAAAGATGTAAAATCAACACCTGTCAGTGATATCATGTCAACCAATGTATGCACTTGTGAACAAGATGAAGATATAGCAAATGCAGAAAATAAAATGGGAACAAATAAAGTAAGAAGATTACCTGTTTGTGACAGTAATAAAAAAGTAATTGGTATATTAACATTAGGAGATATTGCACAAAATAGAGCCCAATTAGATGATAAAGAAATCTGTATTACTTTTGAGGATGTTTGTGATTGTGATACAAACAAAAATGCAGAATAATAAAATATAAATTTCTATGTAAAAACAGTAGAACATAAATTGATTCTACTGTTTTTTCTTTTTTTATTTCGTATATAAAATTTTATCATACATATAATAAATAATGAAATTAAATTTTATTTAAAATGATAAAAGATTATATATTTAATATATATGCAGGAGGGGAGAGATGATTGTAAACATACCTTATTGGACAAGAGTTATAAAAAATATAGTATATGTTATATTATTAATAGTTGGCTTATATTTAACATTAAAGTTATCTATTTTTTATATGCCATTTTTAATAGCTTTTATTATTTCATTAATAATTGAACCATGCATAAAATTTATCATGCGAAAAACCAATTTAACTAGAAGGACTAGCTCTATTATGATATTTATTCTCGTAACGATTGTTATTTTGGGGATTTTGTCATGGATTATCATTACCTTGTTTTCGGAATCTTCTAGCTTACTCCAAAGTTTAAATGATTACTTTGATAAAGCTTCTACACAACTTCAAAGTTTCATACAACAATTTGATTTTGACAAAATAAAGTTATCGAATGAAATATTGAATATTGTACAAGAATCAACTGGAGATTTTTTACAAACAGTTTCTAACTGGCTTAAAAATGCTTTAAATGGTTTAGTAAATATTATTACGAAAATTCCAGAAATTGCAATATGTGTTGGAATTACCATATTGGCTCTGTATTTTATATGTGTTGACAAAATCTATATCTTAGATCAAATAGAATATCATCTTCCCAAAACATGGGTCAGAAGATTGAGTACACATTTAAAGGATTTAATTAAAACATTAGGTGGATATTTAAAAGCAGAAACAACATTAATCTTGGTCTCATTTGTTATTTCACTAGTTGGTTTATATGTATTGACTTTTTTAAAATTTAATATACCATATCCTTTGCTAATGGCTTTGTTTATTGGATTTGTAGACGCACTTCCAATTCTAGGTTCTGGAACAGTTATGATACCGTGGGCAATTATTTCTGGCTTAAATGGTGACCTATCACTAGGAATTGCCATTGTCACTTTATTCATCATCATGTCAATTGTCAGACAATTTTTAGAGCCCAAATTGGTTAGCAAGAATATTGGTGTTCATCCGATTTTTACTTTAATTGCTATGTATACAGGTTTTAAAATAACAGGGGTTATTGGATTATTAATAGGACCCATTGTATTGATTATTATTAAAAATATTTTTGCAAATCTGATTGACCAAGGTGTATTTAAAACGATTTTTGATAAAAAATAAGTTAGACCCGAAGGTCTAACGCTCTTGTTTTATATAACTATATTAAGGTAGGGATTTTTGAGTTGAATTTTCAGAATCCCGATTTTATTCCCATTCAATCGTTGCAGGTGGTTTTGAGGTAATATCATAAACCACTCTATTGACATGTTTTACTTCATTTACAATTCTTGATGAAACTTTTTCTAGTATTTCATAAGGTATTTTGCTCCAAACACCAGTCATAAAATCTGTTGTTTCTACTGCACGTAGGGCAATTGTGTAATCATAAGTTCTTTCATCACCCATAACACCAACAGATTTTAGATTTGTTAATACAGCAAAATATTGGTTAATTGATTTATGAAGGCCAGCATTTGCAATTTCTTCTCTGAAAATGCTATCTGCTTCTTTTAAGATCTCTAATTTATCCTCTGTTATATCACCAATCACTCTGATAGCTAATCCAGGTCCTGGAAATGGTTGTCTAAATACTAAGTTCTCTGGGATGCCTAATTCTAACCCTGTTTTTCTAACTTCATCTTTAAATAGATTTCTTAAAGGTTCTACAATTTCTTTAAAATCTACATAGTCTGGAAGCCCTCCAACATTGTGATGACTTTTAATAACAGAACTTTTTCCTAATCCGCTTTCAATAACGTCAGGGTAGATAGTACCTTGTACTAAGAAATCTACAGTACCGATTTTTTTAGCTTCTTCTTCAAAAACTCTAATAAATTCTTCTCCAATGATTTTTCTCTTTCTTTCTGGGTCTGTAACACCAGCAAGTTTTTCCAAAAATCTATCTTTGGCATTAACTCTTATTAAATTAATGTCAAATTGCTTCTTAAAAACTTCTTCAACTTCATCACCTTCATTTTTACGAAGCAAACCATGATCGACAAAGATACAAGTTAAGTTTTTACCAATTGCTTTATGTAATAATACAGCAGCAACAGAAGAATCCACACCACCAGATAGGGCACATAAAGCTTTTTTGTCTCCAATTTTTTCTTTTAAAGTTTTAATGCTATCTTCTACAAAAGAAGAAATTTGCCAATCTCCAGAACAACCACAAATCTTAAATAAGAAATTCTTAATTACTTGTGTTCCATTAACAGATAAGTTTACTTCTGGATGGAATTGAATACCATATAATTTTTTCTCCACATTTTCCATTGCAGCATTTGGGCAATGGTCTGTTGAACCAATATTTTTAAAGCCACTTGGGACTTCAGATACAAAGTCTGTATGACTCATTAAGAAATCATTTGTTCTTTCAAATCCTTGAAATAGGGAAGAGGTGTTATCAATATTTACCTTTGTTGTTCCATATTCTCTTGTATTTGCTCTTGATACAGTTCCACCTAATGTATAGGTCATTAGTTGCATACCATAACAAATTCCCAAAACAGGAATTCCTAAGTCAAAAATGCCTTCTGCACATTTAGGAGAATCTTCACCATAAACACTTGCAGGTCCACCTGTAAAGATAATTCCTTTTGGATTTTTCTCTTTGATTTTCTCGATAGAAATATTGTATGGTACAACTTCAGAATATACATTGCATTCTCTAACTCTTCTTGCGATTAATTGATTGTATTGTCCACCAAAATCTAAGATTAAAATTAATTCATTTTCTTTCATTATTTACCTCCGAAATTAAAATCATATACATATGATATCATAATTTGTCGATAAAGTAAATAAAAACAAAGCATATATATGAAGAAGAATATAAATTTTTAAAAATGAAAAAAGACGATACAAGCGAATAAATTATATGTAAATTTTGACGATGAATAAAAACTATGTTATAATCATAACACTTACTGTTGATATATTTGTCAAAAAAGAATTTTTCTGACAGTATACCAAACAGAAAAAAAGATAAGAAGAAAGGAGTCTAAAGTTGGATTATAAAGATTTTATTGAAAACCTTCTTCGGAAAAAACCGAAGAAAATTTATTCTCCAATTCAATGTGCCGTTGCTGTCGTGAAATTCAAGGGTATGGATTCCTTAATGAAGAAAAAAACAACCAAGTTCCAATAAGAGGAACTTATTTTTCAACAGAGGGATATTACATCTCTGCTAAAAGATATTGTTCTTACTATGATGAATGTGCTTGGCCAAGTTTGGGCGAAATGAGGGGAGCTAATGAAGAAAACCCAAAAATAAAATTAGAATTCATTATAGAATTCTGACTTCTTATTATTTCTCAAAGGGTTTGCAAAAGCTGCTTGCTTTGCAAATCCTTTGATTTTGTATGACGGGCATATCAATGCTCTGTGGTGAAAGTCCACTGAGGCGTAGTTACCGACGAACTTTTAAGCGACT